>JAZUAW010000117.1:0-44424 GCA_045638225.1 Faecousia sp. | reverse complement strand
CACCGGCAGATCTACCGGTTACCATCTGCATTTTGGTATCCAGTACAACGATAATTGGGTAGATCCGCAGAAGTACATTAAAACGTAACACACTTTCCCACAGCCTTTGTGGCTGTGGGAAAAATTTTCATGAGGTGAATGTATGGGCAAGAAAATACTCCGAGTTTTATCTTATTTCCTGGTAGCGGCCGTGGCGGTGGGTATCACGCTCTGCGTTACCCGGAAGCCGAATCATTATTCAAAGCTGGAGCAGCTGCAGGATCTGCTGCTGCAGCGCTATATCAATGGCGGCGATGCCACTGCTTTGGAGGATGCCGCTGCCCATGCGATGGTGGGCGCCTTGGGCGATCGCTGGAGCTACTATATTCCCGCCGGCGAATTTGCGTCCTATGAGGAACAGAAAAACAACGCCTACGTGGGTATCGGTATTACCATCCAGGAAGACGACCGGGGTTATCTCATCGTCAAGGTCACCGAGGGCGGCCCGTCTGAGGAAGCAGGCCTGCTGGCAGGCGATGTGATCGTGGCGGTGGATGGCACCCGGATTGCCGGTATGCCCATGGATGACGGCACGGCCCTTGTCAAGGGTGAGGCCGGTACCAAGGTCAATATTACCGTGCTGCGGGATCAGCAGGAGCTGACCATTGCGGTGGAACGGCGGATCGTTAAAACCGTAGTGGCTACCGGTCAGATGCTGGCGGGCAATATCGGCCTGGTGACCATTGAAAATTTCAATGCCAACTGCTTCAATGAGTCCAAAGCTGCCATCGAGAAGCTGGTGGACCAGGGGGCCGTGGCGCTGATCTTTGATGTGCGCTACAATGGCGGTGGCTATGCCAGTGAGATGGTGAGTCTGCTGGATTATCTGCTGCCGGAGGGTGAACTGTTCCGCACGGTGGATTATCGGGGCAAGGAGTCTGTGGACAAATCCAATGCCAGCTGTGTGGAAATGCCCATGGCGGTGCTGGTCAACGGCAGTTCCTATTCCGCCGCGGAGTTCTTTGCTGCCGCGCTGCGGGAATATGAATGGGCCACCGTGGTGGGCGAAAAAACCAGTGGCAAGGGCCATTTTCAGGTGACCTACCAGCTGCCCGATGGATCGGCGGTGGGCCTGAGCATCGGTAAGTATTTTACACCCAAGGGCGTATGCCTGGAGGGTGTGGGTATTACGCCGGATGCCTTGGTGGAAGTGGATGACCAAACTGCCGCTGCCATCTATGCCGGCACTTTGAACCCCATGGAAGACCCCCAGATTCTGGCTGCTATTGAAGCACTGAACAAAGGAAACTGAACAAGAAAAAGCCACGGCACTGCCGTGGCTTTTTTATGAAACCTATTGCATGGGTATGGCGCCGCTATCCAGCAGATTATGCCGGATCTTTTCGATAGGTTCCGGCAGAACGCTGAAGGCATATATGTAGGTGTGGTACCGGGTGGGGTAGATGGACAATAACAACGAGAAGGAATCACCGACTTCCATCAGTACAAGCACCGGCTCTTCCTCTTTTTCGGCGAACATGTCAGGAGTCGGATTGTTCAGGCAGACTGTCAGAACGGCGTTGATTTTCATCCACTGGGAGCCGTAGGGGTTCACAAATTGATTGGGGATGGAAAGATAGCACCTTTGTCCTGTGTAGTCTTCCAACTGTTGGGGATAAGCGGTTTGGGAGAGAATGCTTTCGATATGTGACCGAACCTCATCGGGAAACTGGTAGACCTCCACTTCTCCAATGCCGTTGGATAAGCACTGGGCGACTGTCAGAGCCTGTGTGAGAAGTTCTTCGTCGGTCAAATACAGGGACAGCGTTTCCGGGTTTACGAGATTTTCTGTGCCCAAAAGGCTCTTGGCGATGCTGATGTAGCGGGAGGCGTTCACAGGCTGGCCGGGATGCGCAGCTTCAAACTTAGCTTTCGCTCCTTTTTTGCAGGAACTGCGGATCTCATCACCGGTCAGATCCTCCGCATTGGAAAAGAAATACGCCAGTACCCGCTCAGCGGCATCGGCAAACATGGGATAGGCCCACACATAGACGATATCATTCTCCGTAGGGGTACAATGTACCACAAAGTGGCATTCGTCGCTGAAGCGCAGGTACACAGCCATGGGCGCGGTGAGGGATTTGGGAAAACGGAGTCTGGCGGTTTTGGCCAAAGTACTGCAGGTGGCGAGATTTGTGAGGCCCATGGTGTTCATGATCGTTAAAACGCGGGTCTGGAAATCCTCCGAAACAGTTTTCAGCAATTTGCCGCTGACCACCTGACCATTAATGGCTGTGGTGAACACTTCGGCCGGGGCGATGTACTGCTGCGGCGTTTCAAGAGCCTGCAGGTAGCTGGTTTCGGCGGACATGGCGATCAGCCGGGCAAGGGAATGGGCCTGATAAAGCAGAATATCTTCTAAAGAATAGTTGGGCTTATTCGCTTGGTTATCTGTTTCCGGTGTGCAGCCTGCAAGACCACTCAGAAACACCAGAATCAGAAAAAAGGCGGTGAACTTGCGCATTATACATCCCTCTTTCTGCAATGTGGTTGCTTTTATGTTATTGTGACTGTTTTTGTTTGTCAAGAAGGAAGAAGATCGGTATAAAAAGTTGGAAAAATACTTGACTCTGCGGGGGAAACGTTCTATAATGTAGGGAGCTATGGATATTTTTATCTGAGAAAGGATTTTTAAATATGGCAAAAGAATTTAAGATCACAAGCCTGCGTCTGGCAGAGCTGGAAAAGGAACTGAACTACCTGAAGACTACCCGCGAGCGTGAGATCGCCGCTATGATCGCTGAAGCCCGTTCCTACGGTGACTTGTCCGAAAACTCCGAATACGATGCTGCCAAGAACGAGCAGGCTAAGTTGTACGGCCGTATTGCTGAGATCGAGGACATCCTGTCCCACGCCGTCATCATTGAGGACGAGAACGAGGCTACCGGCCGTGTTGGCCTGGGTTGCACCGTTGTGGTAGAAAATGCCCAGGGTGTTCAGACTGCCTATCGTATTACCGGCTCCCAGGAAGCCAATCCTATGGAGAACAAGCTGTCCGATGACTCTCCCTTCGGACGTGCCGTTGTTGGCAAGGCTGCCGGTGAGACCTTTATGTTCACCGCTCCTGCTGGTTCCTTCACCATGAAGGTCATCAGCGTCTCCCGTGAGGGCTAAGCTATGGCAAAGTTTGTACCGCAGGAAGAAATGTCCCTGCTGGACCAGGTCCAGGTTCGCCACGATAAGCTGGCTGCCCTGCGCGCTGAGGGTCGTGATCCCTTCGTGCAGACCAAGTACGATTTCAATGCTGACTCTGCCAACATCAAGGCCAACTATGAGGCTTTTGAGGGCAAGACCGTCCGTGTTGCCGGCCGTCTGATGAGCAAGCGCGGCATGGGCAAGGTGCTGTTCTGCGACCTGCAGGACTGCTCCGGCCGCATCCAGCTGTTTGTTAAGATCGACGAGATGGGTGAAGAGGAGTTTAACCGCTTCAAGAAGAATGACATCGGCGATATCGTGGGCGCTGAGGGTGAAGTGTTCACCACCAAGACCGGCGAGATCTCCATCCGCACCAAGTCCATCGTGCTGCTGAGCAAGGCCCTGCTGCCTCTGCCCGACAAGTTCCACGGCCTGACCGATAAGGAGATCCGTTTCCGTCAGCGCTATGTGGATCTGATGGTCAATCCCGAGGTCAAGCAGAACTTTGTCATCCGTTCCAAGTTCATCAAGCACATGCGCGATTATCTGGATAACATGGGCTACATCGAGGTGGAGACCCCTGTCCTGAACACCATCGCCGGTGGTGCTTCTGCCCGTCCCTTCGTGACCCACCACAATACTCTGGATATCGATATGTTCATGCGCATTGCCACCGAGCTGCCTCTGAAGCGGCTCATCATCGGCGGCATGGATCGTGTGTATGAGATCGGCCGTATCTTCCGTAACGAGGGTATGGATCCCAAGCACAACCCCGAGTTTACCTCTGTGGAGCTGTATCAGGCCTATGCCGATTTCCACGATATGATGGATATCGCTGAGGGTATCTTCACCACCTTTGCACAGAAGTATCTGGGCACCTATCAGCTGCAGTGGATGGGCGAGGAGATCGACCTGACTCCCGGCTGGCCCCGCATGACCATGGTGGAGGCTGTCAAGAAGTATGTGGGCATCGACTTCGGTGCCATCACCGACGATGCTGAGGCCGTGGCTGCTGCCAAGGCCAAGGGTGTGGAGCTTTCCGACGCTGCTGAGAAGACCTGGGGCAATGCCCTGTACGCCTGCTTCGACCAGCGTGTTGAGGAGCATCTGATCCAGCCCACCTTCATCACCATGTACCCCGTTGAGGTTTCTCCCTTGACCAAGCGCAGCCCCGAAGATCCCCGCCTGACCGAGCGCTTCGAGTTCTTCATCTGCCACAGCGAGATGGGTAACGCCTACTCCGAGCTGAACGATCCTGTGGATCAGCGTGGCCGCTTCATGAAGCAGGTGGAGCAGCGTGAGCGTGGCGACGACGAGACCGAAATGCTGGACGAGGACTTCCTCAACGCTATGGAATACGGCATGCCCCCCACGGGCGGCATGGGCATCGGCATCGACCGCGCCGTGATGCTGTTCACCAATTCCGACTCCATCCGCGAGGTCATCCTGTTCCCCACTATGAAGCCTCAGGACTAAGATCATACAACAGAAAGTGCTGTCGATTGACGGCACTTTCTTTTTGTTATCACCTTGAAATTCGCAGATTTGGGAAGTATAATTTAGTTCGTTAAAGTTGAATTTGACGAATAGATGGATGGGAGGCGAGTGCTGCATGTTTGAATATCGAATCACGAAGTACAATCCCGCTAATCGCATAGGCGGACGATATGCAGTAGAGGATTGGACCAGCTTCAGCGATATTGGAAAGAGCTTTGGCAAAACCGAGCTAACATATAAAAAATATCTGGAAACAGAAACTGCGTACATTGATTGCTGCATAGACTTGCTGACGAAAGCACAGATGCTAAGCCTTTCTGTTGAGCAAGCAGAATGTTATTCAGAAGGTATCCATCTTCCGTCAAGTGTTTCTGATGTTGCAGAGATTCGTAAACTTATTGCAGCCTGCCTTCGCGAGCAATGCTGGTTTAAGCTAACAGGCAAGGATTTCTTTATCCATTTTGGTTATGACTACTACATGTACATTGGCTCGGTGCTGCCTGCTTCGAGCGTTGAAGAAACTGCCATAAGGTATGGCCTTTTCTGCGAACTATACCCCAGTCCTTACAATATGGCCGAAGAATGAGTATTTCCACAGTTAGTCAAATTCCAATTTGTTGAACTGAGCAGTGGGTGGCCCTGCTTTTTACAGATCAACAAAAATGCAGAAGAAAGTGCTGTCTATCGACGGCACTTTCTTTTTTGTATTTATCTTGAAAATTGTTGTTGCGCAGAGTATAATTCAGTTAAACAAACTTTCCAGAGGGTGGAAATATGGAAAACAAGGAAAAGAAGAAAAGGGAACCATGGAGGCTCATTGTTGGCGTGATCGCCGTTGCTTATATCGTGTTTATGTGGGTCAAAAAGGATATTGTGGCCATTTACACCAGTATGCCCGCAGAACAGGTGGGGCCGATGATCGCCACCACCATTGCAGTTTCGTTACTGAAAGTAGCTGCCATAGCAGGCGGTATTTTGCTGATCAAATGGATTGTTGGCAAGTTTGCCGGAAAGGGAAAAGGCGATGAACAGTAACTATAGTTTCCGGCAGGCGAAGCCGGAAGAGATCCGGGCGGTGTTTGATCTGATCATGGGCCGGGTGGCGTGGATGGACCAGGTGGGTATCCGGCAGTGGAACACCACCAAATATGACCAGCGGTATCCGTTGGATTACTATGAGATGCGGCGGCAAATGGAAGAACTGTTCGTGCTGACGGACGGGGCAGGGGATATCCTTGCGGTGGGTGCGCTATTGCATGAGGACGAGCGCTGGCCAGAGCATGATTCCGCTTTTTACCTGCATCATCTGGCATCCCGGGTGGATGCCAAGGGTGCTGGCAGCGCTTTTTTGCAAATGGCGGAAGATTACACAGCCCACATGGGCAAAAAGTATATGCGCCTTGATTCTGCCGTGGGCAACAAAAATCTGGAAGCCTACTACACCAGCCGGGGCTACACCGAGGCAGGATTCTGCAAAGATGGCCTCTATGAAGGTATCCTGCGGCAAAAAGAATTGGTGAAAAATCAGAATAATGCTTGACTCTGACGCTGCGTCATAGCGTATACTGCCTTTTGTGAGGTGATCAGGATGCATATGCAGATCAAAGAATTTGCCAAGCTGACCGGTGTCAGTGTGCGCACGCTGCACTATTACGATCAAATTGGGCTGCTGAAGCCGAGCCGGGTGGACACCCGTTCCGGCTACCGTTTCTACGATGAAAAATCCCTTCTTCGCATGCAGCAGATCCTGTTTTATCGGGAGCTGGAGTTCTCCCTGGAGAGCATTCGCCAAATTCTGTTACAACCAAACTATGACAAGGAAACGGCATTGGCCCAGCAGAAAAAGCTGCTCATACTTAAAAAAGAGCGGCTGGAGCGGCTGATCGGGGCCATAGACGGCGCAATGAAAGGAGAAAATATTATGCAAGCATTTGATAACAGCGAGTTTGAACGGTACAAAGCGGAGGCAAAGCAGCGCTGGGGCGAAACGAATGCCTACAAGCAGCACGCGGAAAAAACAAGAGATTATTCTAAAGATCAATGGAATGATCTGACCGCAGGCATGGATGCCATTTTTGCCGAATTTGCCCAGTGTATGGCCTCTGGTCAGCTTCCTCAGTCCGATGTGGCGCAGGCGCTGGTAAAGCAGCTACAGGACTTCATCACCGCCAATTACTACACCTGCACCAAGCAGATTTTGGCAGGTCTGGGCCAGATGTATGTGGCGGATGAAAGGTTCAAAAATAATATGGACCAGCATGGTGAGGGTACAGCTGCCTTCGTTAGCAAAGCTATCGAAGTGTATTGTAAATAAAAAAGCGCTGTCTCCCGCTGCTAACTTATAAAATTCAACCGCAGCACCAAATGAACGGTGCTGCGGTTAACTTTTGGGAAAATTGAAATAAGTCAGGCTAAATGCAAATGCTCATGGGACATGGTTTGGTGATTGTGCTCGTGGTTGTTGCTGTCCTCGCCGTGAGCATGGATATGTGTATGAATATGTGTATGCTCGTGGGAATGGACAGTATCTCCATGGCTGTGTTCATGGATATGGGTATGATTATGCTCGTGAGTGTGCTGCAATTCGATGGTATCTTTAATCATAAAATAAGTGCTGATAATCATTACAGCCAAGGCAACATAGAACTGAATGGCAGGTCTTTCAGCCAAAAACAGCATGCCAAAGGCGACACCTAGAAATGGGGCAATAGAGTAGTAGGCACTTGTCTTGGCTGCACCCAAATCTTTCTGCGCCATGACATAGAAATAGATACTCAAACCATAGGCAACAAAGCCAAGCAGCAATACACACAGCACCCAAAGAATAGACGGGATGCTTTCGCCAATCGTCAAGGCAACAATCAAGCTGCCAAGTCCAGAGAAAGTGCCTTTAATAACAACGACTTCAATAGAAATTTTGTTGCTAATCATTCTGGTGCAGTTATTTTCAATGCCCCAGCACAGACACGCACCGAAAACAAACAAAGAACCGATGTTGAACTCAAATGAGCCTGCTCCCTCAAAGGATAGAATAACACTTGCAACTGTTACCAAGGCAATGGCAATCCACAGTCTTTTGGAGATAACCTCTTTGAAAACGAACAGCGCAATCAGAGAGGTTGCGACAATTTCAAAGTTGTTAATCAATGAAACATTTGCAGCATTGGAGGCCTTGATACCAAACATCAAGAGAATGGGGGCAATAATGTCCAGAACCACCATTGCGATTGTGTAGGGCAATTCCTTTTTGGTCAGCGGTTCAGTGGGAGTTGCCTTTCCTGCTGCCTTGGAAACAATGCTATAAGCAAACATACCCAAGCCAGCGCCCAGATACAAAAATGCTGCCATCATAGTGGGCGCAACATAACCTAGCAGCATTTTCGAAAAGGGAATGTTAATTGCATATAGTGCTGCTGCAACAATGGCATACATTGTTGCAAAATTTTTCATTTTCATAGTTTATCCTCTTGAGAATACAAGTTTATTAGCCTGTTTACAAAAAGCAATTCATAAAAGGACAGTCCGGGGCCAGCCTCTACAGAATTAAGCCAAGTGCAGCTCCAGCAGCTTCAGCAGGGCGTTTACCTCGTCTTCTGTGGTGTGCCAGGCGGTGACGAAGCGGATGCAATCGTGATCTTCGTCAACCTTGCTCCAGAATTCAAAAGATACCTGCTCTTGCAGCTTTTCTACGATCTTGTGGGGCAGAACAGGGAAGAGCTGATTGCTGGGGCTGTCGATGAGCATGGGGATCTGCAGAGCGTTCAGACCATCGGCCAGCTTCTGCGCAGCCCGTACGGCGGCGTTGGCCAGCTCCATATACAGCCCGTCTTCCAGCGCGGTAGCGAACTGGATGCCCAGTAGACGGCCCTTGGCCAGCATGGCACCCTGCTGCTTCATGCAGCGGCGGAAGGAGGGCATCAGTACAGGATTGGTGATTACCAGAGCCTCGCCGAACAGCAGACCATTCTTGGTGCCGCCGATGGTGAAGGCGTCGCAGGTGGCTGCGTAGTCAGCAAAGCCGGTGTCAGAAACTGCCATGGCGCAGGCAAGTCTTGCACCGTCGCAGTAAAGATACAGACCCCACTTGTCGCACACAGCCCGCAGGGATTGCAGCTCGGACAGGGAATAGACTGTGCCAAATTCGGTGGTGTTGGAGATGTAGACCACCTTGGGGGCAACGGCGGTTTCGTCCTGGACATACAGGGTGCAGAGCTTTTCTACCATATCAGCAGTCAGCTTGCCGTCAGGGGTGGGGCAGAGGTAGATGCGGTGGCCGTTGTGCTCGATGGCACCGGCTTCGTGGACCTGAATGTGGCCGGAGTCGGCGGCGATTACCGCTTCCCAAGGGCGCAGGAAAGCGCCGATGGCGGTCTTGTTGGCCTGGGTGCCGCCAACAATGTAGTGCACGTCGGCATTGGGGCAGGCACAAAGATTGCGGATCACGTCAGTAGCCTTTTGGCAGTAAGGATCCATGCCGTAGCCAACGGTCAGTTCCAAATTGGTTTTGCACAGCGCCTCCATGATCTTGGGGTGGGCACCGTTGCTGTAGTCATTGCGGAAAAAGAGCATATTACGCACCTCGTTTGGTTGATGTATATTATTTATTCTACCCCATCTGCACGGCTGTGTCAATATGGGGGCAGATAGGCAAAAAAGCACCGGATCGGTTGATCCGGTGCTTTTGGGATATGTAAAATTATCTCTGGATACGACCGGAGCCGTCGCCGCCGGCCAGCTTCTCAACCTCAGCCACAGTGACCATGTTGTAGTCGCCGCCGATGGAGTGCTTCAGAGCGGAAGCAGCCACTGCGAACTCAACAGCAGCCTGGGTGTCCTTGCCGCTCAGCAGGGAGTAGATCAGACCGCCACCGAAGGAGTCACCGCCGCCAACGCGGTCAATGATGTGCAGATCATACTTCTTGGAGAAGCAGTAGTTCTCGCCGTCGTACAGCATAGCAGACCAGCCGTTGTCGAAAGCGGAGTGGCTTTCGCGCAGGGTGATGGCGACCTTCTCAAAGCCGAACTTGTCAGCCAGCTGCTTAGCAACGGACTTGTAGCCTTCGTGGTTGATGGTACCGCCGTAGATATCGGTGTTCTCAGCTTCGATGCCGAATACGTCCTTGGCGTCCTCTTCGTTGGAGATGCAGACATCGATGTACTGAGCCAGCTTGGTCATAGCCTCGTTGGCCTGGGCACGGGTCCACAGCTTGCCACGGTAGTTCAGGTCGCAGGAGATCTTGATGCCGCGAGCCTTGGCAGCCTTACATGCATCTTCGCAGATTTCCACAACGTTGGGGCCCAGTGCGGGAGTGATGCCGGTGAAGTGGAACCAGTCAGCGCCGTCGAAGATCTTATCCCAGTCGAAGTCCTCGCGGGAAGCCTTCTGAATAGCGGAGTTGGCGCGGTCATAGATGCAGACGGAGCCACGCTGAGAAGCGCCCTTCTCATTGTAGTAGATACCCACACGGTCGCCACCGCGGACGATCAGGGAGGTGTCGACGCCGTAGCGGCGCAGGGAGTTGACAGCAGCCTGGCCGATGGAGTGGGCGGGCAGCTTGGTGACGAAAGCGGCATCCATGCCGTAGTTAGCCAGGGAAACGGAGACGTTGGCTTCGCCGCCGCCAAAGGTGAATTCTACGCTCTGAGCCTGCACGAAGCGCTCATAGTTGAAGGGCTGCAGACGCAGCATCAGTTCGCCGAAAGTAATAACTCTTGCCATTTTATATGTTCCTTTCAAAATTAAAATATGAAATTATTCGCCCTTGGCGTTCTTGCGGGCCTCGATGCACAGATTGGTGATCTTCTCCCAGTTGCCGGCAGCGATGTCAGCCTTGGGGCAGACCCAGGAACCGCCAACAGCGTGGATGAAGGGAGCGTCGATGTATTCCTTGATGTTGGCAGCATTGACACCGCCGGTGGGCAGGAACTTCAGGCCGACGAAGGGACCGGCCAGATTCTTCATGGCGTTCAGACCGCCGTAAACATTGGCGGGGAAGAACTTGACCATCTTCAGGCCATGCTTCAGAGCGCCCATGATCTCAGTGGGGGTGACACAGCCGGGAGCAACGGGAATGCCGTTTTCCACACACCAGCCAACCACTTCATCGCTGGAGCCGGGGGAAACGATGAACTTGGCACCCATCTGGACAGCCAGCTTGGCCTGCTCTACATTAACAATCGTGCCAGCGCCAACGCAGACTTCGGGGCAGTTTTCGGCAACAGCCTTAATTGCATCGGGAGCGCAAGCAGTGCGGAAGGTGATCTCCATGGTGTCAACGCCGCCAGCAGCCATAGCCTTAGCGGTGGGGACAGCATCCTCGACCTTGTCCAGCACAACAACGGGAACGACGATGGAATTTGCGAGTCTGGTTAATACATCCATTTTTATACCTCCTGGGCTGTGTACAGCCAAAATAAACAAGCTTTTAGGAAAAATCGACAAAACGACAAATCCTCACGCATCTAATTATAGTCAATGCATACACACATGTCAATGGCAAAATACATCTGATTGAGTGCTGTTTCTGTAAAATTCGGATACAAATGTAAAATGCACATAGACAGATTAGGGTTTATCGTTTACATAACGGTTCCTAAGGCATTTTACAACAGAATGATAAATGAAAAAATGAAATGCTATTTACATTTTCTTGACACTTCCACGGAAATCTGTTAATCTATATGGTAGACATATATTTATTGGAGGCGAACACATATGACACCCTTTATGAACGCGGATTTCCTGCTCAAGACCGAGACTGCCAAGAAACTCTATCATGAGCACGCGGAAGTCATGCCCATCATCGACTACCACTGCCACATCAACCCCCAGGAGATCTACGAGGACAAGCGCTACGATTCCATTACCCAGGTTTGGCTGGGCGGTGACCACTACAAATGGCGCGCCATGCGTTCCTGCGGTGTGCCGGAGTACTATGTTACCGGCGGTGCAACCTACGCAGAGAAATTCCAGAAGTGGGCGGAAACCATTCCCAATCTGATCGGCAATCCTCTGTATCACTGGACCCATTTGGAACTGCAGCGTTATTTCGATGTCTATGAGCCTCTGAACGGCGACAACGCCATGGAGATTTACGAAAAGTGCAACGCGATTCTGGCTCAGCCCGATATGTCTGCCCGTGGCATCATTGCCAAGTCCAATGTCAAGCTGGTGTGCACCACCGATGATCCTGTGGATGATCTGAAGTGGCATGCTCTGATGGCCAAGGACCCCACCATGCCTTGTGTGGTTCTGCCTGCCTTCCGCCCTGATAAGGCTATGCGCGCCGACAAGCCCACTTTCCCCGCCTATGTTGCCCAGCTGGAGGCTGTCTGCGGCTACGCCATCAATACTGTTGCCGACATGCGCAAGGCGCTGAATGATCGCATCGCTTTCTTTGCCGATCACGGTTGCTGCGTTTCCGACCATGCACTGGATTACTGCTTCTGCGTGGAAGCTACCGAAGAACAGCTGGATGATATCTTCGCCCGCGCCAAGGCAGGTCAGGGCATCACCTGGAATGAGCAGCTGGCTTACCATACCGCTCTGCTGATCTCCGTAGGTCAGGAATACACCAAGCGCGGCTGGGTCAACCAGCTCCACTTCGCCTGCCTGCGTGACAACTCCAAGGTCATGTTCGGCAAGCTGGGTCCCGACACCGGTTTCGACTGCATCAACGACCAGCCCAATGCTGTGGGCCTGAGCAAGCTGCTGGGCCAGCTGGAAGCTGACGGCGCTCTGGGCAAGACCATTCTGTATTCTCTGAACCCCTCTGATAATGCTGCCATCGGCACCATTATGGGCGCGTTCCAGACCGACAGCGGTATTCCCGGCAAGATCCAGCAGGGCTCTGCCTGGTGGTTCAATGATCACAAGCCCGGTATGGAGCAGCAGATGATCAGCCTCATGAGCCTGGGCGCCTTCGGCACCTTCAACGGTATGCTGACCGACTCCCGCAGCTTCCTCAGCTACACCCGTCACGAGTACTTCCGCAGAATTCTGTGCAACCTGGTGGGCCAGATGGTGGAAGACGGCGAATATCCCGCCGATATGAAGACTTTGGGTAAGCTGATCGAGAATGTCAGCTACAACAACACCCTGCATTACTTCGGCTTCGACAAGGTTATTAAGTAATTGTTAGTGAACCGCACCGCCCTCCATCCCGGAGGGCGGTTACTATTTACAAAAAATTTAGGGAAAAGACTTGCGCAAGTAGATTTTTGCTTTATAATAAAGCTAACTGCGAAAAGAATGCGAGGATGCAAGCTATGAAACGATTCCTGTCCGGGGTGCTGGTGTTGCTGATGGTGGCATGCCTGTTTGCTGGTTGCGACCGGGGGCCGGAGCAAACCGAAACGCCTTCCCAAACCACCCAATCTGTTCCAACTACCACCGCTCCTGTGGACTATAACGGTGCTACGGTGATTTTGTATACCGCCAATGTGCGGGGCGATGTGTCGGTATATTCCGCCATTGCCGCTGCCCGGGCTGCTTACGAAGCAGAGGGTGCAACTGTCTATCTGGTGGATGCGGGCAACTATCTGCAGGGCAGCGTCTATGCCAGCTACGATATGGGTGCCACTATTTACCAGCTGATGGAGGCTGCCGGTTACGATGTGGCCGGTTTGGGTGTCTATGATCTGGTTCACGGTGAAGCGGAAGTGGGCTATGCTGCCTATGGCAATCTGGTGAAATTCTACACCCAGGCTGAGCTTTACAGAGGCACCGGTGCGTTGACCTACCAGAGCAATGCCTCTTGGGCCAAAGAGCCCATCAAGGTTACCAGACCTGCCAAAGCGGCTGCAGGTTTTTCCGTAATCTGCTCCAATATCAGCAAGTCCGACGAAGTCAGCGGATATTACGACTTTGATGCATCTGTGGTTCTGGGCGATAGCCTGAAGGTGGGCTTTGTCTCCAGTTTGCGGCAGGATGCGGCAGAATATCTGGGCGACGGTTTTTTGAATGGCTACGCATTTGCTGACGTGATCAAGCCCCAGTGCGATGTGTTGGTTTCCTTGGGTGGTGGTGCAGGAGACATTGTGATTGAAGCACCTGCCGATGGTACGCTGGCAGTGGGTGCCTATGTGATTGATTCCAAGAGTGGCCGGATCGTGTTTGAGCAGGTGGCACTGGAAGATACAGATGCTCAAATGGATGGACTGATCGCAGCCATCGAAATCCCGGAAGTGATCGGCACAGTGGCGCATACTTTGAATGGATCTGCCGCTTTTTCTTGTAATGGCATGAGCGGCATGGGCTTGTTGGTGTCGAATGCCCTCAAGTGGTATGGCGAAAACAAGCTGGAGGGCATCGAATGTCCGGTGATCGGTTTGTTTAACGGCGGCAATTGCCGCAATTTCCTATATGACGGCGCAATCACGGAAGCCGACCTGCGCAACGCCATCCATGGCTCTGAGGAAGGCGTGGGTGTTGTGTATTTGAGCGGCCTGCAGCTTCTGGAAATGCTGGAGGCAGCCACCCAGCGGGAAAACTGTGCCGGATGGTCCTATACCACAATGGGCTACAGTGTGGCGCGCAATACCTATTACGATGCAGGGGAACCATATGGCCTTTACTATAAGGTTGCCTCCATCAATCGAGTTACCATCACCGACCCCGCCTTTAATCCCAATGCTACGTATGCGGTGGTGGCGGATATGCTGCTGCTGAAGGGCGAGGACACCTATTATATGCTGGCCGAGCAGGAAATTGCTGTGCGTGATGCCACCGGCGCCGATATTTGCCAGATCGTGGAAATGTACATCCGGGAGGCATTGCAGGGCCAAGTGGAAGTGCCGCAGCAGATTCTTCCAAACTCGTCCATTACAGTTATGCTAAACCCTAACGGCGGTACGTGCAACAGCGCTTCTGTCAATATTGTCAAGGGCGACCGCTATGGTCGGCTGCCTGTGCCCGTCCGGGATGGCTACACCTTCCTGGGCTGGTTCACGGCAACTGAGGGAGGGGAACGAATCACCGAAGAAACGGTGATGACCGCCGATGGTGACCATACGCTCTATGCCCAATGGGAGGTTAAGACGAGTTTCCTTATCACGCTGGATGCAAATGGTGGCCGGGTTTCTCCGTATCAAAACCCGATCATACTGAAAAAAGGCGACAAATATGGGACGCTCCCGGAACCTGTGCGGGAAGGCTACAAATTCCTGGGTTGGTATACCGAGGCGGAGGGCGGCCAGCGAGTGAAGAGTACTACCACATTTACGCTGGATGAGGATCAGATCCTCTATGCCCACTGGGAATATGACGCCCTGGCCTACTGGACCTTTATTCTGGAAAACCGGGTGCAGCAGATTCCTCAGTGGCGCAGAGTGGTGGTGTATCTGGAGCGAAATGCCGGTTACAAGACCTATATCGATTGCGATTTTCTGGATGACGCCGGCGCCATTAACCCGGCCATCGGTTTGGAGGAGTATAAAGTTACCGATGAATGGATCGAGTCTGTCAATCCGCATATCATCGTCAAGCTGACCACTGATACCGATATGTCGCTGATCTCTAAAATGGGTATGCTGCGCCGCTTCCCCGATGCGGATATTTATGTGTTCTCAACTGCTGCTGTCAGCGGCAATGAGAAGACCCAGCTGTACTGCCGACTGCATCTGGCGAAGCTGCTGTATCCGGAGTATTTCGAGGATGTGGATCTGGATGCTGTCAAGGCAGAATTGAAAGTTAAGACAACGGTCTATTACTAAAGAAAAACCTCGCAAGGCGCTAAGCCTTGCGAGGTTTTTTGCAATAAATAATTCTGCTTCAAAATAAAAAATCTGAAGAGCAGCATCCTTTGTCCAGCTTATCCAAAGATCCCTTCCAAATAGGATACCTTTTTGGGATTGTCCAAGCACAACTTATATACTTCACCGTTGCGAAGCGTTATCTGATAAACATTCGAATTCAGACCGATTCTTGTTCTATTTCCTTTGATAATATCGGAAACGTTGATTCGCAATTTTTCTTCGCCATTCTCAAGCGCGCGTCCAACAAAACCAAAAGCCAGATGAACAGCCTTGCTTTTCTTAACAAATATGATTTCTGTCGCGGAAATATGGATATCTCCGATTTCGCTACGGCCATTCGGGTAAACAAGGTTAACACTACATGTTACCTGCGCATTGTGATTCGGAACAATCGGCTGATTCGTTGGCCTTGTTGCAGCAAACTTGTCAGAGGAATCGGCTTGCTGATATGCATTTGGTGCTACCCTAGTACCGCAATGGTTGCAAAAGTTAGCTTTGTCATCGAGCTTGGCACCACAATTTATACAAAACATAATGATTACCTCTCCTTCTTTGTACGAATTCCTAACCAAAATTGATGGTGGTCAGAGAGTCCTCCTTGTTTTTACTTTGCGGCAATGGCCTCGATTTCGATCTTAGCGGCCTTGGGCAGGGCAGCGACCTGATAGGCAGCGCGGGCAGGGTAGGGCTCGGTGAAGAACTCGGCGTAGACGGCGTTCATGGCGGCAAACTCGGAGATGTCCTCCAGCAGAACGGTGGTCTTGACTACATTGGCCATGGTCATGCCGTTGGCTTCCAGAATGGCCTTGATATTGGTCAGACTCTGGCGGGTCTGGGCGGCAATGTCTGCGCCGGCGAACTCACCGGTGGCGGGGTCAATGGGCAGCTGACCGGAAACGAAAACCAGGCTGCCAGTGTCAACACCCTGAGAGTAAGGGCCGATGGCGGCGGGGGCATTAGTAGTGGCAATAGCTTTGCTCATGTGAAAAACTCCTTATTTTATAGTTTTGTGTCTATGATAGAGGGCAATACCCTTATTTACAAGAAAATTGGACAGGCAGGCCAAAGTCGCACCCAGTGCAATGGCAGCCAGCACATCTGTCGGATAATGGACATACAGATAAAGCCTGGAAAAAGCAATCAGCGCTGCCAAAATTGAGGCGGGGATGCCAAGTTTTCGGTCATGGAGCATCAGCGCTGTTGCGGCGGCAAAGGATGCGTTGGTGTGGCCAGAAGGAAAGGAAAAATCTGTGGGGGCAGGGATCAGCAAAGGTATCTCTTTGCCAAAATGGAGCAACTGATATTCAAAGGGCCGCATCCGGGCAACCAGTGGCTTCAATGCCACATTGCACACCAGAAGCCCCAGCAGCAAGGCCAGTGCCACTTTTGCACCGCTCGACCGATATTTTGGAATAATCAGTAGGGTTAGCGCCAAGATAATCCAAATGATGCCTGCGTCACCCAGATGGGTGATAGCCGGCATAAGGGCATCCAGCGCGGGACACCAGAGATGCTCCGAGATCCAGTCGAGGATGGGTAGGTCAAAGCCTTGCGTGATCATACCCGGCTATGTCCCTGGGCGCAGATCACATCCACCACCTGATCTACCATTTCCTGGCAGATCGCCTTGGTGGGTGCTTCCACCATGACCCGGATCACCGGTTCGGTGCCGCTTTCCCGCACCAGAATACGGCCTGTGTTGCCCAATTTTTCTGCCACAGCCTGCACGGCGGCCTGGACAGCAGGGTCATTCTGGGCTTCGGGCTTGGAGTGCACCCGCACATTCTTCAGCACCTGGGGATAGATGGTCAAGCCGGCGCACAGCTCGCTGAGCTTCTTTTTCTTTGCCAGCATGACTTCCATGATCTTCAAGGAAGTGAGGATGCCGTCACCGGTGGTTGCATACTTGGAGATGATGATATGACCCGATTGCTCGCCGCCCAGACGGCAACCGTTTTGAGCCATGTATTCATACACATATTTATCGCCCACAGCGGTTTTGGCATAGCCGATGCCATGGGAATCAAAGGCCTGATACAGGCCAAAGTTGCTCATGACCGTGGTGACAACGGTGTTGCCTTCCAACTGTCCCATGGAGCGCATATATTTGCCCAGAATATACAGGATGTGGTCGCCATTGACGATATTGCCCTTTTCATCTACGCACAGGCAGCGATCCGCGTCGCCGTCATAGGCAAAGCCCACATCCAGCCCATTATCCACCACAAATTTCTGCAGCACTTCGATATGGGTAGAGCCGGCATTCTGGTTGATATTGGTGCCGTCAGGCTCGTTGTTGATCACATAGGTTTTGGCGCCCAGGGCATCGAAAACCAGACGGGCCATATTCCAGGAAGCGCCGTTGGCGCAATCGAGACCCACCTTCATACCCTTGAAGGAATACATGCCCAGACTGATCAGATAACCGATATAGCGGTTTCTGCCTGCTACATAGTCTACGGTGCAGCCGATATCTTCCCGCTTGGCATATGGCACAGTGGGGCGGTCCTGGCCAAAGAGGTGCAGTTTGCCGTCCAGATAATCTTCCACCAGCGCAATGGTGGTTTCGTCCATCTTTTCGCCATGGCAGTTGATCAGCTTGATGCCGTTGTCATAGAAGGGATTGTGGCTGGCGGAGATCATCACGCCGCAGTCGAAATCGTCCATCCGGGTCACATAGGCCACGGAGGGCGTGGTAGTGACGTGCAGCAAATAGGCATCCGCGCCGGATGCGGTCAGACCCGCAGACAGGGCGTACTCAAACATATAGCTGGAGCGGCGGGTGTCCTTGCCGATGACCACTTTGGCTTTTTCCATATTGCCGCTGCGTCGGCGCAGCTCGCCGTAATACCAGCCCAGGAAACGGCCTACCTGATAGGCATGGTCGGCAGTCAAATTCTCATTGGCTTCCCCACGGAAACCGTCAGTACCAAAATATTTGCCCATAATATAGTCTCCCAATAGATTGGATGTAGGGGCCGATGCCCACATCGGCCCTCAAAGAAAAGTAGGGCGGGGGTTTGCTCCCGCCGAAAGCCCTGCCTGCAAGCAGGTGGCTTGAGGATCAGGAAAACTGGTTGAACAGGTCGTCCAACGCGGATGCCCCTGCCAGTTCTCCTGTGGATATAAATCTTTCTGTCTCGATGCTTCCGTCCCGCAGAAATTCCACTTCCCAACGCTGACCGGGCACTGCGATTTCCACCAGGATAGCGTCCCGGACTTTGTTCAGTCGATAGTAAATGTGATGCGCTTCCAGCTTGTTCAGAAAATCAAGCAGATGTTCCATAGTGTAACTCCTATGTTTTCTTTGCGACATTCCCGTTTGCTTTGTAAATGCTGTCAGCAGGAACAACGCCCCGCACGCAGGAGAGGGGATATACATTGGAATTGCGGCCAACGACGGTGCCGGGATTCAAAACCGTATTGCAGCCGATTTCCGCAAAATCGCCCAGCATGGCACCTACTTTTTTGATACCGGTGGGGATATCCTCTTCGGCGTGGATCACTACCAAACTGCCGTCGGATTTGACATTGCTGGTAATAGAGCCTGCGCCCATGTGGGCCTTGTAGCCGAGAATGCTGTCGCCTACATAGTTGAAGTGGGGAACTTGTGCTTTATCGAACAGAATTACATTTTTCAGTTCCACAGAGTTGCCTACTACGCAGCCGTTACCCACCAGCGCGCTGCCGCGAATGAAAGCACAGTGGCGCACCTCTGTGTTTGCGCCAATGATACAGGGGGCGCCCAAAAATGCTGTGGGTGCTACTGTGGCTGTGTTGTGAACCCAAACCTGGGGAGAAATTTGTGTATATTCTTCGCCGAGGGAAGTTCCCAGCGAAATGATCAGATCCTTGATGCCCTTCAGCGCATCCCAGGGAAACGTAAATTCCTTGAGATAATCCGCTGCCAGGGTGTGGCTCAGGTCGTAAAGGGTTTCGATGGTATACATATAGAACCCTGCCTTTCTGCATGGCATACTACCATACACTATCAATATACCATATTGATAGAAAAAAATCAATCTTTTTTCGTTTCGGTTGCACGGATGCGTGCAACCGGACGTGCATTTGCGTGCAGGGGTGAAAAGGAGGTTTCAACAATGAACACAATCTATATTACTATTGAAAATCTGATTGCCAAAGCACCGGAGACGGCTGTCATCGTCAGCGACAACACCGGCTACCAGATCGAATTCGATTTTGACGATGCCTGGGATGGCTACCCACTGAAAACGGCTGTGTTTGTGTGGTATCGGGATTCTCTGCCCTACTGCCAAAGCATACCCTTCAGTGGTGATACCGTGCAGGTGCCCCGGCTGCCAGCGGTCGGCCATCTGTATGTGGGTGTAACTGCCGGCAATTTGCAGACCACCACCCCAGCCAGGATTGCTTGTGACCGGTCTATTTTGAGTAGTGGAGGCAGCGAACCGGAAGCACCTACGGAAAGCGAGTATGCTCAGATCATGGCGCTGATCCACAGCACAGTGGGAGCGTCGGCCTATGAACTTGCGGTTTCCCATGGCTATACCGACAGTGAAGAAGCGTGGCTGGCATCGCTGAAGGGCGAGCAGGGCCCCCAAGGCCCGCAGGGGCCTCGGGGCGAGCAAGGCCCTGCCGGAGCGAACGGAAACCCGGGTGCTGATGGCCGCACACCGGTAAAGGGCACTGACTACTGGACCCAGCAGGATAAAGCTGAAATTCAGGAAGAATGCAATACGCTGCTGAACGCAGAACTGGCAAACCGCACCCAGACTATGCCGGAATTTGTCAGTGACATCGGACAGTGCACAGATCCCAGTAAGTTGTATGTATTGCCGGACGGATATTTATATGCCCATTATCTGGCAACCTCCCAATTGGGAGATGATACAAATTTTGCAGATCGTGGCAGCCCGGATTGGCTGAATGATCAGCGCATGAGTATGGAAAGCTCCATCTGGCCATGTGTGGGCGCGGTGGTAACCAACTATATCCCTGTTAAACCCGGAGATGTGGTGCGTGTGTACAATCTGGACATGGTGTCACATCCTACCAATTATGACAATACACCCCAATCCGGTATTTACGATGCAGGCATGAATGCGTTGTTTGTCAATGTGGCAAGAAATGGTGATGTGTTTTGGTCCTATGTGGTCGAGTCGGAGCACACCGCAGCGCTGACGGTCACAAGCCCTGATGGTGCTTATTTCCGCTTCTGCGGTGAGCCCTATGATGGGTTTACGGCAGAAGATATTGTTATTACCATCAATGAAAAAGAAGTGTCCACCCATTACCAGTGGGCCAATACCGGAGTCGCTTTTATGGCAGCGGTTTCGGAGGGAACGGAAACCGAAGAGATTGGAGAAAATGCCCATGCAGAGGGCTATCAGACAAAAGCGATTGGCATGAATGCGCATGCAGAGGGCTATCAGACAAAAGCGATGGGTATGAATGCGCATGCAGAGGGTAGCGAAGCAATCGCCTCCGGTGCCAATGCCCATGCCGAAGGTGACAAAACAACAGCCGAAGGCTATGCCAGCCACGCAGAAGGAAAGCAGAGCAGTGCATACGGTTACGGTTCCCATGCGGAAGGATATAAATCCAGTACCGGTGAGGATGCCCAGTATGCCCACGCAGAAGGTTATGAAACAGAGGCCAGTGAACAGGCTGCTCATGCCGAAGGATACCAAAGCAAAGCCTACGGCACTGCTTCTCATGCAGAAGGCTGGAGCACCACTGCCAGCGGCTTTGCCAGCCATACAGAAGGCGAGGCCACGGTGGCCGACAATGATTACACCCATGCGGAGGGTATGGGCACCACGGCTAGCGGTTCCTATTCCCACTCGGAAGGTGACAGCACCACCGCAAGCGGAGAAGCTTCCCATGCGGAGGGGCAGAGTACCGTAGCCAGCGGTGATTGTTCCCATGCCGAAGGCGGCGATGGTACAACAGCCAGTGGTTACTACAGCCATGCGGAGGGCTGTTATACAAAAGCCATTGGGGATGCCTCCCATGCGGAGGGAGAAGGTACAGTTGCAAAAGGCGATAGACAGCATGTGCAAGGTATGTGGAATATTGAGGATCACAACAACCGATATGCCCACATTATCGGCAATGGCGTAGACGACGAGCGTTCCAATGCCCACACAGTGGATTGGGATGGCAACGCCTGGTATGCCGGCACAGTGGAGGCGGCAGGCATCATTCTACAATCGCCTGATGGAAAGCGTTTCCTGGTAACGGTCAACAACGCTGGCGCGCTGTGTACCACACCGCTTACATAATCTGCATATAGTAGCGCATCAGCGGCGGGAGGCTTTTCCCGCCGCTTTTTTGCAGTAAATGATACAATGGATTGTAATTGCCGGCAGGATATGCTATCATAAACACAGTAAAACAAGGGGTGGCTTAGCTATCCATTGACGGAAAAGGCCACATGGGCTAGTATGGCAGAAGGAGGTGGCACGAAATGACCGATAAAAAAATCTTTGGTTTGTTTATCAAAGACAAACGAATTGAGAAAAACTATTCCCAAAAGGAACTGGCGAAACTGCTGTTTGTGACGGAAGGAGCTGTCAGTAAATGGGAGCGTGGCGTATCCTATCCGGATATCACGCTGATTTCTGATATTTGCCGGGTCCTTGATATCAGTGAGCATGAATTTATCACTGCCTCAACGGATACGGATACCAGAAAAATCAAGCACGAGGCACGAAAGTTCCGCATCATCCGCAGTACATGGTTTTGGGTGCCGACCATATCCTATGGCGTTGCGCTGCTGACTTGCTTTATCTGCAATCTGGCTGTAAACCATACCCTTTCCTGGTTCTTCATCGTGCTGGCAGCGCTGCTGTGTGCCTATACCTTTGTTCCCACATGGACCTATTTCTTTGAAAAAAAGAAACTGCTGGTTTTCGTTGTTAGCACATATCTGTCTGTTTGCCTGCTGCTGTTTACCTGCGCGGTGTATACAGATGGCCTTTACTGGTTTGTTACAGCCTGCATAGGTGTTTTGATGGGATATGTGCAAGTGTTTCTGCCCATTCTGTTGGCAAAGACCAAACTATCCGACTGGAAATTTGTGGTTTCCTTTTCCGCAACTTGTGCGCTGACCATTTTGCTTCTGCTGAATATATCCATATGGCAGCCGTTCCCGCTGGGCTCAGCGATCCTGATCACATGTTATGCCTTTGCGCCGGCTATCCTGTGTACGGTTATTTGCACCCTTGGCTGGGATGCTTTCCTCAAGACGGGTATTTGCATAGCGGCAAGTACGGTGACCTATTACTTTATGGGCTATGTTGTCGACTTGCTCTTCGGCACAAATGAAATGCGCTATCAGGTGGATTTTCAAAACTGGAAGGTTTGTGTATCCGGAAATGTTTCTGTGATCATACTTACTTCCTGTCTGTTGATGAGTGCAGTGTTTCTCGGAATCGGTATGCACCGAGTGGCCTGCAAGAAAAGAAAGTAATATTAATATAGAAAAATAGGCACCCCCGGGTGCCGATTTTTGTTACCGTAAATTTGTCAGCGCTGCGATATGGGCCGGGGGGGTGGCGCAGCAACCGCCCAGCAAAGTGGCCCCCATCTGTACACAATCGGCCATGACCGCCCCGAAGTCTGCGGGGGACATATCGTAGTGGGCAAGGCCGTCCTCCCGGATCTCCGGGAAACCTGCGTTGGGTTTGCAGATCAACGGGCCTTTTACATAGCGGCGCAGTTTGGCTACCAATCCGGCGGTCATCAGATCGGCTGGTACGCAGTTAAATCCCACTGCTGCCGCACCGGAGCGTTCCAGCTCCTGCAAAACGGGGCCGACCTCCATGCCGGAGAACAGACTGCCGTCACTTTGCATGGTGAACGAATACATGGCGGCACCCGCACCCTCCAGCTCCGCGGCAGTGAGGATAGCTTCCGCCTCCTGGGGATACAGCAGGGTTTCTGCGCCCAGAATATCCACGCCGCCGTCAATGAGTCCCCGGATCTGCCGTCGGTAGTTTTCCACCAGCAGGTCGAAGCAGTTGGGGTCCCAGCTGTCACAGAATGTGGCCAGCGTGGTAATGTCGCCGGCCACCAAAGCGCCGGGCGCTGCCTGCCGGGTCAACGCCACCAGTTTAGCATTGAGCTTTTCGGTGTCAGCGTCCAGATTTCTGGCCTTCAGCGCAATGGGCTGGCACTGGAAGGTGGGGGCGAAAATGATCTGGCTTCCTGCCAGCGCATAATCTTGCTGGAGTTTGCGCAGGCTTTCAGGATGCTTCAGCACCCACTGATCGGTTGGATCGCCCTTGGGCATGCCCAGAAGACGCAGATTGGAGCCGGTGGCACCGTCCAAAATCCGAATACCTTCGGCTATTTTTTGATGAAATTCCACTTTTGTCAGCATAATAAAACCACCTTGGTGCGGTAAATTGTTGTTTGCCCTGCAAGTACAAAATATAAACAAGAATTTGTGTTTTTAAGAATTATAGCATACTTTTCCAAAAGATTGCAACAATGATTGACGAAAAGAAATCTATCTGCTAAAATATATCCAAAATCAATAAAAAAAGGAGATTTCCTATGAAAAAGACTGTTCTTCGCGAATATGCCCGCCTGATTGCCCGCGTTGGCGCCAATGTCCAGAAGGGTCAGCATGTGATCATCCACGCCGGTCTGGATCAGCCCGAGTTTGTGGAACTGCTGGTGGACGAGTGCTACAAGGCCAAGGCCGGTGAAGTCACCGTTGAGTGGAGCTATCAGCCTCTGGCGAAGCTGCACTACCGCCATATGAGCGTGAAAAAGCTGGGCACTGTCAAGGATTGGCAGCTGGCCCGTCTGCAGCACTACTGCGATGTATTGCCCGCCCGTATCCATTTGACCTCCTCTGACCCCGATGGTCTGAAGGGTATCAACATGGGCAAGATGGCCAAGGCTCGCCAGATGTCTTACCCCATCACCAAGCCCTACTCTGAGCAGCTGGACGGCAAGCAGCAGTGGTGTATCGCGGCTGTGCCCGGTAAGGCATGGGCCAAGAAGGTGTTCCCCGGTGAGCGCACCAGCGTTGCTGTGGAGAAGCTGTGGCAGGCTATTCTGTCTACTTCCCGCGTGGCTGAGGGCAAGGATGCCATCCAGGCTTGGAACGAGCACAATGCCGATATGAAGACCCGCTGCGACTATCTGAACAGCCTGGGCATCGAAAAGCTGCATTACACCGCCGACAACGGTACCGATCTGACCGTCGGCATGATCTCCGAGGCCATTTTCTGTGGCGGCGGCGAGACCACCAAGTCCGGCGTCTACTTCAATCCCAACATTCCCACCGAGGAATGCTTCATCTCTCCCATGAAGGGCCAGGCTGAGGGTATCGTTTACTCCACCAAGCCTCTTAGCTATCAGGGTCAGCTGATCGAGAACTTCTGGATGCGCTTCGAAGGCGGCAAGGCCGTGGAAGTTGGTGCGGAGAAGGGCGAGGCTCTGCTGCAGCAGATGGTCACCATGGACGATGGCGCTGGCTATCTGGGCGAGTGTGCACTGGTGCCTCAGACCAGCCCCATCAACCAGACCGATCTGCTGTTCTACAACACCCTGTTCGATGAGAACGCTGTTTGCCATCTGGCTGTGGGTGCCGGTTTCAATGACACCATCCGTGACTGCCACAATAAGACCAATGAGGAGTGCAAGGCCCTGGGCATCAACGAGTCCATGATCCATGTAGATTTCATGATCGGCTGTGACAGCATGAACATTGATGCCATCTGCGCCGGCGGCAAGATCGTTCCCATCTTCCGCAACGGTAACTGGGCATTCTGATAACAGTTTGTAGGGGAGGGAAGTGTCCCTCCCCTATAGAAATTTTGGGGGCTATACAATGGCAGAAAAAGATAAATTGCACACCGGCGAAATCTATTTTCCCAATGACCCGGAGATTATGCGCCAGCAGGGCATTTGGCAGGATATGGTAATGGAGTATAACAATATTCCCCATGTACAGCCGGAGCGTCGAGCTGCCATGTTGCAGCAGATGTTTGCGGAAGTAGGGGAAGGATGCTATATCGAATCACCCTTCTATGCCAACATGGGTGGACATCATGTGCATCTGGGCAAAAATGTGTACGCAAACTATGGCCTGACGCTGGTGGATGATACCTATATCTACATTGGCGATTACACCATGTTCGGCCCCAATGTGACCATTGCCACAGCCAGCCATCCCATTGACCCCGATCTACGCCGTAGAGGTCTGCAGTACAATATGCCGGTGCGGATCGGTAAGAATTGCTGGCTGGGCGCCGGTGCCATTGTGCTGCCCGGTGTGACCATTGGCGATAATGTGGTGATCGGCGCGGGCAGCGTTGTGACCAAGGATATTCCCTCCAATGTGGTGGCGGTGGGCAATCCCTGTCGCATTCTGCGGGAGGTTGGAGAGCACGATCGCAAGTTTTATTACAAAGATAAGCAG
Source organism: Faecousia sp. (assembly GCA_045638225.1). Lineage (GTDB taxonomy): Bacteria > Bacillota > Clostridia > Oscillospirales > Oscillospiraceae > Faecousia. Next base: position 18,578 of record JAZUAW010000117.1, on the reverse strand, counting down.
ATTCCTGCCGAACTTTTTCAAAAATAATAAAAAAAGTACTTGCATTCTTGAAATAGATGTGCTATTATATCCCAGCGATTGAAATTGCTTAGGGTTTTTATGCCCTTTTATCTGATAAGAAAGAGGTGAACAAAATGAAGGAAGGTATCCATCCCAAGTACGAACAGACCACGATCCGCTGTGCATGTGGCAACACTTTTACCACTGGTTCTACCAAGAAGGAAATTCGTGTTGAGATCTGCTCCAAGTGCCACCCTTTCTATACCGGCAAGCAGAAGCTGGTTGACACCGGTGGACGTGTCGATCGCTTCAACAGGCGTTTCGGCCTGAAGTAAGACATAAAATCCGCACTACGGTTATCGTGGTGCGGATTTTTTGTGCTTTTTTACAGAAAAACTTGCACAAAGCAGAACATTTGTGATATAATATAAGATAATCTTTATGATGAGATAAATTGTTGTTTCCCAATTTTTTCTGTCATTCCGAGCCAGTGCGCACACTGGCGTGGGAATCCCCCGGTTAGACCGGAAATTTGACGAGAAGTGCCCCGATAGGTTAGGGGATTGCCACACAAGCCTGCGGGCTGGTTCGCAATGACACTTCTTTTTTCGTGCTCTAAACAACAATTTATGGGAGGAACTATGGAACAACGTTTGGATCAGAATGTGCAGGAACGGGCGGTGCTGGTGGGACTGAATGCGGATTGCTTCACCACTGCCCAAACCGCTACTGATGAGACCCTGGAAGAACTGGAAGCATTGCTGGAAACCGCCGGCGGTTTCTGCACCGGTAAGGTGCTGCAAAATCGCCATGCCCCGGACCCTCACACCTTCATCGGCGAGGGTAAGGCCCAGGAAGTGAAGATGCTGGTGGAGTTTACCGAGTCCACCATGGTTGTGTTTGATAACGAACTTTCTCCCGGTAACATCCGGGCGCTGGAGGAGATCATTGGCGTTACTGTGCTGGATCGCAGCGCCTTGATTCTAGATATTTTTGCCCAGCGGGCTAAGACCAGAGAAGGTAGATTGCAGGTGCAACTGGCCCAGTACCAGTATCTGTTGCCCCGGCTTTCCGGCATGGGTAAGAGCCTATCCCGTCAGGGCGGCGGTATCGGCACCCGCGGCCCCGGTGAGACCAAGCTGGAATCTGACCGCCGCCATATCCGGGAGCGGATCAATCGGCTGAAAAACGAGCTGGAGCAGGTGCGTCAGGTCCGCAGCGTGCAGCGGGAGCGCCGCATGAAAAATTCTGTGCCGGTGGTGGCCATTGTGGGCTACACCAACGCAGGCAAATCTACGCTGCTTAATCAGCTGACAGATGCCGGCATCCCCGCCAATAACCGTCTGTTTGATACTCTGGATACCACATCCCGGCAGCTCACAGTTTCTGACAATCTGGATGTGATCCTTTCTGACACTGTCGGCTTTATCGCAAAGCTGCCCCACCATCTGGTGGATGCTTTCCGGGCCACGCTGGAAGAGTTGGAGTATGCGGATTTGCTGCTGCACGTCATCGATTCTGCCGATCCCAACCGGGAAGAGCACATCGAGGTGGTAGACCGGCTCATTGCCAAGCTGGCAAAGGCCGGCACCCAGGTGCTGCGGTGCTACAATAAGGCTGATCTGGTGGATGCCACTGATATCCCCGTCGGAGAAGATGTGGTAAAAATCTCGGCAAAGCATGGTTACGGCATGCCTGAATTGCTTGCGGCCATCGAGCGGACGCTGGGTCACAGCCGCCATCATATCACTGTCACACTGCCTTATTCCATGGGCGGCATGGTGGAGACGCTCCACAACAATGCTCAGGTGCTCACCACCGACTATACCGCCGAGGGTATTGAGGTGGAAACCATCGTGGATGATATCCTCTATGGACGACTGAGAGAGTTTATTACGAAGGAAGTGTAATCTTGGACGAATATCTGGTGCCGACGGCATTCGGCGAGGATGAATTTATAGAAAAGAAATCCCGCTTCATTGGCAGGCTCTGGCCTGTGGAAACGGAAGAAGCGGCACTGGAAAAGATCCAGGAAATGAAAAAGAAGCACTACGATGCCACCCATAATTGTTGGGCATATATCATTAAAGATGGCGCTGTCCGTTTTTCCGATGATGGCGAGCCCGGCGGTACCGCTGGTATGCCCATGCTGCAGGTGCTGCAGCGGGAGGGGCTTCATAACTGCGTGTGTGTGGTGACGCGCTACTTTGGCGGCATTTTGCTGGGTGCCGGTGGGTTGGTTCGGGCCTATACCAAAGGCGCAAAAATAGCGGTGGATGCTGCAGGAAAGAGCATGAAGCGGGTGTGGACGGTGCTGTATGTGCCATGCCCCTATACTTACTATGAGCGTGTTAAGTTGCTGGTAGCCGAATGCGAAGGCATTATAAGGCAGACGGATTTTGGTGCTGAGGTAGAACTGGAACTGTTGTTTGCGGAAAATATGGCCGGAACCTTTTTGGAGAAACTGACGGACATGACCGCAGGTACCGTGGAGGGTATGGAAACCGGCCAGGAATATAGAGCGTTTCCCGTATAAATTGTTGTTTACCAAATTATCTGTCATTCCGAGCCAGTGCGCACACTGGCGTGGGAATCCCCTTGTTAGACAGGAAATGTGATGAAAAATGCCCTGAAAACTTAGGGGATTGCCACACCGGTGACATCGGTCACTGGTTCGCAATGACCACATATTGTAGCGTAAACAACAATTTATCTTACAAACATAAGGAGTGGTTATTATGACAGTACGCGAAGAACTGGAGCGAAGAGAACATAAGAACCTCAATCCTCTGGCTGGCTTTGCCGACCGCACCCAGGGCCGTCCCCGGGGGGAGCGGGTCCGGGAAGAGGATGTGCGCACCTGCTATCAGCGGGACACCGATAAGATTGTCCACTCCAAGGCGTTCCGGCGCCTGATGCACAAGACCCAGGTGTTCTTGAACCCGGAGGGTGACCATTACCGTACCCGGCTGACCCACACCTTGGAGGTCACCCGCATTGCCCGTACCATTACCCGGGCGCTGGGACTCAATGAAGACCTGTCGGAAGCCATCGCTATGGGCCATGACTTGGGCCATACGCCCTTCGGCCACGCCGGTGAAGCGGCTTTGGATCAGCTGATGCCCGGCGGCTTCCAGCATAACGAGCAGAGTCTGCGTGTGGTGGATGTGCTGGAAAACGACGGTCTGGGTCTGAATCTGACTTATGAAGTGCGTATGGGCATTGTTGGCCATACCGGGCCGAAGGTACCGGAAACATTAGAGGGCCAAATCGTTCGCCACTCTGACCGAATTGCCTATGTCAACCACGATATCGACGATGCAGTGCGTGCCGGTATTTTGACCAATGACGATATTCCCCATGCCATTACCGACGTGCTGGGTCACGACCATTCCAGACGCATTGATACATTGGTGTGCGATATGATTCTGACCTCCCGGGAAGCAGGAGAGATTCTGCTGTCTCCCAAGGTGGATCAGGCCCTGAAGGATCTGCGGGCCTTTATGTTTGAAAAGGTCTACCGCAATCCGGTTGCAAAGGGCGAGGAAAGCAAGGCAAAGGTCATGCTGACAAAGCTCTTTGAATACTATGTGGCCCATCCGGAGGCGCTTCCGGAGGATTTCCATCCCCAGATGAGCTTCGATGGTCTGGAGCGTACAGTTTGCGACTATATTGCCGGCATGACGGATAATTATGCTGTCGATAAATACACGGAAATTTTTATCCCCATGGGCTGGCACGTCCGGGGATGATGTGGTATAATAAATAATTAATAATTCAAAATTCAAAATTTGTGTGGGAAAGGGGAGGCGTCCGATGATACCGGAAACTGTGGCCTATTATCATGCCATGCTCCTGGTTGGCATCCGGGATAAATTGGACGAAGCCTTCGACCATGCTCTGGAAACGGAAGAACCTTTATCTGACCTGGTGCTATCCCTCAGTACCTGCATTTCCGATGACGAAGCGGTTTTGCATATTTTACAGGAATACATTTGGGATCATACCATCGATGATCAGGTCGTATACCATCTGATCCGGGGGGATTTCCGTCAGCGCCGCCTGACACAGCAGTTGACCCGCGCGGAGGTGACAGAGCTTTTGTACAGGATCGTTATGGGCCTGCATAAGTTCTGGGAGGACCCTTGGTATGATCTGACAACACCTGTCTATGTTTTCGAACTTTGGCGGGACGGATTTGTTGCCGAGGAAGTTTTTAACCAATGCTTTGATGCTTGGCTACTCCACGGAGAAGACCTGAACCCCTGGAAGCTTCAAGAACAGCTTAACGACTAATAACTCTCAACTCTCCACTTAACCGACGGAAGGAGGTATTTCCCATGGCATTTCCCCCGGCATTTATTGATGAATTGGTAGCCCGCAATCCCATTGAAGATGTGGTAGGGCAATATGTATCCTTAAAGCGCAGCGGCTCCAATATGTTTGGCCTGTGCCCATTCCATGGAGAGAAAACCGCTTCCTTTTCTGTGAACCCCACCAAGGGCATTTACTACTCCTTCGGCTGCCACAAGGGCGGTGGCGCGGTGAATTTCATGATGGAGATCGAGGGCCTGAGCTACCCCGATGCCGTCCGCTCCCTTGCAAAAAGAGCCGGTATGGAAGTACCGGAGGACGAGCAGTACCAATCCCGCTATCGGGCGCAGGAACGGCTGTGGGCGCTGATGAAGGAGGCGGGCCGTTTCTTCCATGAGCAGCTGTATTCCCCGGCAGGAGCCCAGTGCCTTGCCTATGTACAGCAGCGTGGCCTGAATAAATCGGCGGTGACCCGCTTTGGTATCGGCTTTGCACCGAATTCATGGAACGCGCTGGTGGATGCCATGCGCAAAAAGGGCTACACCGACAAGGAGCTGAAGGATGCCGACCTTGTGGGAGAAAAGAACGGTCGTATTTATGACCGCTTCCGCAATCGGCTCATGTTCCCCATTTTCGATGTGCGGGGCAATGTGATCGGCTTTGGTGGCCGTGTGTTGGATGACTCCAAGCCCAAATATCTCAATTCCAACGAGACGCTGATCTTCAACAAGCGCAAGAATCTCTTTGGCATGAACCTTGCCAAGAAGACCAAAATGCCCTTCTTCATTCTGGTGGAGGGCAATATTGATGTGGTGACATTGCATCAGTACGGTTTTGACAACGCGGTGGCATCCCTTGGCACTTCGCTGACAGAGGAGCAGGTGAATCTGCTCAGCCGATACACTGAGCAGGTGGTGCTGACATATGACGGTGACGAAGCAGGTCAGCGGGCCGCCCAGCGGGCCATTCCCATGCTGGAAAAGGCCGGCATTCAGGTAAGGGTGCTGCAAATGAAGGACGCCAAAGACCCGGATGAATTTCTACACAAGTTTGGTGCGGACCGATTCAAGCTGTTGTTGGAGGGCTGTGCCGACCGGGTAGAATATCAGATGGCTGGTATCGTCAAAAAGTATAATCTGACCGTTGACGAGCAGCGGGTGCAGTTTATCCATGAAACGGCGGAATTTATCTCTACGCTTCCCAGTGCTGTGCAGCGGGAGATTTACGGCCACCGTGCCGCTGATACCGGCAAGATCAGTTATGAGGCCATGAAAATGGAAGTGGACAAGGCTTTCAAGCGGCGGATCGCCCGGGAAAAGAAAGCCAAAGAAAAGCAGGATCTGGCCCCTGTGCGTAACTTCCAGCCAAAAACCAAGGAGTTCCGCTATGACGATCCCCAGTCCGCGGCGGCGGAGGAGATCGTGCTGGCGATGGTGCTGCTGGAGCCTGCCTTGTTTGAAAATACCGCCCCGCTGGGAGAAGAAATGTTTTCCGCTCCTGTGCTGGGCAGAGCCTTTGCCCAACTGCAAAACCGCTATCGCTGTGGGCAGGAGGTTTCCGTTGCGGTGCTGACGGACTTTACTTCTGAGGAAATGTCCCATCTGGCCCACATTCCGCAGAAGCACCAAGGCACCGTTGATGAGGGCGCTTTGCGGGATTGTGTCCGCATCATTGTGGACAGACATCAATCAAAACGAGTTTCCTCTGATGCCGATCTGCTGCAGCGGCAGAAACGGCTGTTGGAAAGAAAAGGTATGAAATAATGAATTCTGTACTGGCAAACAAACCCAATTTGACAACTGAAGAGGATGTGCGCCAGTATTTGAGCGATATTCGCAGTGTGCCGCTGCTGACATGGCAGCAGGAGCAGGAATTGGCTCAGCGCTGCGCCCGTGGGGATGAGGAAGCTATTCGCCAGATGGTCAGCGCCAATCTGCGGCTGGTGGTGTCCGTTGCCCGTGAGTATGCCGGGCGGGGTGTGCCGCTGCTGGACCTTATACAGGAGGGCAGTATTGGCCTGCTGGTGGCGGCGAAAAAATTTGACCATACCTTGCAGTATCGCTTTTCTACATACGCCACTAAGTGGATCCGGCAGGGTGTTACCCGCTGCCTGCAGGAGCATGGGGAGCTGATCCGGGTGCCGGCTTACACGGCCGACCACATCCGCAAGGTCACTGTAGCCCGTGCCGCTCTGCTGCAGCAGACAGGAGAAATGCCCACAGCGGAGGCGATTGCTGCTGCCTGCGGTCTGCGGACAGATAAGGTAGAAAAACTTTTGCAGTTGATGCCGGAAGTTTGCTCGCTGGATGCCCCGGCGGGGGAGGACAGTGCTATTTCCGCGCTGCTGGAAGACCTGCAAGCGCCCCAGCCCCAAGAGGAATTGGTGCGTCAGGAACTTAGCCGCACCATGGATCAGCTGCTGTCCATGCTCGATGAGCGGCAGCGACAGATCCTGCGGCTTCACTTTGGTATGGTTGATGGCAAATGCCATTCGTTAGAAGAGATTGGTGGTCTTCTGGGCATCTCCAAGGAGCGTGCCCGGCAGATCGAAAAACAGGCAATGGACAAGCTTAAGCAGCTTGGTGCTGATATGGGATTGGAGGATTTTTTGGAATGATGGATCTGGAGTTTTCGTTTGATGCAGCCCCATGGGAGGCGGTATTGGCTCAAATTCCCAATGGGGGCAGCATCTGCGCCGCCCAACTGCTGACGCTTCTGGAGAGCGGAACCGACGAAATGGTGGAAGAAGCATTGCTGCAGTTGGAACTGCGGGGCATTGCGCTGGATATTTCGGGTCTTCCCAAACCCTCTTCTGCCGGAGAGGCCGCCCTGCGGCTGCGCCGGGAAGCCCAGTGGGCCGCAAATGCAGAGCCGGTGGAAGCTTTGGAAGAAAATGATCCCCTGCGGTTGTATTTGGAGGAAGTGGCTGGGTTACCCGCTTCCGGTGATCCCCAGCGAATGGCCGAGCGTTTTGCCGGTGGTTATGAACCGGTGCTGCCGGGCTTGACCAACTGCATGCTGCCACTGGTCATTGAAATGGCCAAGGAATTGACCGGCCATGGCGTGCTGCTGATGGATCTGATCCAGGAGGGCAGCTTGGGTCTGTGGCAGGGCATTCTCAACTTCCACAGCGGCAATTTTGATTCCCATGCCCGTTGGTGGATCGGCCAGTATCTTGCAAAAGCCGTGCTATTGCAGGCCCGGGAAACCGGTTTGGGCCAGCGCATGAAGCAGGCTATGGAGGATTACCGTGCCGTGGATGAGCGTTTGCTGGCGGACTTGGGTCGCAATCCCACCGTGGAGGAAATCGCAGAGGCCATGCATATGGACGCCGCGGAAGCAGAGAATGTGGCGAAAATGCTGGAAAACGCCCGCTTCCTCAGCCGTGCCAAGCAGGAAAACGAGCCTCCTGTGGAAGACGACCCGGAAGAGGAGCAGCACGTGGAGGACACCGCCCTGTTCCAATCCCGCCAGAGGATTCAGGAGATGCTCTCCGATCTGACGGAGGAAGAAATCAAAATTATCAATTTGCGCTTCGGTTTGGAGGGTGGTCTGCCCTTAAGTCCGGAGGAGACCGGTGCCAAGCTGGGCCTCACCGCTACGGAAGTGGTGGCAAAAGAAGCCGCCGCACTGGCGAAAATGCGGAATGCTTAATGCGATAAATTGTTGTTTACGCTACAATATGTGGTCATTGCGAACCAGTGACCGATGTCACTGGTGTGGCAATCCCCTAACTTTTTTGGGGCACTTTTTACCATATTTCCTGTCTAACCGGGGGATTCCCACGCCAGTGTGCGCACTGGCTCGGAATGACAGATAATTTGGTAAACAACAATGTATCTTATCAAATACAAAATAAGAGAGTGATTATTATGGCCAAAACCATTTCTATTGCCATTGATGGCCCTGCTGGGGCCGGCAAATCTACCATTGCCAAGCGCCTTGCCAAGGAGCTGGGCTATTACTATGTGGATACCGGTGCCATCTATCGCACCGTGGCTTATTTCATGGACTTGCTGGGCATTGCACCCAAGGATGTGGACGGCGTCAGCCGCTATATCGACGAACTGACGATTGAGATCGAATATGATGAAGCCGGTCAGCAGCACATGATTATGAACGGTATGGACGTGACCGATGACATCCGTACCCCCGACATTTCCCAGAAGGCCAGCCTGATTTCTGCTCACGCCGTGGTGCGGGATATGCTGCTGGATATGCAGCGGGATGTGGCAAAGAAGCACAATGTCATCATGGACGGCCGTGACATCGGCACCGTGGTGCTACCCCGTGCCAATGTAAAGGTATTTTTGACCGCTTCCGCGGAAGTCCGTGCCCAGCGCCGCCATCTGGAGCTGCAGGAAAAGGGTAGTAAGGATAGCTTCAACAAGGTGCTTGCCGAGATCAAACAGCGTGATCACCAGGACTCTACCCGAGAAATCGCCCCCCTGAAGCAGGCCAAGGATGCCATTCTGGTGGATACCTCTGCGCTGGATCTTGAGGGTGTTGTGGCGGCGATCCGCAAGATTGTTGCCGAAAAGGTGGGCGCATGAGCGTCACGGTAGCAAAAAGCGCCGGGTTTTGTTTTGGCGTGAACCGGGCTGTGGAAACCGTGGAGAAGGCGGCAGGAGACGGTGGAAGCGTTGCCACCTTGGGCCCTATTATCCACAATCGCCATGTGGTGCAGCGTTTTGAGAATTTGGGTGTACGTGTGCTGGGCGCCCCTGAGGAGGCCGAAGCCGGCATGACGGTCATCATCCGTTCCCACGGTGTTGCACGCCGGGTGCTGGAGGTGCTGGAGCAGAAGGGTGTGACTGTGGTGGACGCCACATGCCCCTTTGTCAAACGCATTCACGACATCGTCAGCAAGGCGGACAGCCAGGGCGTGCTGCCCATCATCATCGGTACACCTCACCATGCCGAGATCGAGGGTATTGCCGGCTGGTGCAGCGATTGTCGCATTTTTGAAACACCGGAGGAACTGGAAACTTTCGCAAAAAGTGGAGAAATCTCCCAGGATCGGGCTGTATGTATGGTCTGCCAGACAACTTCTACCGAAAGTTTGTGGAAAAAATGCTGTGAAATTGCAAAAAAACAGTTTACTAATTTGAAAATCTATGATACCATATGCAGAGCGACAGAATTTCGACAAGGGGAAGCCGCAAGATTAAGTACGATTTGTCAAGCCATGGTCGTTGTAGGAGATCCGAAAAGTTCCAACACAGGCCGCCTTGCGATGATTTGCCGTGAACACTGTAATAAAGTAGCCCTGGTGGATAACGCCAGCGAATTGGATGCTGCTTTCTTTACTGGTGTTACTGATGTTGGAATCACGGCTGGTGCATCCACACCGGCGTGGATAATAAAGGAGGTCAACAAGACTATGAGCGAATTTACTAATGTTGAAGCTGTACAGGAGGAGAATTTTGACGCACTGCTGGAACAGTCCTTCAAGACTTTAAATACAGGAGATAAGGTTATCGGTACCGTTGTCGGCATTGGCAACACCGAAGTCCAGGTTGAGCTGGGCACTAAGCATGCCGGTTACATTCCGTATGATGAAGTCAGCAGCGATCCTTCCGTCAAGCCCGAGGATATTCTGAAGGTTGGCGACGAGATCGAGGTTTTCGTGGTTCGTGTGAACGACCAGGAAGGCACCGTGCAGCTGTCCAAGAAGAAGCTGGACGGCATTAAGATCTGGGACGACATGGCTGTCTGGGCAGAGGAGAAGACCACTGTCGAAGGCACCATCACCGAGGAGAACAAGGGCGGCCTGGTTGCTACCGTTAAGGGCATCCGCGTCTTCATTCCCGCTTCCCAGTCCGGCATTGCCAAGGGCGGCGACATGGCCGGCCAGGTTGGCAAGGCTGTGCAGCTGAAGATCACCGAGGTCAACCGTGCCCGTCGTCGTGTCATCGGCTCCATCCGTGCCGTGAACGCTGAGGAGCGCAAGGCTAACCGCGAGAAGATCTGGGCTGAGATCGAGGAAGGCAAGAAGTACCAGGGCGTTGTCAAGTCCCTGACTTCCTACGGCGCTTTCGTCGACATCGGCGGCGTGGACGGCATGGTCCATGTTTCCGAGCTGAGCTGGAACCGCATCAAGAACCCCGCAGAGGTTGTGAAGGTTGGCGACGAGATCGAGGTCTTCGTCATCTCCTTCGACGCTGACAAGAAGAAGATCTCCCTGGGCTACAAGACCGCTGAGATGAACCCCTGGAATCAGTTCATGACCAACTATCAGATCGGCGATGTTGTCGATGCTAAGATTGTCAAGCTGATGACCTTCGGTGCATTCGCTGAGATCCTGCCCGGTGTTGACGGTCTGATTCACATTTCTCAGATCGCTGACAAGCGCATCGGCAAGCCCGAGGATGTTCTGGCTGAGGGCCAGGATGTCCAGGTCAAGATCACCGATGTTGACGCTGAGAACAAGCGTATCTCCCTGTCCATCCGCGCTCTGCTGGCTCCTGCTACTGAGGAAGCCGAAGAGGTCGCCGAGGTTGAGGCTGAGTAATTTGTAAATGAAATACCGGGACTGCTTGCTAGTCCCGGTATTTTTGTTAGGTTATTTGATAGGATAAATTTTTGTTTAACGCACGAAAAAAGAAGTGTCATTGCGAACCAGTGACCGATGTCACTGGTGTGGCAATCCCCTAAGTTTTCAGGGCACTTTTCGTCGCATTTCCTGTCTAACAAGGGGATTCCCACGCCAGTGTGCGCACTGGCTCGGAATGACAGATAATTTGGTAAACAACAATTTAGCTGACCAGAAAGGAGAACAACATGGTAAAACATATCGTTGTCTACAAACTCAAGGAAGGCATTGACAAGGACGAGGCTGTGAAGATCATTGCTTCTGTTCTGGAACCTCTGGTGGGGAAGATTCCCGGCCTGCTGAAGATGGAGATCCGTCGCTGCTTTAATGGCTCTGACTATGCTCTGTATTCCGAGTTCGAAAACAGAGAGCTGCTGGAAAGCTATGCCAAGCATCCCCTCCACCTGGAAGCCAAGACCCATTTCCACCACTTCATCGCTGTTCGTACCGCTGCCGATTACGATGTCTGATGCTATGAGAAAAGCTTTTATGTGCAGCCTGTGCCACAGGGGTATCCTTGGCGGCGGTTTGTATCTGGATCATGAGGCAGTTACATATAGAACTCAGAAACTGACTGTGGATCCTAAATATAGAAATTTGGTTTTACCGCTGGCACAGATCGATCATGTCACTTGGAAGCGGGTCCTGTTTCCAATTGCTACCTTCCATATGAAAAGCGGCGAAGCATATATGCTGATCATCTTCAATAAAACGCGTTTTATGAAGTATTATCAGCAGTACTGTGGTAAATAAGAAGGGACTGTTGCAAAAACGCATGTTTTGCAACAGTCCCTTCTTATTTTGCAGACAGATCCACACTTCTGCGGATCAAAGAATGGGCAGGCACTTGCTTCGGCAGCTGCATGGTAAACTGCATCTGGGGGGTGCGGGGCTCATGCAAAGCATTGCCTTCCAGATCCCGGATGTCGGCAGCTTCCACAGGGAAGGGGCGGGTATCGGGGCCCACCACTTCCAGCTCGTCGCCCACCTTGAACTTGTTGTTCAGGCTGCACAGGGCAACGCCATTTTCATCGCAGCTTTCCACCTTGGCAACGATCTGCCATTCCCGGATATACCGGGAATTTTCCACATACTGGCCGGGATGGCCATAGTAGAAACCGGTGGAGTAGATCCGGTGGGATACATGGTCAACCTCATCCCGCCAGACCGGGTCAATGGGCCGTCCGGCATAGACGTCGTCGATGGCATGGCGGTAAGCGCCGGTGATGATGGCGGCATACTAGGCGCTCTTGGCTCTGCCTTCGATCTTGATGCAGTCGATGCCTGCATCGATCAGATCTTTCAGGTGGTCAATGGTGCACATATCCCGGGAGTTCATAATGTAGGTGCCCTTTTCGTCCTCGAATACGGGGAAGTATTCGCCGGGCCGCTTTTCTTCCATCAGCGCATACTGATAACGGCAGGGCTGGGCGCAGGCGCCACGATTGGAGTCCCGGCCGGTCATGTAATTGGAAAGCAGGCACCGACCGGAATAGCTGACGCACATGGCGCCATGACCGAAAGTTTCGATCTCCAGTTCCTTGGGGGTGTTCTGCCGGATACCGATGATCTCCGGCAGACTCAGTTCACGGGCCAGTACCACGCGCTTGGCACCTAAGTCGTACCAGGCGTTGGCGCATTCGTAGTTTGCAATAGACTGCTGGGTGGAGATGTGGCGCTCGCAGTGGGGGGCATATTTGCCGGCCAGCGTGAAGGCACCCAGATCCGCTACAATCAGCGCATCCACACCGGCGTCATCCAGCTGTTCCAGATAGGCGGGCAGCTGGGCCACTTCATCGTTGCGGGGCATAATATTGACGGTCACATGGGCCTTAACGCCATGATCGTGGGCAAACTTCACAGCCTGGGGAAGTTCCTCAGGGGTGAAGTTGCCGGCGAAGGCACGCATACCAAAATCCGTGCCTGCCAGATATACCGCATCCGCACCATACAGAACGGACATTTTCAACTTTTCCATATCCCCCGCAGGGCTGAGCAATTCAATTTTTGCCATACTCAGTCTCCTTTTTTCAGGCTTTCCAGGAAGTTCTGGTGTGCCTTGTAGGTCTTGAAGAACTTATGGGTACCGACCGCAGGATCCAGTGCGTAGTAGTAATACTCCGTGTTTTCCGGGGCAAGGGCAGCGTTCAAGCTGGCAAGGCCGGGGTTGGAGATGGGGCCGGGGATTAGACCCTGGTACAGATAGGTGTTATAGGGGGTATCCAGCTTCAGATCCTCTGCGGTAATGGGACTTCTGCCGGTGATATACACCAGGGCAGCGTCGATGTTCAGGTAGGGATATTCGCCGGGGTTGGTCAGACGGTTATAGATAACCGAGGAGATATAGTAACTTTCCTCGTCACCGGAGGTCTCCTTTTCAATCATGGAGGCCACGATCACCAGCTCTTTGATGGTGAACAGATTGTCCTGAATATAGCTTTCGGAAAGCCCGTGGCTGCGCATCATGTCAGCCAGAGTCTCGTTGAGGGCATCCAGCTTTTCCAGCATGGCATCGGAGAACCGCTTGTCAAAGTTGTTGAGGAGTCTTGCCAGTACCGCATCCGGATCGTGATCCAGATAGAAGGTGTAGGTATCTGGGAACAGATAGCCTTCCAGACAATTGGAATCGCTCTGATCGATGCCTTCCAGGAACCAATACTCGCTCAGGTCGGCATTCATCACGGCTTCCTCCATGGATTCTACGGTGCACACGCCATTCTTTTCCAGAAGTCGGAAGATCTGCTGGCAGGTATAGCCTTCGGGGATCACCACGGTGGTGCTGACCCGGTCGGCCGTGCTGGACATGTTTTTTACCAAGGCCATGTAGTCATAAATGGTATTCAGCTCGTAGGTGCCGGGCTTGATCTTTTTTTCCGCATTGGACAGAGCGCCGTAGATCTTAAACATACCGGGATTTTTGATCAGACCGGTATCGTGGAGCTTTTTGGCGATGGAATCCAGATCATCGTTAGCGGTGATGGTAATGGTAATGGTCTGATTGGGACGGTCGAAGGCCAGCATATCCGATGCCACATCCCAGATCATGATACCCAGCCCTGCACCGATGAACAGGATCAATGCCAGCCAGATGGCAGTGACGATCATATGGGGAATGCCAAAGAAACCGTAGGTGCTGCCGTTTTTTGGGCGGCGCTTTTTCACAGGTTCCTGGGGCAGTGCTTCTGCTTCGTCTTCTTCTGCAGCCTCCACGTCTTCTGCCTCTTCGGATGCCTCGCCAGACTGATCGGGCTGCTGCACTGCGTCGTGCAGATCCACTTCTTCCGGTTCCGCTTGTTCTTGCGGTGCTTCCTCGGCAGGCAGGTCCTGAATGGGCAGGAAGTATATATCGTCCAGAGAAAAGTCTTCTTCCGTTTCTTCGGAATCGGTTTTCTCTTCTGTTTCAGCCTCAGCTTCAGCGGCTTCCCGCAGGGTTTCTTCCATGATCTTTTCGAATTCCAGATCCTCGGGGTTGGTCAGACCGGCGGCTGCGATAGCAGATTCATCGGGGATGATCTCCTCAGCTACTTCCGGGGCATCCACAGGCTGATTTTCCCAAAGCTCTTCCTGGGTCATGGGCATCTGTTCCTCAGCGGATTCCTCTTCGATAGTAATCTCCTCTTCGGCGGGAACTTCTTCAGCTTCCGCCTCTTCTATGGCAGGAATTTCTTCCACAACCTCAGATTGTGCTTCGACGGGGATATCTTCTTCCACAACTTCTGTTTCTTCTACAATAGGTGTTTCTTCTTCGGCGGATACTTCTTCCATATCCTCCGCAAGAAATTTCTCCAGCAGCAGATCCAACTGTTCATCGATGGACAGTTCCGGTTCCGGCTGCATGGGATTTTCTTTATGATTCATACAGATCCTCCTTTCAGAGAATAACGATTTGCTTTGCGATGCGGTCTGCTTCGGGCTGCCCCTTTAGTGCAGCGATCAGCATAAGGCCAAAGGGTACGGCGCAGCCGGCAGAAGTGCCGGTGATCACCTTGCCGCTGCGGATACAGGGGGCGCTGACCATATTGGCACTGCCCATATCTTCTTCGCAGCCGGGATAGCATACGGCTTCCAGACCATCGGTGATGCCGAGCTCCGCCAGAATGGTGGGGCCTGCGCAGATGGCGGCTACAAATTTGTCGTTTTCATGGGCGAAGCGGATGGCATCCATGGCCGCAGCACTTTCCCGGATAGATTTGACACCACCCAGTCCACCGGGCAGCACGATCATCTCCAGCCGAGTCAGATCCATCTGATCCATGGTGATATCAGCCTCCACGCCGATGCCATGGCCGCCATATACCAGTTTTCCTTGGATGCCTACAGTTAATACATCTACACCGGCTCGGCGCAGCAGATCAATGGGAGCAATGGCCTCGGTTTCTTCAAAACCGGTGCCCAGCAATACATATACCATACTCATTCCTCCAGACAGGCGGCAACATGCCGGTAGATCTCGGCGTGGATATCATCGATGGAACGCATCTGGCCATTTTCTACACAGGAAATGATCTTCCAACCGTAGAATCCGGCAGCGGTGCGGCCGGTGCGGCGGCAGGTGGCCAGATATTCCATATCTTTTTCATGAATGTCAGCCTTGGTATTGGTGGCAGCTTCCCGACCACGCAGCAGCTTCTCTGTAAAGTCGCTGCGCACATCCAGATAGATCACCAGATCGGGGCGGGGAAGACCCAGTTTATCATATTCAAATTCGTACAACCATTTGAGGAACGTGGCCTGATTTTCGCCGCTTTCCTTGGAGGCCTGATGTACCGCGTTGGAAGTGGTGTAGCGATCCGAAACGATCAGACCGCCGTCTTCGTACCACTGACCCCAATCCTGCTTGTAGGAAGCATAGCGATCCACAGCATAAAAAGCGGAAGCGGCATAGGCGTTTACATCAGAAGGGTTGGTGCCGAAAGCACCGCCTAAGTACAGACGGATCAGCGCGGAACTCTCCTCGCTGTAGCGGGGGAATACCAACCGGCGGAAGGGTTTGTTTTCTGCTTCCAGCCGCTGGGTCAGCAGCTTAAATTGGGTGGATTTACCGGAACCGTCCGTTCCTTCAATTACAATCAGCTTGCCCATAAACAGGCCTCCTTACAAGGCAATAAAATCTTACCTTACAATATAACATATGATTTCCCATTTGTCCACCAAATGCGAAAAGAAAATATGTAACCAAAGCGTTAACTTGCTGTTTATCGTTGTGTGAACAACCCAAAGGTATGTCATTGCGAGGAGCCGCCCAAAGGCGGCGACGTGGCAATCTCCCGGTACTAACGGCTGTTATGTGGCAACATATCGATAGGTTGTACCAGGAGATTGCCACGGCCTTCGGCCCCGCAATGACAGTTCTATCGGAACGATAAACGAAAATTTGAAATGTATCTTTGCAAAATCTTAGCCATCCACTTGACAAGTGTGCTATAATGTAATGTAATGAAATTAACATTCCGAAAGGATGATACATTTATGGCGAAAGAGAAAAAGGTAACCGAGATCACCGATATGGAGGTGGACTTCGGTCAGTGGTTTACCGACGTGTGCAAGAAGGCACAGCTGATCGACTATTCTTCCATCAAGGGTGTGTTCATTTACCGTCCCTACGGCTATGCCATCTGGGAAAACATTCAGAACATTATGGATAAGGAGTTCAAGAAGCAGGGCGTGGAAAACGTCTATATGCCTCTGCTGATCCCCGAATCCCTGCTGCAGAAGGAAAAGGATCACGTGGAAGGCTTCGCTCCCGAGTGTGCATGGGTCACCATGGGCGGTGGCGAAAAGCTGGAAGAGAAGTACGCGATCCGTCCCACTTCCGAGACCCTGTTCTGCGAGCATTTTGCAAACGTGCTGCAGAGCCACCGCGATCTGCCCATGAAGTATAACCAGTGGTGCAGCGTGCTGCGCTGGGAGAAGACCAGCCGTCCCTTCCTGCGCCACCGTGAGTTCCTGTGGCAGGAGGGTCACACCATCCACGCCACCGCCGAAGAAGCCAAGACCTTCACCGAGACCATGCTGAATGTCTACGCTGACTTCTGTGAGAACGTGCTGGCTATGCCTGTTACCCGTGGTCAGAAGACCGATAAGGAAAAGTTCAACGGTGCCGAGGCTACCTACACCATCGAGTGCATGATGCACGACCGCAAGGCCCTGCAGGCTGGTACTTCCCACTACTTTGGCGACGGTTTTGCCAAGGCTTTCAATATCGAATTCACTGATAAGACCAACCAGAAGGTCAACCCCCACGAAACTTCCTGGGGCGTTTCCACCCGTCTGATCGGCGGCATCATCATGACCCACGGCGACAACAACGGTCTGGTGCTGCCTCCCAAGGTTGCTCCCATCCAGACTGTGGTGCTGCCCATTGCTCAGCATAAGCCCGGTGTTCTGGAAGGCGCTGCCGCTCTGCGTGACCGCCTGATCGCTGCCGGCATCCGTGTGAAGATGGATGACAGCGACAACTCCATGGGTTGGAAGTGCGCTGAGTACGAAATGAAGGGCGTGCCGCTGCGTGTTGAGTGTGGCCCCCGTGACCTGGAGAACGGCGAGTGCGTCATCGTGCGCCGTACCGATCGTGAGAAGATCGTTGTGAAGCTGGAAGAGCTGGAAGCAGCGGTTGCACGCGAACTGGAAAATGTCCACAATGGCATGTTCGCTCGTGCCAAGAAGAACCTGGACGAGCATATCTACGAAGCCCACTCCATCGAGGAGGCCAAGGCTCTGCAGGATGCTAACGGCGGTTACATCAAGACCATGTGGTGCGGCGAGCTGGATTGCGAGCTGGCCATGAAGGAAAAGGCTGGTATGTCCTCCCGTTGCATCCCCTTCGCACAGGAGAAGCTGGGCGAGACCTGCGCCTGCTGCGGCAAGCCTGCCGATAAGATGATCTACTGGGGCATTGCGTACTAATTTATAATTGCAAATGCAAAATGAACAGGGCCGCACCGCGGCCCTGTTTTTCACAATATCATCACGGCGGAAAGTTGTTGTTTGCCGTTTCAATTAGGAATGATGAATGAGGAATTAGGAATTGATGATGTCGTAACATGAACGATTGATTACAATCATTCCTAACTCCTAATTTCTAATTCCTAATTCATCTAGACAACAATTTACCTTTTCAAGGAGGTTAACAATGGAACGGATTTTGATCATCGGCTGCGGTGGGGCGGGGAAGTCCACGCTGGCACGGCAGTTGGGCGAAAAACTGGATCTTCCCGTGGTGCATCTGGACAAGTTGTTCTGGAAGCCCGGCTGGGTGGAGTCGACCAAGGATGAGATCGACGAAAAAATCCGCCAGGAAATGGCAAAGCCCCGGTGGATCATGGACGGCAATTATAACCGCACCATGCCGGAGCGGGTAAAGTATTGC
This sequence comes from Faecousia sp., assembly GCA_045638225.1. Taxonomy (GTDB): domain Bacteria; phylum Bacillota; class Clostridia; order Oscillospirales; family Oscillospiraceae; genus Faecousia. Next base: position 300 of record JAZUAW010000117.1, on the reverse strand, counting down.
GATACCATTATTTATTTGGATTTCTCCCGCCTGGCCTGTCTGATGGGTGTTTTCAAGCGGGTCATCACCACCTACGGCACTGTCCGCCCCGATATGGGCGAAGGCTGCCCGGAGCGGTTCGATTGGGAATTCCTTCAATGGGTCTGGAATTACAACCGTGACAAACGGGATGCCAATTACCGTCTCCTGAACGAAACGGTCGGCGTCGAAACCATCGTTCTGAAAAACCGCCGCATGGTCAAACGATTCCTCCAATCCTTGGAAACGTAAATTGTTGTCTGCAAAGCCTTCCCCTGGGGG
>JAZUAW010000116.1:0-1726 GCA_045638225.1 Faecousia sp. | reverse complement strand
CATTGACGAATAATAAAGATTTTGTTATACTGAACCATATTTTAACAAAGGAGTGTTCCATATGGCAAAAAGCGTACAGGATGTTATGGCCCTGATCCGGGACAATAACATCGAAATGGTTGATTTTAAGATGGTGGATATCAACGGTCAATATCGCCATGTCACCATCCCCGCCAGAAACTTCAACGAAGATACCATGAAGAACGGTGTCGGCTTTGATGCATCCAACTATGGCTATGCTGTGGTTGAAAAGAGTGACATGGTCTTCATCCCCGATCCCGACACTGCCGTCATTGATCCTTTCTGCCAGATTCCTACCCTGTCCATGACCGGCAATGCCATGATCATCGACAATCCGGAAAACCGTCCTCTGGCCCAGTACCCTAGAAATATCGTTCTGGCTGCTGAGAAATATATGCGTGATTGCGGCATTGCCGACACCATGCTGATCCTGCCCGAGTTTGAGTTCTACCTGTTTGACAATGTGGGTTGGGAGGTTCAGCCCAACTCCATCGGTATGACGCTGGATGCCGACCAGGCCCACTGGAACAGCGGTGTACAGGGCCACGGTGTTATCGTACCCAAGCAGAAGAACTACCATGTGGCCAAGCCCTTCGACCCCACCTATGAGTGCCGCAGCGAAATGTGCATGCTCATGGAGGACGCAGGCATCAAGATCAAGTATCATCACCCCGAGGTCAGCGCATCCGGTCAGTTCGAGATCGAGCCTCAGCTGGGCGAGATGTCCAAGATGGCTGACGCTACAATGATGATCAAGTATATCATCCGCAATACCGCGCTGAAATACGGCAAGTCCGCCACCTTCATGCCCAAGCCTGTTTACGGCGAGGCCGGCAGCGGTATGCATGTCCACATGCTCCTACTGAAGGATGGCGAGCCTGTTTTCTCCGATGACAACGGATACTCCAACCTCAGCAAAACTGCGCACTACTTCATGGGCGGGCTGCTGAAGCACATTGCTTCCCTGTGCGCCATCACCAACCCCAGCACCAACTCCTTCAAGCGGCTGGTGCCTGGCTTTGAGGCCCCTGTTACTGTTGGCTACGCTACCTCCAACCGCAGCGCCGTCATCCGTATCCCCGCCTATGCAAAGTCCCCCAAGCTGCGCCGTTTTGAGCTGCGCAACCCCGATGCAACCTGCAACCCCTACTTCTGCTATGCTGCAATCCTGATGGCCGGTCTGGACGGCATCAAGAACCAGATCGATCCTCACGAAAACGGCTGGGGCCCCTACGATGTGAACCTGTACAACCTGCCTGATGAAGAAAAGGCTAAGTTGAAGGGTCTTCCCACATCTCTGGAGGAAGCTCTGGATGCTCTGGAGGCTGACCACGACTACCTGACCGTCGGCGGCGTCTTCCCCGAGGAGCTCCTGACCAACCTTATCAAGACAAAGCGTGCCGAATGCAGCCAGATGTCTGCCATCCCCCACCCCGCTGAATTTGATAAGTACTATAACCTGTAATCAAGAAAACGGAGACTGCAATATGCAGTCTCCTTTTTTTATATCAGCTGCTGTTCGTTGATAATCAGCTTAAATTGCAGGCCCAGTTTTTCTGCAGCCTTGCGGCACAGAATCATACGACCCATAAAAATCTCAAAATAATCCATCACAGACCCGTATTGGGTATCTACAGACAGCTTCAGCTTTACGAGGGTCTTCTCTTCATTGATCTTCATGGCAGACTTCTTAACAGAGTAATTG
>JAZUAW010000115.1:0-2093 GCA_045638225.1 Faecousia sp. | reverse complement strand
TGTAATAAAAGATTCCCGTATCAGTATTGCAGCAGCAGGTATAGCGTGTCTTTTCAAATCCTCTGGATGCGACGACGCAGCCATCATACTGTGCTACAGATGATAGGATATGAAACATCTGTCCCACACAATCCGGTTCGTGATCCGGTATTGTAATATTTAACTTAACATATGCTGCTCTAATAAATCGGGAAGCAGATGAGAAATCTCCCGGCAGGCCAATGGCACCCATTCCGAGACTGTAGGGTTGGAGGGTCAGTTTGCCCGAAAAACGGTTAAGCGGTTCGTTCGGGGTCAAATTCAAGTAGTTTACAAGATTGTGCATATGATAATCAAAGGGTGGGTTGTTGGTCAGGACGCCAACCGGATTCTCGCGGATCACAAGACCTTCTTCCAGCGGTTCTACGGTAATAGATTTACTTTTGTCGGCGATGATCCAGTGCAGTGGCGAAAGGGGAAACGCATCGCTAAACGGTATGGTGCATATATTGGCCTTGCCCAGTAATGCACATGCCTGTTCAACCGTCGTACATTGGGACAGCACCCAGGGGATGAACTCAAAAGGCGCTATATTATCAGCTTTTTTAGCCCATTTATGATAGACCGCATTTCCCGGGAAATTCAGTCCTGCAGCACTTAGCCCCGCCTCATTTGTTGCCTCATAATATAGGGGATAGCCATCACTGACAGTAGCGACCCCGATCATGGCCAGCTGCCGCATTGGAGCATCACAGCAGCGGAAATTTAACTTGTAGTTTCTGGGCGTAATAACGACCTGTTCTGCGTATCCATAGTCCAAATCAAGATTTCTACCAAAATAATGATGCGTCAAGCAGCAACTGACGGCAGTACACATACAGTCACACCAAACCTTTCCCCGGAAATAATCATTTTACATTTTTATGAAATATTGACTATATAATTACAAGATTCTGTGATATACTATTTCCGTTAGGAGGGGATCATATGCTTACTTACGATCAGGTTTCCAAAAGTGAGACCATCAGAACATATATTATACGGGCTGACGAATCTTTGGCAGCCCTGGGTTTTACGGAACACAGCTTTGCCCATGTGGTTCATGTTGCCGAAATGGCTGGGTATATTCTCGATACAATGGGCTTTGATGACCATACGATTGAGCTTGCTAAAATTGCCGGATATCTTCATGATATCGGTAATCTCGTTAACAGAAAGGACCATTCCCAATCCGGTGCGGTGATGGCCTGGAGCATTCTCAATGATATGGGCTGTGACCCGGAGGATATCGCAACCATTGTCACTGCCATCGGCAACCATGATGAAGGGACTGGCGTACCTGTCAACGCCGTAGCAGCGGCACTGATCCTGGCAGATAAGGCCGATGTGCGCAGAAGCCGTGTTCGCAATAAGGACATCTCTACCTTCGATATTCATGACCGGGTCAATTACTCTGTTAAGAAGTCTGCAATGAAGATCAATGAAGAGAAGACCCTCGTAAAGCTGAAGCTGTCTGTAGATACCCAATATGGGTCTGTGATGGATTATTTTGAAATTTTTATGGGCCGTATGATTCTGTGCCGTAAGGCTGCAGAAAAGCTGGGCCTGCAATTTAAGTTGATTATCAACGAACAGCAGCTGATATAAAAAACGGAGACTGCGATTTGCAGTCTCCGTTTTCTTGATTACAGGTTATAGTACTTATCAAATTCAGCGGGATGGGGGATAGCAGACATCTGGCTGCACTCGGCACGCTTTGTCTTGATAAAGTTGGTCAGAAGCTCCTCGGGGAAGACACCGCCGACGGTCAGGTAGTCGTGGTCAGCCTCCAGGGCATCCAAAGCTTCCTCCAGAGAGGTGGGCAGACCCTTCAGCTTGGCCTTTTCTTCCTCGGGCAGGTTGTACAGGTTCACATCGTAGGGGCCCCAGCCGTTTTCGTGGGGATCGATCTGGTTCTTGATGCCGTCCAGACCGGCCACCAGGATCGCAGCATAGCAGAAGTAGGGGTTGCAGGTTGCGTCGGGGTTGCGCAGCTCAAAACGGCGCAGCTTGGGGGACTTTGCCTAGCCGGGGATCCGGATGACGGCGCTGCGGTTGGAGGTAGCGTAGCCAAC
>JAZUAW010000114.1:0-13755 GCA_045638225.1 Faecousia sp. | reverse complement strand
GGAATAGGTAACCTTTCGGCAAGTCTAACCAGCTACCTCATCGTAGGTTATCTCCCGCATTCCACATCCGACCCGCTTCGCGGGCCACCTTCTCCCCGGGAGAAGGTATGCGCCTTCGGCGCAGTAAACAACAATTTATCTCACAAAGGAGGAAACCTTATGTTATTTGACACCCATGCTCACATGGATGACCAGGCATTTGATGCGGATCGGCAGGAATTGTTGGCATCCTTGGCAGATGCCGGCGTGGCGCTGGTGATGAATCCGGGCTGCAGTCTGGCATCTTCCCGCAATGTGGATGCCTTGACCCGCCAGTATCCCTGGATCTACGGCGCCGTTGGCTCTCACCCGGATGTGGCGGATGAAGTAAATGATGCGGTCATCGAAGAATATAGAATGTTATGTAAACAAAATGATAAGATCAAGGCCATTGGCGAGATCGGTCTGGACTATCACTATGAGGATATTCCCCGGGACATCCAGCAGCTGGCCTTCCGCAGTCAGATGACCTTGGCTCAGGAGCTGAAGCTGCCCGCCATCGTCCATGAGCGGGACGCCCATGCCGACGGCATGGCCATTGTCAGCGAATTTCCCGATGTGACCGGTGTGTTCCATTGCTATTCCGGCTCCCTGGAAATGGCCAAATGGCTCATTGACCGGGGCTGGTATATTGGTTTTACCGGTGTGCTGACCTTCAAAAATGCCCGCAAAGCCATCGAAGTGGCGGCCAATATCCCCCTTGACCGGCTGGTGCTGGAAACGGATTGCCCCTATATGGCGCCGGAGCCTTTCCGCGGCAAGCGGAATCACCCCGGTTACCTGTACCGCATGGCAGAGCGCCTGGCAGAAATTCGTGGCCTTAGCGTGGAGGAAATCCACCACATCACCACCGAAAATGGCAAACGGCTTTATGGCATTGAATAGAATCACCAACGATATCCACACTGCAGATGAACAAAAGAAACGACGCATCTGAAAGGAAAGCTTGTATGACGCAAGATGAAATAAAAGCGTATTTGAAACAGCTTGTTGGTACAACATTACATGATGTTCGCTTGGCCTGCGAAATGATCGTGCTTGACTTTGGAAAGTTCGGCGTTCATACCCAATGCTTCACGAGAATTATTGAAGCGAACAAAATTCTGCTTACTACCTTTGACTACCAGAGCTGGGATGGCGTTGACGATCAGAATAATGATGAGTGGTATAATTTGGCGCAGTACAAGAGCAGGATCGTCAACAACAAAGTTACTGCAGTAGAGTTGACAGAGCTGAACGATTTGCTGATATGGCTGGAAAACAACATCCATATCCAGGCATTTATTCTAAATGGCCCTGCTCACTATTGCGAAGATGAAGACGACGAACAATGGCGGTTGATTATCGATGGAGAGAAAGAGAACGAAGATATTCATATTGTCATCAATCGCAAAACAGTGGATTTTTTGAAATAATAAATGATACCCCCCCGACAGATCTGTCGGGGGGTATCGTTGTTATTTACGAAGGCTTATTTGGAATGATTTTCCGTCACGGCGCCGCAGCGGTAGGCCTGCAGCAGCATCAGCAGGGCATCCACCCGCTCCTGCAGCCGTGCGCCCGCATCGGTCTGAGCCACTTTCATCCGCTTATCCATCTTTTCGATGATGGTGATCTCGCCGGTCATATCATGGTTGCCTTCAATGGCGGCCCGCTTGCCGGCAAAGGGCTTGTGGGACACGATGCGCATATTCCGGGAGGTGAAGATCAGGGTGTAACCGGCAATACCGGAGGTGGGCTGGTAGGCTTTGCTGAAGCCGCCGTCGATCACCAGCAGCTTGCCTCCGCCCTTGATGGGGCTTTCGCCCTTTTTCGCCTTCACCGGCACATGGCCGTTGACGATGTGACACTGAGGGTCGGTCAAGCCGAATTCCGCCAGCAGCATTTTGCAGATCTCAGCATCGTGATAATGGGTGTAATAGGCGTTTTTCGGTTCGGTCCATGTGCTTTCATCGGCGATGAACCGGCGTTCAAAGGTGGTCATCCGGTCACGGCCGAAGATGGGGCTGTTGCGGCCGGCCCACAGCCACCACAAAAAGTCCATGCCCAGCTGCCGCTCCCGGCTACCCCACTTGTCGTAGTAGGCTTTTCTGGCGGTGCGCTCGGCGAAGTCCAAAAATTCCTTGCCGCAGCGGGTCGTGCCGCCAAAGTGGAAGGTCATCAAGCTGCCATCTGGGTTCATGGGGATGCAGCCGTGGAACAGCAGATTGCCGTTGTGGATCTTGTACAGGCCGCCCTTGGAGTAGAGGAAACGAATGTGGCGCTGCAGCTTTTCCGAATGGTGGAAGGCGTCGGTCAGCGCTTCGATGACATGGGTCTCCTCCTCGGTCAGGGCATAGGGGTCTGCCGGGTCCACGGTGGGGAAATCGCAGTCCAGCATGGGATAGTCCCGATCGCCGATGCGAAGGGTTTTGGTTTCGTAGTTGATCTTGTCCAGCAGCAGCCGATCTTCCATGCCGTATTCCGGGTGTCGCAGGATCTTCTGACCCTCCAGCTTAAAGAGGATCATGGTAATGGCCTTGTACATACGGGCGGACAGCAGCTTGTCCTTTTCCGTGTAATGGGCGTTATCGTCCACCAGCTTCACATGGAAGCAATCCAGATTGCAATTCTGGTAGACCTCGTTGGCGAAGATAGACAGAGGACGCAGGGAAATGCCATAGCCGGTCTCGATTACATCCAGATTGTTGTAGCGGATGGAGTTAGAGAGCACGGTAGCCACCGAGGTGCGGGAGCCGGAGGCGGCACCCATCCACAGAACATCGTGGTTGCCCCATTGGATGTCCACCTTGCGGCAGGCCATCAGCGAATCCATGACGATGTCGGCACGGGGGCCACGGTCGAAGATGTCGCCAACGATGTGCAGATAGTCTACAGAAAGGGCTTTGATCAGCACACAAAGATCCTCAATGACCTCCGGCGCCTGACTCACTTCAATGATATTGCGGATGATGGTCTCGTAGTATTCCACTCTGTCGGCATCGTCGGTGCGGATGTGCAGCAGTTCGTCCAGTACTTCGCTGTAGCGCTCCGGCAGGAAGCTGCGGACTTTGGCCCGGGTGTGCTTGACGCTGATAAAGCGGCCCAATTCCACCAGCCGATGGATCAGATCGGCGTAGAGAGCATCCAGATCTTCAGTGGATTCAGCGATCCGGGCCAGCTTTGCCCGGGGATAGTAGATCAGCGTGGCCAGATCATCCATTTCCTCCGTGGAAAGCAGACCTGTAAACAGCTCGGTGATCTTTACCTTCACCTCGCCGGAGCAGGAGTTGAGGATGTGCAGAAATGCCTCATGCTCGCCGTGGATATCAGACATGAAATGCTCTGTGCCCTTTGGGAGATTCAAAACGGAACGCAGCCGCAGAATTTCCGTGGCTGTCTGCTGAATGTTGGGAAACTGCAGGCTCAGCAGCTTCAGATATCGCAGTTGCTCCGGGGTAAATACGGTGCTCTGATGCATAAGAAACCTCCTAGCGCATACTTTCTTTCATTATAGTGTATATTTTGCCTGCCGTCAAATCATTTATTGCCGCAGCAGCTGTTGATTTTCTTCCATATTGTGACAAAATTATCTTATGAATTGGGATTTATGGTTGCGCTGGCCCCAAGGGTAGCCCCTACGCGAACCGCTGGGCACAGCCATAAACGAAAATTTGCAGCATAGCAAAGGCGGTGGCGCAGTGGTACGGCCGTTTTTGTTTACCGTTTTTTAACGATTAAACAACTGGAAAATTGTTATATTTGTAATAGAAAGCATGGACTATGGATGTGTTTTTGCCCCAGTTCGGCAAAAACCAAGGAGGATGTGTATGATTCCTGCTATGATTTTGTTTGCGGTCACCTATGTTCTGATGATCACATTTGGTAAATATCGGCCTTATATTGCCGTGGCATCCGGTGTGATCTTCATAGTCAGCGGCATGCTTCCTCTGGAGAATGTGGTGGGCGCATTGGATTTCAATGTACTGCTCATGATCGCCGGCACCATGGGTCTGGTGCAGCTGTTCATTGATTCCCAGATGCCAAACCGTTTGGCAGATATGGTCATGAACTGGGTGCCCAATGTGTGCTGGGCGGCTGTGGCGCTGAGCTTGTTTTCCGGTATCATTTCTGCCTTTGTGGACAATGTGGCCACGGTGCTGATGGTGGCCCCCGTGGCACTGGCCATCTGTAAAAAGCTGAACACCAACCCTGTGCCCTTTATCATTGCCGTTGCCGTTTCTTCCAATCTGCAGGGCGCTGCCACTTTGGTGGGCGATACCACCGCTATCATGCTGGGTTCGGCGCTGAATATGAGCTTCCTCGATTTCTTCTGGTATCAGGGCAAGCTGTCCATCTTCTTTGCGGTGGAACTGGGCGCTGTGATCTCTGCCACCATCGTGTGGGTGCTATTCCGGAAGGAAAAGGGTGTTGTGGATAGGAACAAGCAGCTTACTCCTGTCACCGACTATGTTCCCACCCTGCTGTTGGTAGGCACCATCGGTCTTCTGATGGCCGCCTCCTTTGCTCCTGATAGCTGGAATCTGCCCAATGAGATCAACGGTCTGATTGCTTGCGGCATGCTGCTCATTGGCCTTGCATACAGTTTTCTGAAGGAAAAGCAGATTTCCGCCATTGTTGGCCCGCTGAAGGCCATCGATTTCGAGACACTGGGTCTGCTGGTGGGTCTGTTCCTGATGATCGGCGGCATTGAGAACATGGGCGTTATTACGGCGCTGGCAGATTTACTGGCCAAGCTGGGCGGCGGAAACCTGTTCCTGCTGTATACGGTAATCGTGTGGGCTTCTGTGCTGATCTCTGCGTTCATCGACAATATTCCCTATGTGGCTACCATGATTCCCGTCATTGGGGGTCTGTCTGCTCAGATGGGACTGGCCATGGGTATTGACCCTACTTTGGTAGGCATTCCTCTGTATTTTGGCCTGCTGTCCGGTGCCACCCTGGGCGGCAACTGCACCCCAATCGGCGCTTCCGCCAATATCACAGGCATCGGTATCCTGCGCAAGTCTGGTTACGAGGTAAAAAACAGCGATTTCTTCCGCATTGGCATTCCCTTTACCTTTGCTGCTATCGTGCCTGCCTATATTTACATTTGGCTGGTCTTCGGCGTGTAAGATGAATAAAAACCGCAACCCACGGGATTTCCTGTGGGTTTCGTTCTTTTTTATATGCAGGGGGCAACAGGACTCGCTTTCATCAATGTGTGGTTGGGCCCCTATCCAGCCAATCCAAGTAACTGAAAAGAAAAATCGAGTGCCCACAACGGTCAAATCCGTTATGAACACTCGATATGGTGCGGGCAACAGGACTCGAACCTGCACGCTCTCGCAGTGGAACCTAAATCCACCGAGTCTACCAATTCCACCATGCCCGCGTATTCAATTGACAATTGACAATGGACAATTGTCAATTTGAATTCTATTATAGGATTCCTGCGATGTATTGCAGCAGGAGTCTGGCATCCCGAACATTTACTTTGCCGTCTGCATTGAAGTCGGCAGCGACCAGGGAGAGGCCTTCATCGGAAATGAGTTCGCTGATATACTGTAAAATAAGCCGCACATCCCGCGCATTGACTTTGCCGTCGTTATTGACGTCGCCGGGCTGGGGATCGGCCACAGCCAGTTCTACCACGGCGAACAGGCTGAAGTGGGACAGTTCCGCAAGCACCAGATTCCGATCCCGGTCCACCACCGCGTGGAGCCGCTGGGCATTGCCTGCTTCGTCCACAGAGTAGAGCGCCAAACGATCGGCATTGAAGCCTTCGGGGATGGCAAAGGCAATCTGCACTGTGCCATTGGGTTCTGCGCTGGCGACGATTTGATGTGCCACGAAATTGGCAACGTCCTCGCCAAGGGCGGCAGCCATATCCTGCAAAGTGTTCTCGTCAGGGGTGCCGATGGCGAAGGTGGTATGGGCGGGGAATACGTCCGGAGCGGCAGATATGGTGACCGAGTCGCTCTGGGCCATAACCGTCAGCGGGCCGTTCAGCGCCGTGCCGGGCAGATCACTGCGTTCGTCCCAGCTGCAAAACTGCACCCGTCCGTTGGAAATATCCAACAGGGTTTCCAAGTAATGCTCCACGGTATAGTAATCCGCGCCGATTTGTACATAGTCGACACCTTCCACGCCTTCCGGCTGTTCCCACAGCAGGGAAAGAAAACGGGCATACACCCGGTAGCGGCCCTGGTCCATGTCGTAACCCGTGACCTGATAGTGGCCGGAAGTGCTTACAGTGCCGGAGTTGCTGAACAGGTAGACATCCCGGTCTTCCTGATAGTTCTGGAAATTATCGATGCCGGTGAAATTTTCCTCATCCCAGAAGAAGCTGGTGTAGCCGCGCAGGGCGCTCACATCCACAATGTCGAAATAGTCCATGGCCGCAGCCTCAAACACATCGGCGGGGATGGCATAACGGGCATAGTAAGTGTTGTAGCCGTCCGTAATGGGTGCCTCGCCGTATTCGTCGATGGAAAGCTTCTGCCGAGTGTAGTTGATGATGGATGATATTGGGAAAGCCTCACCTTCGGCAATGTCCCAGTAGGGGGAATACCAGTCCAGAAGGTTGATGGCCTCTTCAAATTGGGCGCAGTAATTGACCGCGGCGGTGGCGCTGGGGCAGTATGCCACGCTCAGCAGCAGCAAGACAGCAAGCCATACGCACAGCAGCTTTCTCATACAGCACCTCCGTTCAACCAATACGCATAGTATCCAAAAATATTATACTTAAGAGAAGCCTGCTTGTCAATAGGGGGAATTTTGACGACAAATTGCTGTTTATCGCAACAGAGCGATAAATAAAAAATTGCAATCCCCGAAAAATAACCGCCGCCCTAATGGGCGGCGGTTGGATATTTAGCGAACGTACTCAATGACGACGCGGCGGTTGGGCTCAGTACCGGTGGAATGGGTGGTGATGTTGTCCATATCCTGCAGGGCGGCGTGGATCACATGGCGCTCGTAAGCGTTCATGGGCTCCAGGGTGGTGCGGCGGCGAGCCTTCAGAACCTGCTGTGCCTTTTTGCGGGCATACTTGCGCAGGCTGTCCTCCCGCTTGGCGCGGTAATCCTCGGCATCCACATTGATGCGGATGTGGCCTTCCACATTGCGGCCTACGGAGTAGTTGCACAGATGCTGGATGGCATCCAGAGTGTCGCCACGGCGGCCAATCAGATAGCCCAGATCGTCGCCCACCAGCTCTACGTGGTAAGTATTCTCGTCACGCTTGGTGGCGTGGGGAACGGCATTGGAGTTCATATGCTCCAGCAGACCCTTGACGAATACTTCGATCTTCTGCTCCACGCTGCCCTCGGCGGCGGGGGTGTAGACCTTGGACTCAGCGGGAGCCTTGGGCTCTTCCTTCTTAGGCTGGGCCTTGGGAGCTTCCTTCTTGGGCTGTTCCTTCTTAGGCTGTTCCTTCTTGGGCTCCTCCTTCTTGGGCTGGGCCTTGGGCTCTTCCTTTTTGGGAGCGGGAGCGGGGGTGGGGTTAAAGACCTTGGTCTTATTGGTGCGGGAAGCGCTGCCCAGAGCAGACTTGGGACGCTCGGGGGCCACCACGGGATCGGGCATCTCGTAGGTTACCTCAACCTTGGCGTTCTGGGCGCCAAACTTGCCCAGAAAACCCTTCTTCTCCTTCTGCAGCACCTGAACAGAAACGCTGTCGCGGTCCAGATTCAGCTTCTGCAAGGCAGCTTCAATAGCAAGTTCAATGGTCTTGCCTTCGGCTGTGATCTTCATTTCCATTGCGATTATTCCTCCGTAGAATTGTAACGGTTGGGGTCGTAGGCGCGACCCTTGCAGTAAGGCCGATCAGCGATGCCGGACAGGGTCTGCTTTTCTTCCTCAACAGTTTCCTCTGCCAGGCCCTTCTTGGCGGCATATTCCTTGGCTGCGGCGATGCGGGCGGCCTCTTCTTCGGCGCGCTGCTTCTGCTGCAGCTTCTTCTTGCTGGTGTTTTCGGTGATGCCGTCGGGGTTAGCGGCACGCTTTTCGGCGCGGACGCGCTCACGCTCGGCTTCCTCACGCTCACGCTCCAGAGCAGCCTGCAGGCGGATGGCGTCTTCGGCATCATAAACCTTGCGGTAGTGGTTGGTCATGAAGTGGTTTTCGATCATGCTGGCAACACCGCCGACAAACCAGTACAAGCTCAGCGCAGCAGGGATGGAGAAGCCGATGAGCAAGCTCATCAGGGGCAGCATCCACATCATCATCTTGCTCTGCTGATTGGCCTGAGAATTTTCGGCTACTTCCTTGTCCTGCACACCATCTTTGTTGGTGATGACGGAGTTGTTAGAGCGCTGGCTCAGCCACATCTGCAGCACCTGGCTGCCTGCGGACAGCACGGGGATCAGCACGCCACCGATGGCGCTCCAGGTAAAGGCTGCCCAGGTCCAGAACTTCCAGCTGGGGATCTGGCCTAGATCGATGCCGATGAAATCAAAATTCAGACCCTTCAGGGTGTTGGGGTTGCTGAGGGTCAGGCCTGCGTTGGCCAGAGCAGCCTCAATTTCGGGCAGCTTGGTGTTCCAATCGTTGCTGCCCAGAGCAAACAGCTGGGCATAGGTGTCATTGGGGTTCAGACCCATGGTCTCGCAGATCACTTTCGCTACCTCCGCGGTCTCATGGAGCATGTACTGGATGGGCATACGCACAACGTTATACAGAGGCAGCAGGATCAGCAGGGGCACCAGGCTCCACAGGCAGCCACCGCAACCCATGGTTGCGCCTTCTTCCTGCTGCAGCTTCTGAATGGCCTCATTCTGCTTCTGCTTATCGTCTGCATACTTGCGCTGGATCTCCTGGATCCGGGGCTGCAGGCGGGACATCTTCATCATGCTCTTTTTGCTCTTGGCGTTGATGGGGATCAGCACCACACGCACGATGATGGCAAACAGGATCAGAGACACACCGTAGTTGGAGGTCAGCTGATACAGCCAGTCCAGCACATAGCCGAAGGGAATTCGGATAATGTCGGAAATGTTAAATGCGAGGAACATAAATTTACCTCCTGGGTATGGATGAAATTATGGGACCGGATCGTAGTAATCGTGTTTGGAGAAGGGATTGCAGCGTAAAAAACGCCGCAGGGCCAACCAGCCACCCTTCAGGGCCCCATATTTTTTGATTGCTTGGTAAGCATAGGCCGAGCAGGTGGGATAATACCTGCAACGGGGCGGGGAAAGGGGAGAAATCTTCTTCTGATAGAAGCGGATCAGCTTTAAAAACAATGTTTTCATTTACTGTCTCCCTGCTGCGCGGTGCGCAGGATGCCTATCTTATCTGCCAGCTGCAGATAAGCGGCGGTGAGTTTTTGGAAGTCCGCATCAATGGACCTGGTCCTGCCAACCACAACAATATCCCAGCCGGGCTGGAACTTGTCTTCGTTTAAGCGATAGATTTCCCGAAAACGGCGGCGCACGCGGTTGCGTACGTGGGCCTTACCCAACTTTTTGCTGACGGTGATGCCCACCCGATTACTCTGGGTGCGATTTCGCCGCGCGTACAGCACAAGGTAGCTGTTGGCTTGTCCCTGGCTGGCATAAAGCCGCCGGAAAATGTGATTGAGTTTGAGTGACGCGGAAAATTTCATGGTCATTCTCCTTATCAATGGAAAATGCAAACTAACACATTCTATTAACTGCTCAATAGAACGACACAAGGTACGAGCACAGGACGGAAAGGCGTTCTAAACACGTGCCCAAATAAAAAGGGGGCGGGGCGACAATTCGCCCCGCACAGTCTCCCGTTTGCCTGTTCGCTGCTCATAGCGCAGCAAGTGTTATCAGGCGGACAGAACCTTGCGGCCCTTGGCGCGACGACGAGCCAGAACCTTACGGCCGTTAGCAGTAGCCATTCTCTGGCGGAAGCCATGAACCTTGGAACGATGGCGCTTGGTGGGCTGATAGGTACGCTTCATTTACTACACCTCCTGTCAATAAAATCTTATGCTCAACAGCCAAAAAAGGCCGCAGCAATCGACTATAGATAGTCATACTAGGATAGTATAACCGAAAAAGTCAATAAGGTCAATAACAATTTCCGCATTTTTCCGGAATTTCAGAAGAAATTACATTATTTTTCACACTTTCCACACCCTCCAGACAGCTGATTTTGGTGCTGTAGGGTTCGGAAACGGCGATGATCTTGCCATTGCGGGCGCAGAGGCGGAATCGGAACGCGCCTGCTTTGTCCTGATAGAGCACAAATTTGGGGTTGGACACCGACTTTTGTACCGGGTCAGTCTGATCCTCCAAGGCTGCCTTTGGGGCGCTGCTGCAGACACTTTCGATTCCTTTGCGGCAGGCGGCCTCGGTCTTGTAGACCTCGCTGGTGGCGATGGTCTCGCCATTGGAGGCTTTCAAGTCAAATTTGACGCCGGTGGCTACCCGGCGGATCAGAAATTTTCCCATTGTGTCACCTCTGCGTGGCAGACGATGGCGGCGATGCCCGCCATCTGCGCGGTTGCTGTTTCGTGGGAAAATACCACCAGCAGGTCACCTTTTTGCAAATCATGGCTGCCCTCCAACTGTAAAATACCGGGTTCAAGGGCATATATGCAGGTGATGCCTGGGGCAACGGGGGCATTGTCCCGGCAGATCGTCATGCTGCCGGCGGAGCCTTTGCACATCAGATTAAAATCCGTGGCTTTTCCTACGCAGTGGGTGGCCTCCTGGCCGGAAAAGGCATAGGGACTGTCCAGTGGCGCCATCACCACCGGTGCTTTGTCGGGATGGATCAGGGTAAAGCCACCTTCCAGAGGGGTAATCCAGCGGTTCACACCGGAAAGAAAGGTAAAATCGCTTTCAGGCAGTTCTACTGTGGCAGAGCTGACCCGCACAGCAAATTCCCGCCTGGCGTAATCGGCGCCCTTGGGCCAGATGAACAGTTCGGTGGTGGTGCCACCGGACCAGGTGCTGGTCTTGTAATCTTTTTCTGTCAAATGCAGAATGCGCATACCCATTTCCTCCGCTTCAAATTTTCGTTTATCGTTCCGATTTCCACCATTCGTAGGGCGCGGCATCCCTGACGCGCCGCGGAAAAATGTTTTATTTTTCCAATTTCCGAAGGAAATCAATGGGATAATCGCCGTTGGCGATGTCAATTTGCCCCGCAAATTGACCGGCGCGTCAGGGATGCCGCGCCCTACGGGGTGTACGATAAATCCCAATTTAGTTTACAAGGGGCAGGGTAAAGGTAAACTCCGTGACCCCGTCGATACTGGTAACGGAAATATCCTCACCATGCAGGCCTACGATGGTCTTGACGATATACAGGCCCAGACCCCAGCCGTCCCGATTTTCAGTACGGCTCTTGTCGATTTTGTGGAACCGGTCGAACAGCAGGCTCAACTCCTCAGCGGGGATGGTCTCGCCATCGTTGCCTACGGAAACGAAGATCTTGCTGTCGCTGACCCGGATGCGCAGCCGCAGTGTGCCGCCGGTGGGGCAGAATTTCACCGCGTTATCCAGAAGATTGTAGACAACCTGGGAAATATAGTCCCGGTTTGCCACGGTATACACCGGGAAATCCGGCATCTCCACCTGCACATCCAGCTCTTTTGCCAGAATTTTCTGCTCAAAGGTGATCAGCATCTGGCCGGCACATTCTTCCATATCGAAGCGGCTCATCTTTTCCTGGGGGATGCCGCCTTCGCCCTGTAGCTGGGAAATGTCCAGCATACTGCGCACCAGACGGCTCAGCCGTTTGGTTTCTGTCGACACGATGCCCATATAGTGACGGCTTTTTTCCGGGGGAATGGTGCCGTCGAGAATGCCGTCGATATAGCCGCCGATGGTGGTCATGGGGGTCTTCAGCTCGTGGGATACATTGGCCACAAATTCCTGCCGGGAATACTCGCTTTTTTGCAGGGAGGAGGCCATGTTGTTAAAGGACAAAGCCAATTCCTTGATCACATCGCTATGCTGCCCCTGCAGGTGTACCCGGGCATCCAGATCGCCGTGGCCGAAGCTGCGGGCAGTTTTCGCCATTTCCCGAAGCGGTACGCTCTGTCGATGGGTGATGAAGACCATCATAATAGCTGTCAGCAAGGTGACCAGCGAAATGCCTACCAGAAAGAAATTGGCTACTTTTGTGGCCATTTTGCTGGCTTCGGAGATGGGGGTGGAAACCACCACATAGCCCACCACTTCACCGCTGGCGGAGGAGTAAATGGGGCGGGCAGAGGTATAGCGGGTCTCGTCATAGACATTGTTCAGCCGGCTGACCTGGCTCAAATGTCCGCTGCCCCGCACCTGCTCCAGATAGGTTTGGGAAAAATGGTAGGATTGGTGGATGCAGCCGGTGGGAGAATCGGAGCATAGGATGATCCGTCCCTCCTCATTGCAGATCAGCACATCCACATTGGAGGTTCGGCTGGTCAGATCCAAATTGATAATAAACTGCATATTGACCATAGCGCCATCGGCATAGTATGCTGCCGCCAGCTGGGAGAGCACCAGCGAACTGTTCTCCAGCTCCTCAAAGGCGGAATTGGTCATATTTTTAATGGTAATGGAGCGAATCGCAATGCCCAGCACAAGCAGGATCACCAGAAAACCGATGATCATCATGCGCAGGGTGCGGCTGTTGGAGCCGCCCATCCGTTACAGCACCTCGAACTTGTAGCCCACGCCCCAAACGGTCTTCAGGCTCCAGTTTTCGCTGACGCCTTCCAGTTTTTCACGCAGACGCTTCACATGCACATCCACGGTGCGGCTGTCGCCAAAATAGTCGAAGCCCCAGACCTCGTCCAGAAGCTGGTTGCGGGTGTAGACCCGGTTGGGAGAGGAGGCCAGATAGAACAGCAGCTCCATCTCTTTGGGAGGCGTGTCCACCTTTCTGCCGTCCACCAGCAGTTCAAAAGCGTCCATATCGATGGTCAACTTATCAAAGTGGAGCTTACGGCTCTTCTTTTCGTTGGTCACGCTGCCGCTGCGCCGCAGCACGGCCTCAATACGGGCCAGAACCTCCCGCATTTCAAAGGGCTTGGTGATATAGTCGTCAGCGCCGTTCTTCAGGCCGGCGATCTTGTCCTCGGTCTCGCCCTTGGCGGTCAGCATGATGATAGGTGTTTGGCTTTCAGCCCGGATGGCCTTGCACACAGCCCAGCCGTCCATTACCGGCATCATCACATCCAGCAATACCAGATTGGGCTGGTTGGTCCGGAATTTGGCCAGACCCTGTCCGCCGTCAAAAGCGGTGGTGACGCTGTAGCCTTCTTTTTCCAGATACATCTGCAGAAGTTCGGCGATATTGCGGTCGTCTTCCACGATCAAAACAGAAATTGCCATATATACTACCTCCTGTGGATAAATGTTCTTTTTTACTATTATACCGCATTATTCGCCGTTTAGGTGAATAAATTGTTAAGAGTATCACCCCAATTTGTGAACAGCCATATTTTTCTTGCAAATACACACCATCTGCGTTATGATAGTGAAAAAGAACCATAAATTGTTGTTTACACGATTAGCGGCGAAGCCGCTCTAGCTTCTCCCGGGGAGAAGCTGGCAGGCCGCTAGGCCTGACTGATGTGGAATGCGGGCAGGATGGTTGGATGCGGTATCGGTTCCAGACCTAGGAATAGGTAACCTTTCGGCAAGTCTAACCAGCTACCTCATCGTAGGTTATCTCCCGCATTCCACATCCGACCCGCTTCGCGGGCCACCTTCTCCCCGGGAGAAGGTATGCGCCTTCGGCGCAGTAAACAACAATTTA
>JAZUAW010000113.1:0-4268 GCA_045638225.1 Faecousia sp. | reverse complement strand
ATTCCTTTAAAAACTCCATTTGCGGATAAGGAGACGTACGGTAACCGCGGGCAATCGCCCCCGTATTCACCTCAAAAAACGGAATTTTGCCTTTTAATGCGTGGATCGCCTCCAGGCCGCAATCGAGATACGCTTTGGATGTCGTATCTATAAAATGGCCCTTCTCGTTGTTCTTGGTAACAAGATCAAAATGCCCGATGATATCGAACCGCCCCTTCCCGGGACACAGCGCAAGGGTTTCAAAATACTTTTGGGCAAAACGCAAACCGCTTCCGCCAAAATAAGTGTTGATATACTCCAGCGTTTCTTCCAAACCACGGTCAAACCCGACAAATTTTCCACCTACATCCAGATAATGAACCGACGCAATCAGATAATCATATCCATTGAGAGACACTTCCGAACAAAATTCGTCCTCCAGCCCGCAGAAAATGTCGATTTGATCGGCGTACTTAGCCTTTAATGCCCGTATTTCGTCACGATATTCCCCCATGCGCTCTGTTGCCATCTGGCGAGGCGAGGGCGAAAACTTGTTGTATGTATGCTCCGAAAAACCAATGGAGCCAAAGTTTCGTTTGATGGCTTCCACAATCATCTCTTCGGGCGTATCGTTTCCATCGGTATAAATCGTATGGATGTGTAAGTTTTGTTTGCTGTTCAACACACGATCTCCTCCCTTGTATCCGATGATTCCTCTCAGCTTGTTATACTGCTTAAACGCAAAAAGTGCAAGGCAAGCCTTGCACTTTTTGCTTAGGCTGTCAAAAAAGTCAGTTCGGATTCTTTTGACAGTCTGAGGCGATGGAGAACTCATTCTCCATCTCTCCTTGTTTGTTATTAGATGTAGTCACTTTTCTACCAGATACTCACGCTGCAGAGGGCCTTCCGGCAGCGGCTTACCCATGACAATATGGTAGATCTGCGCCACCTCACAATAGAGCTTTTCCCTCTCCGCATCGGAGGTCAAGCTTTCGTACAGCTCTTCCACCGGCCACGCAACCTGCTGCTCACCGGGCTTGTAAACGCCCTTGATGATGGTAAAGGTGACCTTCTCCACCTTTGCACCATCCAGATACAGATGAGCAGCCAGGCCGTATTCCCTCAGGTGCTTGGCCTCCATGGCATAGAAGGCAGGGCTCATGCTGAAGTTGCCCAGACTATAGGCACAGGGCACACCATCACGATACTCCGCCCGCTGCACAACATGGGAGTGGGAGGCCGCCACAGCGTCGGCACCGGCTTCAATGGCCACCTGTACGGCATAATCCGAGAACTTGCCTACTTGGTTATTGAACTGGCCTCCAATGTGGGGAAAGAAGATAACAAAGTCAGCGTTCTTCTTTGCCTCCCGGATATCCTCTGCCATTCGCGCAAAATATGCATCCACATTCTCGTGGTTGATCAGTCCGTCAATCCGCACCGGCACATACGGAAGCTGATACTGTCGGCAAAGAGCGTCCTTCTCTTCTCGTCCCATTTCAGGGTACAACGCATCCACCCAGGTGGTGGGATATATTTTTTGGTTGCAGCGCACATCCTTGAATACCGCCAGCCGATTCATATTCTGCGCCAGAGGATCATCCTCGTCGAGGCGATTGTTGATGTTGTAAGTATAGGCTACCACGGCTATGCGCACGCCGCCCAGTTCAAAGTAATAGGCCCCTTGACGCTCACGATCCGGAGGAGTGACGCCCACATAAGGCAGTCCCATTTCCTCCAGAACCTGCATGGTACGCACGATTCCATCGGCACCGCGGTCAAGGGTATGGTTATTGATAATGGACACCAGATCGATACCAGCCTCTTTTGCGGCTGTGCCAAAGGAATCCGGTACATTGAAGGAAAAGAAGTTCTTGGTATACTCCCGTTCTTTGCCCGCCAAAGGAGCCTCAATATTGCCGATGACGTAATCCGCTTCACGGAACATAGGTGCGACCTTCTCATACATAGGTGCAAAATCATAGGAGTCATCCGGACACTTTGCAGCTTCCAGAATAGGCGGCTCGCACATGATGTCGCCAACGATGGTAATCTTCATACTTTCTTCCTCGCAATTCTCATAATCGTCAAAACGTTACCAATGGTTTTACAAAGCTCTGCGCAAGACTCTTTCCAAGAACATATCCTCGCTTACAAAAAGGATATGGAATCGTTCTTTTTGTTCTACCAATGTGGCTCTGCCATATTGAAAACAAAGCTCCGGGAGACCGAGGTTGCAGTCTCCCGGAGCATAGTCACCATATAAATGGTGTTGCAGGGCTAATTTACTTGACGAGGTAGCTGTTCCAGTGATAGACGGTCTGGCCGACGGAATCCAGCACGAAGTCGCCCTGAGACCAGGTGTAGCCCACCAGGTGGCCGAACAGGATGTAGGGAACATCTTCAACGACGCAATCCAGATAGTCGTTGTAAGCGGCCACAGACTCGGGAGAGCCGGTGGGAGTGGTCTTCATGATGGCGATGGCAGCCTCCTTCTCGGGGCTGGTCCACCAGCCCTGAGTGCCGGTGACGAAGGTGCTGTGCAGGACGGGGTTCTCCTCGTTCTTCTGGACCTCCCAGCAGCCGATGTCGTGGCCGGTAGCGGGATCCTTACGCATGGCGGTGTGAGAGCCGTTATCGACGGTCATCAGCTCCACCTTCATGCCGGCAGACTCCATCATGGGGATGACAGCCATGGCTGCCTTGTAGAAGTTACCGGAAGCGTGGGTCAGGTAGACGATGGGCTCGCCGTTGTAGTTAGCGGCAGCCAGATACTCCTTGGCCTTGGCAACGTCCTTGATGTTGTACTCGTTCTCTTCCATCTTGTTGCTGGCGTAGGTAGCGTTGGACTTCAGGACAGAGTAGGGATCCAGAACGACACGGTCCTGACGGCCGCCGCAGACAGCCAGCAGAGCAGCGTTGGAGTCGACAACAGCGCGGATGGCCTTACGGACGTTAACGTTGGCAATGATGCTGTCAGCGTTGGACTCGTGCAGGTTGAAGAAGATGCCGTGGGTCCAGGAGGTACCGGCGTCCCACTTCTTCAGGCCCATGCTCAGAGCGGTATCCCACATGTCGGCCTGGACGCCACCGATGTCATACTCGCCAGCCAGGGTAGCTGCGGTGGTGGAAGCACCGTCGGTGTTGACGGAGTAGGTGATCTTGTCCAGATAAGCCATGCGGGGAGCAGCGGCGCCGATGGCGTCCTCATTGCCCTCAGTCTGGATCTCATAGTTCTCGTTGCGGACCAGAGCGATCTCGGAGTCGCCGTTCCAGCTCTCCAGCATGTAGGGGCCGGAGCCAATGCAGTCTGCCTCTTCGTTGATCTCCTTGACGGTGGTGCAGCCCCAGGTCAGGTCGGTGGCGGGGTCATAGGTACCGGTAGACCAGTCGGGAGCCCACTTCTCGCAGATCTCCTTGGGCATGATCTTGAAGTTGCCTGAAACAGACTGCAGAATGGTCTTGAAGTTGATGTTGTACTGCTCGGTCTGGAAAATCAGCTTGTCGCCGTCGATCTTCCAGGTGGTACCCTTAAAGCGGTTGTCGTAACCGGACTGGGTGGTGTAGTTCATGGCGACATAGCGGCGCAGAGAAGCCTCGATGTCCTCCATCTCGATCTTCTCACCGTTGGAGAAGTGACGGTCCAGCAGGGTCAGGGTGTAGGTGCAGCCGTCTGCAGACTCTTCCAGAGACATGATGTTGGGATAGGTCTTGCCGTTGGCGTCAAAGGTCAGCAGGCTGTCCCAGATCAGCAGGCCGAAGCGGTTGACGTACAGGGAGCCGGCGTTGGAGCTGTGCATGTCCATGGTGGGGGACTGGCCGCCGAACTGGATGACTGCTTCGCCGCCGTACTTCTCGGCGTTGTCCTTCTTCAGCTGCTCAGCCTTGCTCAGGGTGGGCTCAGCAGGCTTGGAGGGGTCAGCGGGAGTGCTGGGGTTGCTGGGCTGGGTAGGATTGCTGGGTGTGCTGGGAGCGCTGCTGGTGGGCTTATCGCCGCCGCAGGCCACCAGGGCCATGGTCATGACCAGGGCCAGAATGAGTGCGAGTGCTCTCTTCATTTGGGGTTCCTCCTATTTTTATTTTTATCACACGCCACTCTCGGCGTTATGATCTTCGTCGGAGCTGCCCCTTTCCAGAGGAGCCCCTTATTTGGAAACGGCGGCAGAAACGGCATGAAGAGAACCGAATAAACACTCAGCAGAACAGTTTAACAGGAGACCCGTTTCTGCCGCCGCAGTCCACAACACTTGTGCATGTGCATAGAGCGGGCCCTGTTCTTGACATTTTCA
>JAZUAW010000112.1:0-14923 GCA_045638225.1 Faecousia sp. | reverse complement strand
GGTCCGTGGCACGGATCTTTTAAGCTCTGCTCCCCGGCAGATGTACCTGCAGGAATTGTTCGGTTTTCCGCACCCGGAATATGCTCATGTGCCTCTGCTCATGGCCCCCGACGGACGGCGGCTGAGCAAGCGGGATCAGGACCTGGATCTGGGTGTGCTGCGGCAGAAATTAAAGCCGGAGCAGTTGATCGGCATTTTGGGTCATACAGCCGGTCTTCTGGAGCAGCCGGTGGCCATTTCTGCCCGGGAACTGGCCGGAGAATTTACCTGGAACAAACTTCATGAAGCGTCTATTTTTCTGGATTCTTCCGCACTTTTTTAATTTTCTTGCTTTTTTCTGCTTTTGTAGTTATAATGCAGTTAAATGTTTTTTGGAGGATATCACTCTATGAAAAAACCCGTTTTAGTCATTCTGGCTGCCGGCATGGGCAGCCGTTACGGCGGTCTGAAGCAGATCGACCCGGTGGGCAACCACGGTGAGGCAATCTTGGATTTTTCCCTGTTTGATGCCTACGCAGCCGGTTTCCGTACTGCGGTGATCATCATCAAAGAGGCCATCCGGGAAGAATTTATGCAGATGGTGGGCACACGGCTTGCAAACTGCCCCATGGAGATCCGCTATGCCTATCAGGAACTGACCGCGCTGCCGGAGGGCTTTACCGTACCGGAGGGCCGCTCCAAACCTTGGGGCACTTGCCATGCGGTGCTCTGCGCCGCAGATGCCATTGGCGATGGGCCTTTCGCTGTAATCAACGCCGATGATTACTATGGAAAATCCGCTTTCCGGGTGATGTACGAATACCTGTGCAACGCCGCTGACGGTGAAAAAGCAGACTACTGCATGGTGGGCTACCAGCTGGGCAAGACCGTGACGGAACATGGCAGTGTAGCCCGGGGCGTGTGCACCGTGGAGCATGACAAGCTGACCTCCATCACCGAGCGCACCCGCATTGAAAAGCGGGAGGGCGGCATTTATTTTACTGAGGACGGCGAAAATTGGACGGAATTGGCGCCCGAAACCACGGTGTCCATGAATCTGCTGGGCTTTACCGGTAGCTTCCTTGCCGCCATCCGGACCAGATTCCCCTCCTTCCTGCAGGAAAACCTGCCGAAAAACCCCCTGAAATGCGAATTTTATCTGCCCATGCTGGTCTCCGAGCTGCTGCAGGCCGGCAAGGCGGAGATGACAGTGCTCCATTCCGCCGACAAATGGTACGGTGTAACCTACGCAGCTGACAAGCCGCTGGTGCAGAATGCCATCAAAGAAATGACTGCCGAGGGTAAATACCCCGATGGCCTGTGGAAGTAAAAAGATCTGGGATGCCCAAAGGGGCATCCCAGTTTTTTCTATCCAAACAACCTTAAAAAGCAATCAAAATGAAGATAACACCCAGCACCACCAGAATGCCGCTGCTGATCTGATAAGCCGCCATGCCTGTCTCGGTGGGGTCCATATCCTTATAACGCCAGCGCCGGAGTGCAACCCGCACATTCCACATTTGCTCGGGGAAAATCAATCCCAAAGCGCCGAAAAGCAGGAAAAATACGCCGCAAGCCAGACGCCCCCAGTTAATTTGGGGCTTTGTCGCCTCAATGACCGACTGTTTCTCCGATGCCTGCTTCATCGCTTCCAGCAATGTTTCGCCGGGCAGATATCCTATGCTATCAAAATCATCACTGGTTTCTACCGTGGAGGAAACGCATAGATTGCCCACGAATTCTTCTTCGATGCTCCACTTCCCTCCGTTTGGGTAATAGAAGGTGGTTTGCTCGGTCTTCTGATCCTTGACACCGATACCCGTATGCACATAAGCATAGGTATCATCTCCGTGGGAGATGGTATGGTTCTTAAGATTGACAATCAATTCCACACCCTTGACGGATACCGAATAGGTGTCGGGCACCTTGGTACAGCCGCTCAGCAGCAAGATCAGGATCAAACCTAAAATCAATACGCGTTTTTTCATATGCGCCTCCTTTCCAGTTGTCATTCATCTTCCCTACCAGTTTCCTTAATTGTTGTTCTGCTGCTCCACCACGCAGTCGATGGTGAGCACCACCGCCAGGGCAATGATCTCATTGGCACTGTCGGCGACGTGCAGATGGTAGGTATCGCCCCAGGTCAGCCATTCTTTTTCAATATCCACCACCGGACGGCCGTTTTGGGTGATCTGGTAATTATGCTGCCAAAAGCTGCCGTTCACATCCCAGCCCAAGCCGTCGACGGTGTAGCGGGGGCGGAAGAAGGTAAACTGCCGGCGGATCGTCGCCACCTCTTGCTGGTTTACATAAACCTTGTAGCAAGGCAGCAATGCAAACAATTCCTGCTTAACAAAGGCAACTTCCCGGCCGCTGCGGTCGTAAACATGGAGCTTCTTTCCCCAGGAAAAAACCTCGCCGGCCACATGGTAGCGGGGCGTGCCGTTTCGGTCGCAGACATCAAACTTGTCGCCCCAGGTGAATACACGTTCCTTTATGTACAGATCCATAGATTCCTCCTAAATGCCTTCCCCTAGGGGAATGTACGCGCCTTCGGCGCCAAAGAGAAGGATGAATCCCGAATTAGCCGGTGATACCCATGAGGATTTTGCCCAGTTCGGAATTTTCGTCCAGAATGATGGTCTTTTCGTCCCCATTGAGGCTGGCTTTCAGGGCATCCAGCGCCATAATGAATTCATAGAAAGCCCGCTCCTCCTCCGTATCATAGGCGGTGGCCAGAACGCGCATATACTCAGCCTCGCCGTCGGCGATCCGCTTGGCGGCAGCCACCCGGGCATTGGAAATCAGGATATTCACATCCTTATTGACCTCGTTGCGGATCAAATTAGCCTCTTTGTTGCCCTCAGCGGTGTACTTTTCCGCCATCTGATTGCGCTCAGAGATCATACGGGTATACACAGCATTCAGGTTGGAGTCGGGCAGGTCGAACTGCTTGATCTTCACATCCTCCACATGGATGCCGTAGGTTTTGGCCTGGGCGTCCACCATGGTGGCGATGGATTCGTAGATCTCATTGCGCAGAGCGCCGTCTTCCATATTGATGATGTCGGCTTGGGCCAGGGTGCCCATGGCGGTCTTGAGGGTGTTGTAGGTAATGGCGTCCAGACGCTCCTCCGCCTTCTGGGGAGTGCCCAAAGCGCGGTAGAACTGCTGGGGATCGGAAATGCCCCACAGGATGTAGCACTCCACATTCATATTCTGCTTGTCGGAGGTAAGGACCTCGGAGGGCGGAATATCGTACAGCTGGGTGGCCTTGGAGAAATACTTCACTTGATCAATGAAGGGAATCTTAAAATGCAAGCCGGAAGAGGAATTTGTCTGCACGATCTCGGAGAAGCGGAAGGTACAGGCATACTCATTTTCTTCCACGATATAGATAGAGTTGACTGCCACAATGATCAGCAGCAGGGCGATGATGCTAAAGATAATGGTTTTTTTCATATTAGTTACCTCCCATCAGGCTATCCAGAGGCAGAAGTGTCTGCATATTGTTGTCATCGGTGGTGATGATGTACAGCTTCACACCGGGC
Organism: Faecousia sp.; assembly: GCA_045638225.1. Lineage (GTDB taxonomy): Bacteria > Bacillota > Clostridia > Oscillospirales > Oscillospiraceae > Faecousia. The sequence goes on along the minus strand of JAZUAW010000112.1, from coordinate 11,393 downwards.
AGTACTTCTGTAATGGCTTCGTAATACATACGGGCCAGGGTCATATCCGGGTTCAGCTGATACTCAGCGAACATGGCATTGAACAGAGCTACCTTTTCGGTTGCCTCGTTGACACGCTTGGTGTACTGATACTCCGCATCCTGCAGCAGCTTGTCGGCCTCAGATTCGGCGTAGGGGATCTGGGCATTTTTGTAAGCCTGTGCCTCATTGACCACGGCCTCTGCCTGCTGCTTGGCAGTTTCCACGGCCTTGAAGGCTTCAATAACTGCCTGAGTGGGAGGATCGGAGTCCTGAATACGCACATCCACCAGCGTCAGGCCGATGTCGTACTCGGCAAGGATCTGGGTCACCAGCTCCTTGACCTGCATCTGGATGTTTTCCTTGCCGTCGGTCAGCACGGAGTCGACACTGGAAGAGCCAACCACGTTACGCACCTGGCTCTGGATCAGATTGCGCAGGATCATTTCCGGGCTATTGGAAGAATACAGATACTTGACAGGATCGGAGATTTTATACTCCACAAAGAAATCCACATTGACGATATTGTAATCGCCGGTGATCATGGTGCTCTCATCCGGCAGCGAGGTAGTCACACCGTTTACCTCAGTTCGGTAGCCCAGCTCGATCTTCTGGTAGACGTTCACATCCACCCGGTGGACTCGCTGGATACCAAAGGGCAGCTTGAAATGCAGGCCCGGCTCGGTAATATCCGATACCTTGCCGAAGGTGGTGACAACAGCCTGCTGCTTGTCATCGACGGTGTAGAAGCTGGTGATGATGCCCACGATCAGCACCAGCGCCAGCAGACCCAGACCGATGTACTTGGGCAGCTTATCCTTGTTTATCTTAAAATTTTGGGGATTCTTGGGCGGGTTTTCCTTCACCCAGCGATAAGAGGTGTTTTCCATAACGATTCGCTCCTTTTTATAATGTATGTCGTGAGAGTTTTGTTTTCGCTCTGACAATTGCGGTCTCAAGTCTTCCTTGCCGGAATGCATCTTGTACGCCTACGGCATTAACGAGGGCGTAAAACCCCAATTTACAATTCGGCCACCATTTTTTCGGCAGCGTCACGGAGTTGGGCAGCTGCCCAAGCTGTTAACATGATCTTGAGAACTTTTTTCACTCGTTCCTTGGCACCGGGAACTGGCTCTGCATAATCAGCAAGCGTCTCAGCGATGGCCGCATCCCGTCCCTTGGGGTTCTGCATGGTGGCAAAGCCGGAGGCCAGCTTGACAAACATGAAATACAGATGGCTGTCGTTAATCACATCGTCGCTGCGATCGTCCAACGCACCGTTGATGTAGCTGAGAAGTCCGGTGATCTGCTCCATAGGCAGCACCTTTTTCAGCATATTGATGTTGAGAATGCGGCACAGGTGGTTAATATCGTACCGCTTCTGCACCGGTGGCGCCAGCAGCTTCCGCTTGACCCAATTCTGCACATCGTATGGCTCCAAACCGGTGATGGCAGCCACTTGGCTAAGCATAATACCGCCGACCAGGAACATGGAAGAAAACTCCTTTTCAATATTGGCCGCGTCCTCCCGCTGAGCGGTAATGACGGTGCCGGGGATGATCCATTCCATTTCATCACTCCTTTCTTATATTTTGATTGTAACACATGGTTACGCGACTGTCAAGTAGGTTTATAAAATCTTTTTCGTGATGTTATGTAAACCTCACACTGCAAGGTTACCAAAAATAGCAAAATTTACTCTTTACGAATCAAAAAAATTGTTGTACAATATGTAAGCACAGCCATTTTTATCATAGTCTGTAAATTCAGATGCTTATTTAGTAAGCATGAGATTAGGGAGGTACGTGCATGAAATGTATGCGTTGCGGCACAGAGATCGCCCCCGGTTCCGTATTTTGTGAAGAATGCCTGGCGGAAATGGAAAAGCATCCGGTCAAGCCCGGCACACCTCTTACCCTCCCCCGCCGTGAAAAGCAAACCACACCCAAGCGTTCCAAAAAACGCATCCTAAAAGCGGACGAACAGATTCATGTTCTGCGTCGCGCCGTCAACTGGCTGATCATTATGGTGATCGTGTTGGCGCTGGCACTAACAGCGACCATCTACATGATCGTCTCCGACAATGACCAAAACAATGGCGGCAGACAGCCCGGCCAGAACTACGATACATCCAGCATTGCTCCATAATGCTTGTTTCACGTGAAACAAAATGCGACATATTTCTTGCCGTGTTTCACGTGAAACAAAATGAAAAATAAACACAATAGAGGAGGCGGAAACATGGGAAGAACCATTGCCGTCGTAAATCAAAAAGGCGGCGTAGGTAAAACCACCACATCGGTCAATCTCACCGCCGCTCTGAAGGAACAGGGATTGAAGGTGCTCCTCTGCGATTTCGATCCCCAGTCCAACGCTACATCTGGTTTCGGTATAGATAAGCGCTCTGTAAGGAAATCTATATATGATGTGATCATCAACGACACGCCTGTGCAGGAAGCCATTGTGCAGACAAAATACGGCGATGTATTGCCGTCCACACAGGATCTGGCTGGCGCAGCCATAGAGCTGATCTCTACACAATACAGAGAGCACCAACTGGAAAAGTGCCTTGAGCCTATCAAAGACCAGTATGATGTAATCCTCATCGATTGCCCGCCCAGCCTTGAAATGCTGACGCTGAACGGCTTGGCTGCAGCAGACAGTATTCTGGTTCCCGTACAATGCGAATACTACGCACTGGAGGGTCTTTCTGATCTGATGAGCACAATGCGAATGGTCAAGCGCAAGATCAATCCCAAGCTGGATATCTTTGCAGTAGCGCTGACCATGTATGATGGCCGCACTAATTTCTCCTCGCAGGTCGCGCAGGAAGTGCGCCGTCATTTCCCCGGCAAGGTATTTGCCACCGCCATTCCCAGAAACATCCGTCTTGCGGAAGCACCCAGCCATGGTCTGCCTGTGACGGCCTACGACCGCTCCAGCCGCGGCGCCAAGGCATATCTGGAAATGGCAGCTGAATTCAAAGCAAAACTGTAACAACGAGGTGAAATCATGGCATCTAACAAAGGTCTGGGCAAGGGTCTAAGTGCTCTGCTGGGCGATTTTGATGAGCCCATGCAGGAAAAAAGCCCCTACAAATCCCTGCCAATACACAAAGTAGAACCTAACCCCGATCAACCCCGCCGGGATTTCGATGATGAAGAGCTGGAAGCGCTGTCAGAGTCCATCGCTATCCACGGCATCATCCAACCTTTGACCGTCCGCCTCATGGCAAATGGCTACTACCAGATCATTGCCGGTGAACGCCGCTGGCGCGCCGCCCGAATGGCCGGTCTGGATGAAATTCCCGTAGTCGTAGTGGAAGCCGACGACAAGCGGGCAATGGAATTGGCGCTGATCGAAAATCTGCAGCGTCAAGATCTGAACCCTGTGGAAGAAGCAATGGGTTACCAATCTCTCATGGAAGAATACGGCATGACCCAGGAGGAAGCCGCCGGACGTGTGGGTAAATCCCGTCCTGCCGTGGCAAACGCCCTGCGTTTGTTGAATTTAAGTCCCAATGTCCTGCAAATGGTCCGTAACGGTGAGCTGACCGCAGGTCATGCAAGAGCAGTCCTTGTCCTAAAGGACGAGCGCAAGCAGCAGCAGGCGGCCCAGCGCATTCACGCACTTGGTCTTTCGGTCCGACAGGCAGAGCTGCTGTGTAAAAATATGACCCGTCAGCCTGCGCCAACCCCCAAGGTCACCCTTGCGGTGGATTATATTGGTGAATGTGAAAAATCCCTGAGCAAGCACCTTGGCCGTGGTGTTAAGATCATCAATGGCAAGCGCAAGGGCAAATTTGAACTGGAATTTTACGGGGAAGAAGACCTTCAAAACCTGCTGGACGCACTGATGAAGATCAGTAAGTAATCCAAAGGAGAGAGAAATATGGAAAAGAAACTGTATCGCTCCCGCACAGATAAGAAAGTCTGCGGCGTTTGCGGTGGCTTAGCCAAATATATGAATGTAGATGTTACCGTAATCCGTGTTGCGACTGTTATCCTGACGCTGGCCGGCTGCAGCGGCTTGCTGATCTACTTCATTTGCGCACTGATCATGCCAGAAGAACCCGAATCCATTGTCGAATCCGAACAATAAACCAAAAATAAGCACTAATTTCCAAAATATAAGGAGAAAACCATGTTAGACATTCGTAAAATCAAAGAAAATCCCGACGCAGTGAAGGCCGGTCTGAAGGCCAAGGAAGTTGACTGCGACGCCATCGTGGACCGCATCCTGGAGCTGGATGTACAGATCCGTGGTTTGAAGACCTCCACCGAGACCAAAACCGCTGAGAAGAACAAGATCGCCAAGGAAAACGGCAAGCTCTTTGGCATGAAGAAGGGCGCAGAGAAGAAGGGCGAGGATACCGCTACCATCGACGCCCAGATCGAGGAAAATAAGCAGAAATCCATTGCTCTGGACAAGGAGATCGAGGGCGATGCCGAGCTGCTGAAGACTCTGAATGTGGAATTCCGCTCCGCTATGCTGAGCCTGCCCAACCTGCCCGATGCAGATCTGCTGCCCGGTGGCAAGGAAAACAACGAGCCCCTGCGCTATATCGGCGAAAAGCACAATTTTGACTTTGAGCCTAAGCACCATGTAGATCTGTGCACCAATCTGGGCCTCATTGACTATGAGCGTGGCGTCAAGCTGGCAGGTTCCGGCAACTGGATGTACACCGGCCTGGGTGCTCGCCTGGAATGGGCCCTGCTGAACTATTTCATTGACACCCACACCGCTGATGGCTACGATTTCATCCTGCCCCCCCACATGCTGGAGTACAAGTGCGGCGAAACTGCTGGCCAGTTCCCCAAATTTGCCGACGAAGTGTTCAAAATCTCCAATCATCCCACGGAAAACGGCATTTTCTATATGCTGCCCACCGCTGAGGCCGCTCTGGCTTCCATTTACCGTGATGAGATTCTGACTGAGGCCGATCTGCCCAAGAAGTTCTTCGCCTACACCCCCTGCTTCCGCCGTGGAGCAGGCTCTGCCCGTGCAGACGAGCGTGGCATGGTCCGTGGCCACCAGTTTAATAAGGTAGAAATGTTCCAGTTCACCACCGCTGAGGGTTCCGATGAGGCATTCGAAGAGCTGGTGAAGAAGGCTGAGAACCTGGTTGCCGGTCTGGGTCTGCATTTCCGTACCGTGAAGCTGGCTGCCGGCGACTGCTCCGCTTCCATGGCCCGCACCTACGATATCGAGATTCTGATCCCCTCCATGAACGGCTACAAGGAAGTTTCCTCCGTGTCCAACGCCCGTGATTTCCAGGCTCGCCGTGGTAATATGCGTTATCGCCGTGCCGATGGCAAGATCGACTTCGTCCACACCCTCAATGGCTCCGGCCTGGCTACCTCCCGTATTTTCCCCGCCATCATCGAGCAGAATCAGCGCGCCGGCGGCTCCGTTGTGATCCCCGAGGTCCTGAGAAAATATATGGGCGGCATGGAGATCATCGAGAAGAAGTAAAAAATATGTCATCGTAAATCAGTGAACACACTGGTGTGGCAATCCCCAAAGGTTTTTTCAAAGCACTGGGATTGCCACGGCCCACCGGGCCTTACAATGACGCAAACATAAAAAAAGAAAGGAACATCTATTATGAGCAAGAACCCTAACAAGAAGACCCTGTGGGCTGAATTCAAGGAATTCATCAACAAGGGCAATGCCATGGCTCTGGCTGTTGGTACTATCATCGGCGGCGCATTTGGTAACATCACCAAGTCTGTCACCAACGACCTGATCATGCCTGTGGTCAACATTTTCCTGGGCGGCACCGATTTCTCCGATGCCAAGCTGCAGCTGCCCCGTATGCCCTGGGTGGAAGCCAAGTATGAGACCGTAGTCAACGAGGCCGGCGAGGAAGTGGTGCAGGAGATTCACAACTATCTGACCTACGGCAACTTCATCGCTGCTGTCATCAACTTCCTGATCATGGCTGCTGTCGTGTTCTTCATTGTCAAGGGCCTGAATGCCCTGACCGAAGCTGCCAAGCGCAAGGAGCGCGAGGAAGCTGAAGCTGCTGCCGCAGCCGCTGCTGCAAAGGCTGCTGAAGAAGCTGCCAATGCTCCCCATGTTCCCACCAGCGAAGAGCTGCTGGCTGAGATCCGTGACCTGCTGAAGCAGAAATAAATTTATGTAAACCACCGAGGGACGTTCATTCGTCCCTCGGTTTCTTTTTATCAATTTCCCGGGAAAGATTTATATCCACTCTGTGGAAAACTCTGAGGACAGCGTTCCCCACATGAACTTCGCTCTGTCGGTGTCACAATCAAAGAAATCAACAAAAATCAATAATTTTGTACTTATTCATTTGACAAATGGGGAATTATGCCTTATAATTAGAATGTTTAATTATGCCAATTTTCAATAATAATCATCACAAAAGGAAGGGTAATTATTATGTTCAAAATCGTTCGCAAGAAGGAGCTGAACTCTGCCGTCACTTTGATGGAGATCGAGGCCCCCTTCGTAGCCAAGAAGGCCAAGGCTGGCCAGTTCATCATCTTCCGTATCGACGAGCAGGGCGAGCGTGTTCCCCTGACCATCGCCGGTTACGACCGTGAGAAGGGCACCGTCACCATCATCTTCCAGAAGGTGGGCTTCTCCACCAACGCTCTGGGCGCTCTGAATGAAGGCGACTACATCCGCGACTTCGTCGGCCCCCTGGGCAAGCCCCCCCCTGTCGAGGGCAAGAAGAAGGTCTGTGTGGTCGGCGGCGGCGTCGGCTGCGCCATCGCTCTGCCCTCTGCAGCTGCTTTCAAGGAAGCAGGCGCTGAGGTTACCGTTATCGTCGGTTTCCGCAGCAAGGACATCGTCATCCTGGAAGAGGAGTTCCGCGCAGTTGCTGACAACCTCATCCTCATGACCGACGACGGCTCCTACGGCCGCCATGGTCTGGTCACCCAGCCTCTGAAGGAGATGCTGGAAGCCGGCGAGCAGTTCGACGAAGTGCTGGCCATCGGCCCCATCCCCATGATGAAGTTCGTTTCCCTCACCACTCTGCCCTTCGGCACCCACACCTCCGTGTCCCTGAACCCCATCATGGTTGACGGCACCGGTATGTGCGGCGGCTGCCGTGTCACCGTTGGCGGTGAAACCAAGTTCGCTTGTGTCGACGGCCCCGAGTTCGACGGCCACAAGGTGGACTTCGCTGAGCTGATGAGCCGTAACGCTACTTACCGTACCCGTGAGGCTGAGGTCTCCGAAACCCATACCTGCCGCATGGATGCCATGGGCAAGGCTCTGATCAAGTAAGGGAGGACATACACATGGCTAATATGTCTTTGAAGAAAGTCGCTATGCCCGAGCAGGACGCAGCAGTCCGTGCCCGCAATTTCAAGGAAGTTGCTCTGGGCTATACCGCCGAGCAGGCCATTGAAGAGGCCAACCGCTGCCTGGGCTGCAAGAACCCCAAGTGCGTCGAGGGCTGCCCCGTCAATGTCCGCATCCCCGAATTCATCAAGAAGGTCCAGGAAGGCGACTTCAAGGCCGCCTATGAGATCATCACCTCCACTAATGCTCTGCCCGCTCTGTCCGGCCGTGTCTGCCCCCAGGAGACCCAGTGTGAGGCTCAGTGTGTCCGTGGCATCAAGGGTGAGCCCGTTGCCATCGGCCGTCTGGAGCGTTTCTGCGCTGACTGGTACCGTGAAAACATCAACGAGATGCCCGCTAAGGCCGAATCCAACGGCATCAAGGTGGCTGTTGTCGGCTCCGGCCCTGCCGGCCTGACCGCTTCCGCTGAGCTGGCCAAGAAGGGCTACGAAGTCACCATGTTCGAGGCTCTGCATACCGCCGGCGGCGTTCTGGTCTACGGCATCCCCGAGTTCCGTCTGCCCAAGGCTATCGTTGCCAACGAGGTCACCAAGCTGGAGGCTCAGGGCGTGGAAGTCATGACCAACATGGTCATCGGCCGTGTTCTGACCATCGACGAGCTGTTCGAGATGGGCTACAAGGCCATCTTCGTGGGCTCCGGCGCCGGTCTGCCCATGTTCATGAACATCCCCGGCGAGTCCCTGGTTGGCGTTATGTCCGCTAACGAGTACCTGACCCGTACCAACCTGATGAAGGCTTACCTGCCCGAGTCCGATACCCCCGTCATCCAGTCCAAGGCTGTTGCTGTCGTCGGCGGCGGTAACGTTGCTATGGACGCTGCCCGCTGCGCTATGCGTCTGGGCGCTGAGCATGTTTATGTTGTCTACCGCCGTGGTGAGGCCGAAATGCCCGCCCGTGCTGAGGAGAAGCACCATGCTAAGGAAGAGGGCATCGAGTTCAAGACTCTGTGCAACCCCATCGAGATCATCGGTGATGAGACCGGTCGTGTCTGCGGTATGAAGTGCATCCGTATGGAGCTGGGCGAGCCCGATGCTTCCGGCCGTCGCCGCCCCATCGAGGTTCCCGATTCCGAGTTCATCCTGGAAGTGGATACCGTTGTCATGTCCCTGGGCACCAGCCCCAACCCCCTGATCCGCTCCACCACCCCCGGTCTGGAGACCAACCGCAAGGGCTGCCTGATCGTCAATGAGAACGAGATGACCTCCCGTGACGGCGTCTTCGCCGGCGGCGACGCTGTTACCGGCGCTGCCACCGTCATCCTGGCTATGGGCGCCGGCAAGAAGGCCGCTGCCGCCATCGATGAATACCTGAAGAAGTAATTTCTACATCAAAACGCCCTGTGCTCCAAAGCACAGGGCGTTTATCAATCTTCCACATATTCCGCAATATCTTCCAGACTGCAATCTAAGACAGCGCAAAGCTTATTTAAGGTTTTGGTCTCCATATTATCGTTTGCCTTTAATCGGCGAATGGTCTTGCTATCGATACCACATTTTTCCCGAAGCTGATAGGTGGTCATATTCTTCTGCTCCATGGTTTTCCACAATTTATCAAATCGAATCATTTTCCATCCCTCCATCTTGACAGCATCCATTATGGGGATTATAATCCTAAATATTAAGGGGATATAATCCCCATGCCCAATTTATCCGAGCAAATATAGGGGGACACGGATGGAAATAACAGTATTGGACCCGTCCACCGGCATTTGGTTGACACCCAGTTTTCACGGAGCAAAATGCCTGGGAAATGGAGATCATCCCGGATATGAATGTTGCTGCGATGAATGCGATTTTGCTTTGTTCTGTTTTCCTGAGTGGAATGATATGGACGCCATCGATGCTTACCTGAAGAAGTAATTTTTCAAACGAATTGCCCTGTGTCAATCGGCACAGGGCATTTTTTACGGTGCTTTGAATGCAAAGCGGCGAAGCCGCAATACCTTCTCCCGGGGTAAGCGAAGCGCAGTCGGCGGTAGTGAATGACAGCCCAGTGGGCTGTCAGAGCCGCCGACCGGGTGCTCCGCAGAGCGCAGGTGGGCCGCCCACGGGCGGCTCGGATGTGGAATGCGGGCAGAGGGGTTAGATTCGGTACAGGTTCCAGACCTAGTAATGGTTAACTTTCTGCAAGTCTTAGCCGCTTCCGCATCGTAGGTTACTGCCCGCATTCCACATCAGTCACAAAAACGGGTTACGAAGTTCCCATTTTTGTGCCAGCTTCTCCCCGGGAGAAGCTATATTGCGCCGCTTTCGCGGCGTTGTCGGCCTCCTGGGCCGTCAAATTTACACCACCACAAATCCCAATTTATCTTTCCAAACCTCTTGCATTTCCCTTGTTACTGATATATAATTATTCTGTAAAAATACGGGCAAAAGCCCGAAATATGGAGGACTGATATCATATGTTCAATGCAATGATCGAAACCTTGAAGGCTAATCCCAGAAAGATCGTTTTCACTGAGGGCCACGATGCCCGTATTCTGGAAGCTACCGCTCGTCTGGTTGAAGGCGGCTTCCTGACCCCCATCCTGATCGGCAATGTTGACGAAGTTAAGGCTAACGCTGCCAAGGGCGGCTTCAACATCGAAGGCGTTGAGATCATCGATCCCGCTACTTACGCTGGCATGGATGCTATGGTCGAGACCATGGTTGCTCTGCGTAAGGGCAAGATGAGCGCTGAGGAGTGCAAGGCTCTGCTGGCTAAGGGCAACTACTTCGGCACCATGCTGGTGAAGATGGGCTATGCTGACGCTCTGCTGGGCGGCGCTACCTACTCCACCGCTGACACCGTCCGTCCCGCTCTGCAGCTGGTCAAGACCAAGCCCGGTGCAAACCTGGTTTCTTCCTGCTTCATCATGGTCCGTGGCGACGAGAAGATCGCTATGGGCGACTGCGCCATCAACCTGAGCTACGAAGATTCCGTGGACAAGGAAGGCAATGTCACCGTTTCCGCAGCCCGCAAGCTGGCTGAGGTTGCCATCGAGACTGCCAACACCGCTAAGGTCTTCGGCATTGACCCCAAGGTCGCTATGCTGAGCTTCTCCACCAACGGCTCCGGCAAGGGCGCCACCGTCAAGCTGAGCCACAATGCCACCATCGTTGCCAAGGAAATGGCTCCCGAGCTGGCTATCGACGGCGAAATGCAGTTCGTCGCCGCTGTGGCTCCCGAGGTCGGCCAGCTGAAGTTCCCCGGCTCCCCCGTGGCAGGCTACGCCAACACCTTCATCTTCCCCTGTATCGAGGCTGGTAACATCGGCTACAAGATCGCTCAGCGTCTGGGCGGCTACGAGGCTTACGGCCCCATCCTGCAGGGTCTGAATGCCCCCATCAACGACCTGTCCCGCGGCTGCAACGCCGACGAGGTCTACAAGATGGCCATCATCACCTGCGCAATGGTGTAATTTCACAATGCAAGAAGGACCGACCCACTCGGGTCGGTCTTTTTTTTGTTATAAATTGCGGTTTATCCTTCCGATCATATGTCATTGCGAGGAGCGAAGCCACGTGGCAATCCCCCGGTTAGAGGTAAAAGGGTGTCGAAAAGTACCGTCTAAAACCTTTGGGGATTGCCACACCAGCCTGCGGGCTGGTTCGCAATGACACCTCCATCGGCCCGATAAACGAAAATTTGCAATTTTCCCCCCAACACACTTGACCTGTTATAAAAATTGTGCTATCCTTGTATAGAATAGCGACACTATAAATTTATTCAAATTTCTTATATAATTTTTACAGGAGGAGATTTCCATGGCGTTCATTTATTCCGAGCCCAGCCATACTTTCAGCGAATATCTGCTGATCCCGGGCTACACCAGCGAAGATTGCATTCCCGACCGTGTTTCCCTCAAGACCCCTCTGGTCAAGTATCGCAAGGGCGTGGAAGAACCTGCTATTTCTCTGAATATTCCCATGACCTCTGCCATCATGCAGTCCGTCTCCAACGACACCCTGGCCATCGCCCTGGCTAAGGAAGGCGGCATCAGCTTCATTTTCGGCTCCCAGAGCATCGAAAGCCAGGCTGAGATGGTTCGTAAG
>JAZUAW010000111.1:0-12817 GCA_045638225.1 Faecousia sp. | reverse complement strand
CGGTTTTTTGTGGTGGAAGAGAGGGAGACGGATTCGAAGAATTAAATGCAACGCGGATGAGCGTTGCCGGCGAGGGCTCGACCGAGCCGAACCTCAATTTTCATTCCCGGACGGGAATGAAAATGTAAACGAATCCGTCCTCCCACTTGCGAATATGTCCATTTTTTGCTATACTGGAGCATGAGGTGATTGCTCATGTTTGAACTAACCAATGAACAGCGCAAATGCTTTGGACTGCTACCCGTGGAAGACCACTGGGTGCGTGTCGAACCAAAACCTAGTCCTTATGACCAGCATTCCACAGTGGCCTACGTGGATGGCAATGTGATTCGCAAGTATATCGCAACAGGAAAGGACCGCTACTGCGAATATGAACTTTGTCAGACGCTGTCAGAGGACGGAAAATATTTGCTCCCTAAGACGGAGAAAGGAAAGCCGGTGCTGTTTACTGCCGCTTCTTTGGAAAAACGCAGCGGGATTGGTATGTGCCTTTCCTATTTGCGACATAATACGGGCAGTTCCTATATGGATTTATACAGCCATGATACGCAAAAATGCTACTATTCCAACGACAATGAGCCGACCAGTACGGAAGGAATCGGAGATTTTCAGCAGTGGGTAGAAAATTGGTGCACCGAAACCACGGAGGCTGACCTGACCGATGTGGCTGCCTTTGCGGCAGAATCCCGGCAGCATGTCAAATTCCATGAGGGGGATGTATTCCGGTTCAAGATCAACCGGCGGCTGTATGGATATGGCCGCATTCTCCTGGATTACGCCCGTATGCGTAAGAAGAAAGAGCCTTTTTGGGATATTCTTGCGGGCAAACCTCTTGCCTGCAGTGTCTATCACATTGTTACTGAGCGCGACGATGTAACGGTGGAGGAATTGAAATCCCTGCCATCCCTGCCGTCTGGGCATATGATGGACAACAAGCTGTTCTATGGGGAGTATCAGATCATTGGCAATATCCCCATCGGAGAGCATGAGGACTATCCTATCATGTATGGTAACAGCAGTGATGCCCGCTACCGGGCGGTGTATCTGCAATGCGGCAAGCTGTACCGCAAGATCCCGGACAAGGAAGCGTTCTCTAATGACTTTAAAATGGGCGGAATAGGATTTCATTTACATGCGAATATTTCTGTCTTGCAGCAATGCATCCGCGAGGGCTCCAACGCACCTTTCTGGGAAAGGCAGGTCAAAAACTTATGCAATAATGACCTGCGTAATCCCAAATACCGCAAGGACTTGGAGCGGGTGTGCAAACAATTTGACATCGTTCCCTCTCAGTTGATCGGATAATATACATTAAGTTCAAAACTGCCCTCAAAAGTCCAACGCCGCTTGGTGTTGGACTTTTTTGCATTTATAAAAAACTTCTCGTCTTTTGCGTGAACTCCATATATAATAGAAAACGGATGATGGAAACTCACAAAGGCGGTGAAATGGAATGAAAAAGCAACGAATCGTATATGTGGTGATATTTGCTATGCTTCTGCTTGTAGAAATAGGGATTGCGCTGTTTGTGCGTGATCGTTTTGTCAGGCCCTATTTAGGAGATGTGCTCGTGACAGTACTGCTTTGCTGCTTGTGCAGAGCGGTGATCCCCAAAGGTGTAACCGCCTTGCCGATCTATGTATTTCTTTTTGCCTCCCTTGTGGAGGTGGCCCAATATTTTGACATTGTGAAGTTGCTGGGATTGGAGAGCAATGCACTGATCTCCACAATCATGGGAAGAAGCTTTTCTTTCCTGGATCTTATCTGCTATGGCGTAGGTTGCTTTGTGTTTTGGATCGCAGAAAAGATCTGTATCTCTTTTGGAAAATGAAGGACCACTTGCGGATTCCAAGGATTTCTGTTACAATGAACGCAGAAAGGCGGCGGTGTTATGACCCATAAGAAAACAGCATATTTTGCAGGCGGGTGCTTCTGGTGTATCACGCCCACATTCAAGGAAATGGACGGCGTGGTGGATGTGGTCAGCGGCTATTGCGGCGGCCGGGAAGCAGACCCCAGTTATGCGGATGTGAAGAATCAAAAAACCGGCCACCGGGAGACCATCCGCATCGATTATTTGCCGGATAAGGTGTCCTTTGCCCAGTTGTTTGTCATCTTCCTGGAGAGTGTGGATCCCTTCGATGGTGACGGACAGTTTATCGACCGAGGCCATTCCTACACCCTGGCAGTGTACTACAATACGGAGGAAGAGCGGCAGACTGCCCAAGAGAAGATCCGGAACCTGGAAAATGCTTCCGATAGGCCGGTAAAAATCAGTGTCGAGCCCTTCGACCGCTTCTATACCGCTGAGGAGGAACACCAGGATTACTACCGCAAGCACCCGGAGGAGTTCCGCCAGGAACTGATCGCCTCTGGCCGCATCAAGTTGAATTGAAACGGTAATAAATTGGGAGTTATCGTTCCGTTGCAATGAGCACCGTAGGGCGGGGGCATTCCTCCGCCTTAGGATGCACCTGCTTACTAAACGAAAATTTGTATTTACCGTATCCCTGTGATACAATGAAAAAATAAGGAGGATCTGGATATGGATTTTTTGGAGATTGCCAAGCAAAGACAATCCTGCCGCAGTTATGAGGCGGGTAGGGAAGTAGAAAGCGAAAAGCTGAATGCCATATTGGAGGCGGTGCGGCTGGCCCCTTCTGCCTGCAACGGCCAGCCCTATCATGTGACTGTTTGCACGGGTGAAAATGCGCAAAAGGTGGCAAAGGCCTGCATGGGCATGGGTATGAATAAGTTTGCGATCCAAGCGCCTGTGCTGCTGGTGATGTCGGAAATGCCTTATGTGAAGTCTGCTGCACTGGGGGCCAAGGTTAAGGGCAATGACTACCGATCCATTGATATCGGCATTGCGGCTGCTTATTTGACCGCGGAGGCGGCTGCGCAGGGATTGGGCAGCTGCATTCTGGGTTGGTTGGACGATGCCGAGATCCGTCAGATCTGCGGCCTGAAACACCCTGTGCGGCTGGTGATCACTTTGGGTTATGCCGCCGATCAGCTTCGTACGAAAAAACGCAAGGACATGACAGAATTGGTGAGCCGGATGTGAGGTGAGGGTATGTACTGCGATCTGCATGCACATTCCAATTTTTCTGATGGCACCTTCACGCCTGCGCAATTGATCGAGGAAGCGGCCCGTCTGGGTCTGAGTGCCATTGCACTGACGGATCATAATACGGTGGCCGGCCTGCCGGATTTTGTGGCGGCAGGGCAGGATAGTACAGTAGAGGCAGTGCCCGGCTGCGAGTTTTCCACCGATTATCATGGCGTGGAATTGCATATTTTGGGGCTGTTTATCCAGCCTGCGCATTATGAAACGGTGACCGCCCTGCTGGAAAAGGCCCAGCAGGAAAAGGAGCAGAGCAACCGGGATCTGGTTGCGGCGCTGAATCGAAACGGCTACGATCTGGATTATGAGGAAATTTGCAGCCATTGCCTGGGAAGAATCAACCGTGCCCATATTGCGGCAGCTATGGTGGAAAAGGGATATGTTGTCGACATGCAGGCGGCATTCAGAGGGCCGCTGTCGGCAAAAGCCGGCTACTATCGGCCACCCAAACGGATCAATGCCTATGATTGCATCCGTTTTATTAAGTCCATCGGCGCGGTGGCGGTGTTGGCCCATCCTTTCTTAGATCTGGACGAAGCGGCGCTGCGGGCATTTCTTCCGCAAGCGGTTTCGGCTGGGTTGGACGGTATGGAAGTGGCCTATTCCAAATATTCACCGGAAACCACTGCCACGGCCTATGCTGTAGCTGCGGACTTCGGTCTGAAGTGCAGCGGCGGCAGCGATTTTCACGGCGGAAACAAGCCAGATATCGGTATGGGAACGGGCAGGGGAAACCTGCAGATCCCTGATGCTTGGCTGCAAAATCTGCGTGAGATATAAATTCATGCAAGAAAAACGGTGCGCGGCAATGCTGCGCACCGTTTTTCCCGAAAAATCCATAAAAAAATATAAAACCGTTGTAGATTTTTGCAGATAGTTGTGGTATAAATATATATTGATAGTATATTGACTTATTATCGGCATTTTTGGCTGATGTGTATTGCGGCGAAAGGTTTTGGTCCCCCATGATTTACGATTTACAAAAAGCAAGTTTGCTTAAACGTGCCTCCGCGTTTCTGCTGGATATAATCTTGCTGGTGGTATTAGTTACCGGTATTGGCGCAGTGATGTCGTCTGTACTGAAGTTTGATACCTATACACAGGCAGTAGAAAATCGTCTGGCTTATTATGAGGCCCACCATGGTGTCAAATTTGAAATGACCCAAGAGGAGTTTGACAAACTGACACCTGCCGAACAAGAGAAGATCGATACAGCCTATCAGGCGTTTACCAAGGACAAAGATGCCATTTATAACTACAATATGGTTATTAGCCTGTCTATGGTGATTATTTCCTTGTCTGTGCTGATGGCCTATCTGGCGCTGGAATTTGCGGTGCCGCTGTTGTTTGGCAATGGACAGACTGTGGGTAAAAAGATATTTGGCATTGCGCTGATGAAGCAAAACGGTGTGAAGGTCAACGCTGTGACGTTGTTTGTCCGTACCGTTCTGGGAAAATTCACCTTTGAGACCATGATCCCCCTGCTGCTGATTATTATGATGATCAGCGGATTGATCGGCATCGTTGGCCCGCTGGTGATTCTGGGCATACTGATCGTGGAAGTGGTGCTGATGATCACATCCCACACCAATGCTACCATCCACGATAAACTGGCCCAGACTGTTGCGGTGGATATGTCCAGCCAGATGATCTTCTCCAGCGAACTGGAAATGATCGCCTACAAGCAGCGCCGCCATGAGGAAATGGTGCGCCAGCAGCCCTATAAGTAAACAAACGCAGGAGCCTGCGTTGTTATATATTCAGGAAACAAAATAATTTTATATAAGAAAGGGAACCCTGTATGAAAGTTGTTTTGGAGAATTTGACAAAGGTCTTCCCCAGCCGGGACAAAAAGTCCGGCAAGGAAGTCGTAGCAGTCAATAATTTTACCTTCGAGATCCCCGATGGTAAGCTGATTGGTCTGCTGGGACCTTCCGGTTGTGGTAAGTCCACTACGCTTTACATGATCAGTGGTCTGCAGAAGCCGACCGGCGGTAAGATCTTCTTCGGTGATGAGGATGTTACTGAGCTGTCCACCGAGAACAGAGGCATTGGCCTGGTGTTCCAGAACTATGCGCTGTACCCCCACATGACTGTTAAGCAGAATATTCTCTTCCCCCTGCAGAACCTGAAGGGCGCCGACAAGATGACCAAGACCGATATGCTGGAGCGTGCTGAGTGGGCTGCCAAGCTGGTGCAGATCGACGAGCTGATGGACCGCAAGCCCAGCGAAATGTCCGGCGGTCAGCAGCAGCGTGTTGCCATCGCCCGCGCACTGGTCAAGATGCCCCGTGTTCTGCTGCTGGACGAGCCTCTTTCCAACCTGGATGCCCGTCTGAGACTCCAGACCCGTGAAGAGATCCGCCGTATCCAGCGCGAGACTGGCATCACCACCATCTTCGTCACCCACGACCAGGAAGAGGCTATGTCCATCTCCGACCAGATCGTGGTTATGAAGCTGGGTGTTGTGCAGCAGATCGGCGCTCCCCAGGAAGTTTATGACGATCCTGCCAACCTGTTTGTCGCCAAGTTCCTGGGCACACCTCCCATTAACGTGTTTGAGGGCTATGTCAAGGCCGGTCAGCTGTGGCTGGGTCAGAACTGCGTGATGAATGTGCCTGGCGTGATGGATCAGGAAGTGTTCGTGGGCATCCGTCCCGAGGGCTTCGAACTGGACCAGAATGGCCCCCTGTGCTGCAAGCTCAACAACGTGGAGGTCATGGGTCGCGATGCCAGCGTTGTGTGCACCCACGATTCTTCCGTCAACCCCGTGATGCGTGCCATCATCAATTCCGACAACCGGGTGGATACCACCAAGGAAACTGTCCGCTTCTCTCTGAAGGCCCACAAGGTGTTCATCTTCAATAAGGAGACCGAGGAACGGATCCGCGTCGAGGTAAAGTAATATGGTAGATAGCAAACAACAGTGGAAAGCCTGGCTGTATTTATCGCCTGCCATTGTGCTGCTGCTGATCTTTACAGTTTGGCCCATTATCAACACAGTGCGCCTGTCCTTCCTGGAAGGTTATAATGCACTGGAAGCACAGCTGGGCGTTACCTATGAGGTAGGCCTGGGCAACTTTAAAGAAGTGCTGGCTTTTGATGATTTCAAAGTCTGTCTGGAAAATACCATTTGGCTGACCGTACTGACCGTGCCGCTGTCTACTCTGCTGGCACTGCTGATCGCCGTGGCGCTCAACTCCATCAAGCCCCTGCAGAAGTTCCTGCAGACCATCTTCTTCCTGCCCTATGTTACCAACTCCATCGCCATCGGCATGGTGTTCGCTGCCATGTTCAATATTATTGGTCTGACCCCCGATGCTGCCAAGGCAGAAACCTGGGGTATCATCAATAATATCATTATGTTCTTCGGCGGCAAGCCTATCAACTGGATCAATGCCGGTTCCAGCCACTGGGCAAACATGGCGGTCATGGTGGTCTACATCATTTGGAACGCCCTGCCCTTCAAGATCCTGATCCTGCTGGGTGGCCTGCAGAGCATTAACAAGCAGTATTACGATGCTGCCCGTGTAGACGGCACTCCCCGCAGAAGAGTGTTCACCCGCATCACTGTGCCGCTGCTGAGCCCCATGCTGGCTTATGTTATCATTACCGGTTTCATCGGTGGTTTCAAGGAATACAGCAGTATCGTCGGTATCTTCGGTGAAGATATGGGTCCTGTCGGCGATCCCTATAAGACCATGAATACGATGGTCGGCTTTATCTATGAGGAACTGCCGGATATGAACTACGGTGTTGCCTCTGCTGCCGCACTGATCCTGTTTGTGATTATTCTGGTCGTAACCATGATCAATGGCGCCGTCAGCAAGCGCAAAGTCCATTACTAAGGAGGTCCCGCATGGCAAAGAAAAACGATATTGTAATGCAGGAGAGAAACCTCCAGTCCTTGTCCGCTCAGCAGAAGATTATGAGAGCTGCGGTAAAGGTATTTACCTACCTGTTCCTGGGTGCAATGGCCTTGATCGTGCTGTTCCCCTTCTACTGGATGATCATCTCCTCTCTGAAGAGCCTGGATGAGTACCGCTTCAACATGCCCACCTTCTTCCCCCGGGTGATCGTGTGGAAAAACTATGCCGATGCGTTTACACAGGCAAGCTTGGGCAAGCTGTTCCTGAACACTGCTTATGTTGGCATCGTGTCCACGATTCTCTCTCTGATTATCACGGTGCTTAGCGCCTTTGCCTTTGCCCGTCTGGAGTTCAAGGGCAAGAATCTGATGTTCGGCGCGCTGCTTGCCACCATGATGATTCCCGGTGAGCTGTTCACCATCACCAACTACGCAACCATCAATGACTTCCTGGGCTTTACTACCATGTACAGAAATACCGGTACGGAAATCTTCCTGAAGCTTGGCTACTGGAAGAATACCTTCACCGTTCTGATCGTACCGTTCCTGGTGTCTGTATTCTACATCTATCTGCTGCGCCAGAATTTCATGCAGATCCCCAATGAACTGTATCTGGCTGCCAAGGTGGATGGCTGTGGCGATCTGAAGTACCTGTGGAAGGTTATGATCCCTCTGGCAATGCCTACGCTGATTTCCATCACCATCCTGAAGATGATGGGCGCATGGAACTCCTATGTCTGGCCTCGTCTGGTTGCCAACGATGACGCGCATCGCTTGATCACCAATGGTCTTCGCAATGCCTTCACCGCTACCACCGGCGATGTCAACTATCCTGTGCAGATGGCAGCTGTTGCCATCGTCTCCGCTCCGCTGTTCATGGTATTCCTGTTCCTCAGAAAGTATATCATGAAGGGTGTCAGCCGCAGCGGTATCAAGGGTTAATAGTCAACAGTGCTGACTCTTGGAACAATGGAGAATATGCCATGTTTGCTTGATCGGCATCGTGGGGGCGATTCATGAATCGCCCGTGGGCGCAGCGTGACGCGCCCCTACGATGCCGGCCAGCCGGCATGTGCAAAAGCTTTGTTGCGAAAGGAGAACGCAACTGTTTGACTGTAACATAAAGAAGAAAGAATAAAAAATGAAAGGAAGAACAATCACTATGAAGAAGATCGTAAGCGTACTGCTGCTGGTCTGCATGCTGCTGGGTATGGTCTCTCTGGCAGGCTGTCAGGGTGGCGGCGGCAACAAGGTGCTGCAGAGCAACTTCGAGATCCCCGAAGGCGGCTATGATGGCAGCGAAGTGACCATTACCTTCTATCACACCATGGGCTCCAACCTGTCCGATGTTCTGAATGCCTACATCGTGGAGTTCAACAAGCTCTACCCCAACATTCACATCAACCACGAGCAGGTTGGTAACTACGACGATGTCCGCGATCAGGTCAAGACTGAGCTGACCGTTGGCAACCAGCCCAACATTGCTTACTGCTACCCCGACCATGTGGCCCTGTACAACATCGCTAAGGCTGTTGTTACTCTGGACGACCTGATCGCCAGCGACATCGAGGTTAAGCGTGCTGACGGCACCACCGAGATCCTGGGCCTGACCGCCGAGCAGAAGGCTGACTTCATCGAAGGCTACTACAACGAAGGTAAGCAGTTCGGTGACGGCCTGATGTACACCATGCCCATGTCCAAGTCCACTGAGGTTCTGTACTACAACAAGACCTTCTTTGAGGAAAATAACCTGCAGGTTCCCACCACTTGGGACGAGATGGAAGCCCTGTGTGCCGAGATCAAGCGTCTGGATCCCGACTGCATCCCTCTGGGCTACGACTCCGAGGCTAACTGGTTCATCACCATGACCGAGCAGTACGGCTCTCCCTACACCTCCGCCTCCGGCGACCACTTCCTGTTCGACAACGACACCAACAAGGCTTTCGTTGCCAAGTTCCGTGACTGGTACCAGAAGGGCTATGTCACCACTCAGGAAATCTACGGTGCCTACACCTCCGGCCTGTTTGTTGCTACCACTGGCCAGAAGAGCTATATGTCCATCGGCTCCTCCGCTGGTGCTACCCACCAGAGACCCACTAAGACCGCTGACGGCTATCCCTTCGAGGTCGGTATCGCTACCATTCCTCAGGTCGATCCCGCTAACCCCAAGGTCATCTCCCAGGGTCCCAGCCTGTGCATCTTCAAGGATGCCAACCCCCAGGAAGTTGTTGCTTCTTGGCTGTTCGTCAAGTTCCTGACCACCACTGTTGAGTTCCAGGCTGAGTTCTCCATGGCTTCCGGTTATGTTCCCGTTCTGAAGTCCGTTGCTGAGAACGAAGTTTACAAGAACTTCTTGGACAGCGCTGACGGCGGCGACTTTATCTCCGCTCTGTCCGCTAAGATCTGCCTGCAGCAGGAAAAGGCTTACTACACCTCTCCCGCTTTCAATGGCTCCTCCTCCGCCCGTGACCAGGTTGGTCTGCTGATGCAGGCTGCCTTCATCGAGGCTGACAATGGCGACCTGAATGCACTGCTGAACAAGCTGTTTGCCAACGCCGTTAAGGAATGTAAGAGATGATGCGCCCGGCACGTAAAATTTTTGCCGTAGCGATTGTTCTCTGCCTGTTGCTGAGTTCTCTGGCCGGCTGTGAGCAATCACAGCCGACCACCAGCAACCCTACCACGCCCGCACCGGAAGTGGTAGACTATGCCGGTCAGCTGAAGCTGAATATGAATTCCTCCACATTGAAGCAGGAAGTTACCGTCAAGACCTTCGTTGATGGCGATACTGTCCACTTCCATGTGCCTACCTCTGTGATGGCCGATGGTGTGCTGAAGGCCCGTTTCCTGGCCATTAACACCCCTGAATCCACCGGTAAGATCGAGGAATACGGCAAGGCTGCATCCAATTATACCAAGGAAAAGCTGTCCAATGCTGTTTCCATCATTATAGAGTCGGACACCAACACTTGGAACGCTGACTCTACCGGCGGTCGTTATCTGGTCTGGGTCTGGTATAAGACTGCGGATATGACCGAATACCGCAATCTGAACATTGAAATTCTGCAAAACGGTCTGGCTATTGCCTCCAATTCCGGCGGCAATATCTATGGCGATGTTGCTCTGGCAGCCATCGCCCAAGCTAAGGCCCAGAAGTTGAATGTGCACTCTGGTCAGAAGGATCCCGACTTCTTCTACGGCGAAGCTGTGGAGCTGGATCTGAAGGAGCTGCGTACCAATGTTGCGGATTACAATGGTATCAAGGTGGCCTTCACCGGTGTTGTGACAACCAACAGTAACAACAGCGTTTATGTGGAGACCTACGACTCCGAAACCGATATGTACTACGGCATGAGCGTTTACTACGGCTACGGCCTCACCGGCGAGGGTCTGAAGATCCTGGACGTGGGCAATGAAGTCCGTATCGTGGGCACCGTGCAGTATTACGAGACCGGTGGCACCTGGCAGGTTTCCGGCCTGACTTACCGTGCCATGAAGCCGGACGATCCGAACAATATCCAGAAGCTGGGCGAGGGTCACGAACCTGCCTATGTGCTGACGGATCCCCAGCAGTTCCTGCACGGTACCGTGGATGTGGTGGTGGACGACACCGTCACTACCCGGCCCTATGCAGAGCTGGCTATGAGCACTTCTGTCCGCATGGAAGGCCTGACTGTCAAGTCGGTCTACACCACCAAGGACGAGGAGAGCTCCTCCTACGGTGCGATGACACTGACCTGTGAGTTCAATGGTGTCACTGTGGAGATTCGTACTGTAGTTCTGTTGGATGCCAATGGCAATCTGATCACGGAGGATACCTATCTGGGTAAGACCATTGATGTCAAGGGCATCGTGGATTACTACGATGGCAATTACCAGATCAAGGTCTTCTCTCCCAATCATATTACCATCCACTAAAAATCATAATACAAGGAGTTTGACATGAAAAGAATTCTTTCTCTTGTGTTGGTTCTGGCAATGAGCCTGTGCCTGTTCGCAGCATGTGGCGAGCCTGAAGAGAGCTCTGTCCCCGCAGCTGCCCCCACCGTTGAAGAGGCCAGAGAATACCTGGCTGCAATGTACAAGGATACCGACGGCACCGTTGCCCGCAGAGACTTCTCCGTGGTTGCTGTCGTTATGATCGACGGCGTGTCCTATCCCGTCACCTGGACTGTGGATGCCACCGAGTATGTTACCATCGGCGCTGCACAGAACAACATGGTCACCATCGACATCGTCGAGGAGCCCGCTGAGCAGGTTACCTTCAAGCTGACCGGTACCGTGACCGATAAGGACGGCAAGACTGCCTCCGCTACCTTTACCCGCATCATCGAAGCCGCCAAGAAGACCGGCGTCGAGTTCGTCGACGTTCCTCAGGTTGGCACCGCCTACAAGTACACCGTCCAGCAGAATGGCCTGGGCAAGACCCTGTACTTCACCGGTGAGATGAGCGGCTACTATCTGGCTACCTCTGAGAACCCCTTCGACGCTGTCGATGTGTTTGTTGAGGATGTAGAAGGCGGTCAGCGCATCTACTTCATGGCTGGCGAAGTCAAGACCTACATCGATATCGTGCCCCGTGGTGCAGACCAGCCCGGCAAGGTCAATGTGGTTCTGACCGAGACTCCCACTTGTGTCTTCACTTGGGACACTGTTCGCAAGACCTTCACCACTACCGTTGAGGGCAACCCCTGGTACCTGGGCTGCTACGGCACCTACAATACCATCAGCGCTTCCGCTACCAGCTACATTGAGAAGCCCGAAGTCATTGGTGAGAGCCAGTTCCCTGCCGGCATGGCCACTGTCAATATCGTGGCTGAGCAGGTTGCTACTCCCGCTGTTGGCACTGCTTACAAGTTCACCGTCGTGCAGAATGGCCTGGGCCAGACCCTGTACTTCACCGGCGAGATGAGCGGTTACTACCTGGCTACCTCCGTCAACCCCGCTGAAGGCGTCAATGTCTTCGTGGAGAGCGTGGAGGGCGGCGTTCGTCTGTTCTTCATGAAGGGCGAAGTCAAGACCTACATCGATATCGTGCCTCGTGGTGCAGACCAGCCCGGCAAGGTCAATGTGGTTCTGACCGAGGATCCCACCTGTGTCTTCACTTGGGATGCCGATCGCAAGACCTACATCACCACCGTGGAAGGCAACCCCTGGTATCTGGGCTGCTATGGCACCTACAACACCATCAGCGCTTCCGCTACCAGCTACATCGAGAAGCTGGAAGTCATCGGTGAGAGCCAGTTCCCCGCAGGTCCCTACGTTGTGGAAGGCTTTATGGACAAGCAGCCTGTCTTCGAGACCGAAGAGCCCGAAAAGCCTGTCGAGCCTGAGAAGCCCGCAGCTCAGCTGCCCGATGTGAAGGCTCCCGTTGTTGGCACTGCCTACAAGTTCGGCGTGGTTCAGGTCAATGCCGGCAAGACCCTGTACATCACCGGTGAGGTTTCTGACCGTTACCTGGTTACCACCACTGACAAGGCCGCTGCTGCGGATGTCTACGTGGAAGAGGCCGAGGGCGGCTACAAGTTCTACATCCTGGTAGACGGCGCCAAGAGCTACATCTATGTTTATAACAACGATGCAGGCAAGCGTTCCGTTGCCTTCGGTGCCGAGGGTAGCGTCTTCACCTTCAAGGCTGAAATCAGCACCTGGGCTACCACCTTCGAGGGCAAGGAGTGCTATGTTGGCGCCTACAATGCCTTCGAGACTCTGAGCGTTTCCGACACCAGCTACATCAATGCTGACAACGCCGGTATCTCTCAGTTCCCCGCTGGCTTCTTCGCCTAAGTTTCTAACCCAAAATACCAGACGCCGCACCCACC
>JAZUAW010000110.1:0-38040 GCA_045638225.1 Faecousia sp. | reverse complement strand
TTGCCGAAGCCGCCATTCGTGCCGGCTGTAAATACTTCTTCGGTTATCCCATTACCCCCCAGAATGAGATTCCCGAGTATCTGTCCCTGCATCTGCCCAAGATCGGCGGCTGCTTCCTGCAGGCTGAATCTGAGGTCGCTGCTATCAACATGATCTATGGCGCTGCCGGCTGTGGCGTGCGTGTTATGACCTCTTCTTCCTCTCCCGGAATTTCCCTGAAGCAGGAAGGCATCACCTATATGTGCGGTGCTGAGCTGCCTGCTGTTATTGTCAACATGATGCGTGGCGGTCCCGGCCTGGGCACCATCCAGCCTGCCCAGGGCGACTACTTCCAGGCTACCCGCGGCGGCGGCAACGGTGACTATCGTCACCTGGTCTACGCTCCCGCTACCATCCAGGAAGCTGCCGACTATGTGCAGATGGCTTTCGACGTGGCTGACTACTACCGTAACCCCGTCATGGTGGTTGCCGACGGCATGATCGGTCAGATGATGGAAGCTATTGAGTGGCGTGAGCTGCCCAAGCGTGAGCTGCCTGAGAAGACTTGGGCCACCACCGGCACCAAGGGCCAGCGTAAGCCCAACGTCATCAATTCTCTGTACATCGATCCCAACCTGTGTGCAGAGCACAATGAGCGCCTGGCTGCCAAGTACAAGGCCATGGAAGAGAATGAGACCCGTTACGAGGAAGTCAATACCGAAGACTGCGAAGTTCTGTTCGTTGCCTACGGCACTCCCTCCAGAATCACCAAGGCAGCCATTAAGCTGCTGGAAAAGGAAGGCATCAAGGCCGGCCTGTTCCGCCCCATCACCCTGTGGCCCTTCCCCAGCAAGCAGCTGAAGGAAACCGCTTCTCAGCCCACTGTGAAGGCCGTTGTGGACTTCGAGCTGAGCATGGGTCAGATGATCGACGACGTGAAGATCGCCCTGGAAGGCTGCCGTCCCGTTACCTTCGTTGGTAAGGCCGGCGGTGTGGTCCCCACTCCTGCTGAAGTGGCTTCCGCGGCAAAAGCAGCAATCGGGAGGTAAGAAATTATGGCAATCGTATATGAAAAGAGCAAGGGCTTGACCGATGTTGAGCTGCATTACTGCCCCGGCTGTACCCATGGTATCGTACATAAGCTGGTAGCCGAAGCTCTGGAAGAGCTGGGCCTGCTGGGTACTACCATCGGTGTCGCCCCTGTCGGCTGCTCTGTCTTCGCTTACAACTACTTCAACTGCGATATGCATGAGGCTGCCCACGGCCGCGCTCCCGCTGTCGCTACTGCTATCAAGCGCGTTTCCGAGCCCGGCACCACCGTATTCACCTACCAGGGTGACGGCGACCTGGCTGCTATCGGTACCGCTGAGGTCATCCACGCTGCCATGCGTGGCGAAAAGATCACCACCATCTTTATCAACAACGGCATCTATGGCATGACCGGTGGCCAGATGGCTCCCACCACTCTGGTTGGCGAGAAGGCTACCACCGCTCCCATGGGCCGTCAGGCTGATCACTACGGCAGCCCCATCCGCATGAGCGAGATTATCGCCACTCTGGATGGCTGTGCCTACGCTACCCGCGTGTGCGTTACCGATGTGCCCAACCTGAACAAGGCCAAGAAGGCCATCAAGAAGGCATTCCAGATGCAGATGGAAGGCAAGGGCTTCACCTTCGTGGAAGTTCTGGCTTGCTGCCCCACCAACTGGGGTAAGACTCCCGTTGCTTCCGTGGAATTCCTGAAGGAAAAGATGATTCCCTACTTCCCCCTGGGAGTCTACAAGGACAAGGATGCGGAGGTAAAGTAATATGACCAATGAAATTATGATCGCCGGTTTCGGCGGCCAGGGCGTTATGGCCATTGGCAAGACTCTGGCAGAAGCAGGCATGAAGGAAGGCAAGGCCGTTTCCTGGCTGCCCTCCTACGGTCCCGAAATGCGTGGCGGTACCGCCAACTGCTGCGTGGTCATCTCTGATGATGAGATCATCTGCCCCATCGTTCTGGAGCCTACTGAGCTGATTGCTATGAACCTGCCCTCCTTGCTGAAGTTCGAGCCCACCGTGGTCAAGGGCGGCACCATTTTTGTCAACAGCTCCATCATCTCCGAGAAGGTTAGCCGTGATGACGTCCGCGCCATCTATGTTCCGTGCCTCGACATCGCCAACGAGCTGGGCAACGCCAAGGTGGCCAACATGGTCATGCTGGGTGCCTACATCGAGGCGATGGGCAATCTGGGTACCGATACCATCAAGGAAATGCTGGTGCACATGTTTACCGGCCCCAAGGCTAAGCTGGTCGACCTGAACATTGAGGCTCTGCGCCGCGGCGCTGCCTGCGTCAAGTAAAGAGAAGGAGAACAAATCATGCTGGATCTGGACATTCAGATTATTAAGACCACTACCCCCAAGGAAAAGCCCACCGATGAGTCTTCTCTGGGTTTTGGTAAGATTTTTACTGACCACATGTTCATTGTGGAATACACCGAGGGCATCGGCTGGCATGACGCCCGCATTCAGCCCTACGGCCCTCTGGCCATCGACCCTGCTTCTCCCGTGCTGCATTACAGCCAGGAGATCTTCGAGGGCTTGAAGGTTTACCGCCGCGCTGATGGCGGCATCCAGATGTTCCGTCCCATCGAGAACGCTCGCCGCATGAACCGCTCTGCCGAGCGTATGGTCATGCCCCAGCTGGACGAGCAGTTCCAGGTGAAGGCTATGAAGATGCTGGCTGATGTGGAGCGTGACTGGGTCCCCACCCGCGAAGGCACTTCTCTGTACCTGCGCCCCACCATGATCGCCCATGGTGCTGAGCTGGGTGTCCACCCCGCTCACAAGTACCTCTACTACATCATCTGCTCTCCCGCCGGCTCTTACTACAAGAACGGCATGGCTCCCATCAAGATTCATATCGAGGATAGCTATGTTCGTGCTGTCAAGGGCGGCACTGGCGCTGCCAAGACCGGTGGTAACTACTCCGCTTCTCTGAAGGCTGCCTACGAGGCTTCCAAGATGGGCTTCGACCAGGTTCTGTGGCTGGACGGCAAGCAGAACAAGTATGTGGAAGAGGTCGGCGCTATGAACATGATGTTCATCATCGACCATAAGCTCTACACCGCTCCCACCGGCGGCTCCATCCTGCCCGGCATCACCCGTAAGAGCGTGCTGCGTCTGGCTGAGGATATGGGCATCGAAGTGTTCGAGCGTCCCGTCTCCGTTATGGAGCTGTATGAGGCTTACAGCAAGGGTACTCTGCAGGAGGCTTTCGGCACCGGCACCGCCGCTGTCATTTCTCCTGTGGGCCTGATGGAATACCGTGGCGACCGCATCAAGCTGAGCCAGAACGGTGAGATCGGCCCCATTGCCATGGCCATCTACAATAAGCTGACCGGTATCCAGCGTGGCATTGAGCCCGACCTGTACAACTGGATCGAGACCATCGACTAATTTTTCATACCTAACCGGGGCTGCGGATTGCGGCCCCGGTTTTTTCTTGCCATGTGAGTTTCCCGTCTGTTTCACTTATGTAAAACAGACTGTTTGATGGGAGAATGGAGATGGTATCAAACAGGCAAAATCCTGTATGGAATTGGCATAATATACAAAACGGCACGTGGAAATACTGTTAAAACTGTATAAAAACGCGTCGGTGTTTGCGATGTAAGGACGTAAGGCTACCTGTGCAGGACGGAAAAATGTATAATCTGTTAACTTTGGTTCGTTTTCCCTTTTTTCGGTTGACTGCTGTTTGGGGGTGTGCTATGATACAGGGGAAAATGTGCAAAAAGTTGCTTTTTTGCTTATTTATGACGAAATGAACAGGAGAAACATTATGAAGAAACTGTCCAAAGTGCTCAGTGTGCTGCTGGTTCTTTCCATGCTGCTGTCTATGGCAGCCTGCGGAGAAGATTCCAACGGTGAGACTGTCGGAACAACTACTCCAGGCGAAGACAATACCGAACGAGGCACTTATATCGTTACGGTCAAGACCGAGGGCGGTATGCCGCTGCAGGATATCGGTGTGTATGTTTATACAGACAGTGATACCGGTGATTTGAAGAAAGGCGCCAACACCAACGCCAATGGTCAGGTTAATTTTGAACTGCCTCTGGCTGACAATTATGTGGCGGTTCTGTCCGGTGTTCCTAAGGGTTATGAGGTGCAGCCTTACTATAGTTTCTCTGGAAATTCCTGCGTCATCATTCTGAAGTCTTCTCTGATCAAGGATGAAACTGTCAATAATGTGAAGTTCGAAGTGGGCGACATCATGTATGACTTTGCTGTCACCGATCCTGATGGCAATGTGATCAGCCTGTCCGCTGCGCTTGCTGAGAACAAGATGGTTATGCTGAACTTCTGGTTCTCCACTTGTGAGTATTGTATTGTGGAGTTCCCCTTTGTCAATGATGTTTATGAAGAGTACAGCGATGTGATGGAGATCATTGCGCTCAATCCCTATCCTACCGATTCAAACGACGACGTGGTGGAGATGGCGACTCGCCTTAACTTGACCTTCCCCATGGCCAAATGCGACCTGGCTTTCAATGCCGGCAACTTCGGAGAGGGCGGCTATCCCACCTCTGTGTTCATTGACCGTTACGGTATGGTGGCACTGATCATCAACGGCGCATTCCCCAATGAGTATACGCTGGAGACTCTGGTCAAGCACTTCACCTCGGAAAACTATAGCCAGAAGGTCATCAACTCTTTGGAGGATGTGGTCTCTGCCATCAAGCCTTCTGATCTGTTGGATCAGAGCGCTTGGCTCGATAGTGATGCCATGGGCGCCCTGGTCAATAGTGGCGATATCCAGGTTGGCTATCACCACGAAGAAGATTCTGATGATATGGAGTACGCCTGGCCCTTTGTTGCCGGCGAAAAGGATGGCGTGTCCTGCCTGATGAGCTCCAATGCGGAAATCGACAGTTCCTTTGCGATCATGTATATGGACGTGGAACTGAAAGCAGGTCAAGCGGTTGGCTTTGATTATATCTGCTCTTCCGAGCAGGCAAGAGACATGCTGCATGTGATCGTAGACGGTGAGGCTGTGTATTCCATCAGCGGCGATACCTCTGGCGGACAGTGGAAGAGCTGCTATCCTTGGGTCGCGACCCAGGACGGCACCTATGAGGTGGCACTGTGTTACATCAAGGACGGCAGTGTCAATGAGGGCGACGATACCGTCTATATCAAAAATGTGCGTGCAGTAGCAGCTTCCCAAATCGACACCGCTACCTATATTCCCCATCAGGCTGCAGTGGAGCAGGCTGACGGCAGCTATGTTTACGCAAATATCTTCTATAATGAAGCTGATGGCTACTACCATGTGGACTCTGTCAATGGCCCCCTGCTGCTGGCTAACCTGATGGGTTACACCCAGCTGGTGGAGGATGATTACCTGTATAATATGGCTGTGGATGGCAAGTTCATCATCAATGGCCATGACTACAAGGAGGAACTGGAAGAGTTCGCCAACTATGCCTCCAACTCCAAGCTCACCGGCTACTGCACCGTCAACCGTGAATTGGCTGAACTGCTGGATATTTTGGATGATGTGATCGGCTTTGACGGTCACGAGACGGAGTGGCTGAAGGTCTGTAAGTATTACAACGCCTACGGTACCGGCAGCGAGCTGGAAGACCCCATCAAGGGCCTGACAGTTTTCTCTGCCCAACTGGCGCTGGAGGGTGAAGGCTGGTACAATGCCGAGACCGGTGAATACTCCGGCTACAACTGCTTCTATTACAATGGTACGCCCATCCTGCCCAGAGGCTATATGGCAAAGTTTGTGCCTGAAAAGTCCGGTGTCTACCATATCTCCTCTCAGAATACCTCCACCATGGGTGTCAACGGCTGGGTATTCGACGGCAACCGTAATCTGCTGAACGAGGCAGAGAATGACTACCGTTACTTCCAGGACATGGGCAATGTGAATATCATCATGTATATGGAAGCCGGTCAGGAATACTTCATCGACATTGCCTTCTGGGATATGTATGAGGTTGGCTTCATCTCTTACGAGATCGAGTATATCGGCAAGACCTATGACCTGTTCCGTATGGCATCTCCTCCTGTGTTCTCCTACCTGCTGGATGATAATGGCGACCTGATTTATGATTCCAATGGCAATATCGTCAGCGAGTTGATCTCCGGCGGCATCCCCGTGGTGCTGGACAAGGATGGCTACTACCGTCACGATCTGGGCCAGGACGAAGACGGCAAGCAGATCTACGGCAGCTATATCTATGCGGAGTTTACCGGCATTACTGCTGTCATCAACAAGGCCATAGCCACCCAGCCGGTATACAATGCCGATGGCACGCTTATGCGGGATGAAAACGGCAATGTGATCTATGCCAAGGGTCTGATCGATTCCGGCTCCTTCAATTTCTCCATCAACGAGTATGATGAGTATGTGCTGCGCTATATTGAGCAATGCAATGGTGATCTGGAGGCTGCCGATGCCAAGCTGCGGGAAATCTGGGGCGAAGCCTACGATGAATATGCTTCCATCTATAAACTGGAAGAAATCTACGATGCCTACCGTGGTCTGGGCAGCTACCATGGCAGCGGTGCAGATGAGACCGAAGCCATCCGTGCCTATCTGGATAAGGTCATTTCCAATGGCAAAGAAGACGGCTGCGTTAAGGTGGATGCAGAGTTGGCTCGCCTGCTGCAGCTGCTGATGGAGAAGTATACCTTCAAGGGTGTGGAAGACTCCTGGCTGAAGCTGTGCTACTACTATCAGCATCTGGGCTGATCGAAAATCAGCGGCAGACTATAGATATTTATGTGCTACCGGGCTCTTGTTTAGGAGTCCGGCAGCACCATTGATATGGTAAGGAGTGAAAATCCTATGAAAAAGAGAAACCATGTGGTGCTGGCGTTGCTGCTGGTATGCGCACTTGCGCTCAGCGCCTGTGGCCAGCAGGCTGGTGGTGAACCTACTACCCAGATGTCCAAAACTGCCATCTATCAGGTCACAGTACTGGGCGTGGACGGCCAGCCGGCAACCGAGGGTGTGATTGTCCGTTTTCTGAAGGCCGGGGAAGAGGTGGCGCTGCAGCGTACTGATGCTTCCGGTGTGGCCTCCAAGGAGCTGGACAGAGCTGATTACACCGTGGAGATCATGTTCATCGATCAAACCAGAACTTATTACTATGACACGGCAGCCATGACCTTGTCTGCCACCAAGACAGAACTGACGGTGGAACTGGCATATATGGTTTCTGGTGAACCGTCTCTTCTGTATGTAAGTGAGGTAGATCGCAATGCCTACCCCGTAAATGCCGGCAAAAACTATGTCACGCTGGAAGCTGGCAATCGCAGCTATTTCCTGTTCACCCCCGAGGAATCCGGTGTTTACCGCTTGTCCACACAGGGTGAAACCTACGTCGTTGGCTATTACGGCAGCCCCCACTATGTGCAGGAAGTGAACGCCGGCCAAGCCGAGGGCAATGCTACCTGCGTAACCGTCAGCCCTGATATGATCGGTACCAACGGTACCGGCACCACTGTCTTTGTCATCGGCGTGGACAACCCCGAAAATGTCGAAGCACAGGTCATGCTGAAGGTGGAGCGCATCAGCGCTTATGTGGATACATCCATTCCTTCCAAGACCTATCAAACTACAGCCCCTTTGACCCCCTGGACCCTGCCCGAGGGCGCAGTTACGCAGAAGTTTGACCTGCACGCAGCCACCGGCGCATACAATCTGGTGCTGGACGAGGCCACCGGCTTCTTCCACCTGGGCAGCGTGGATGGTCCTCTGGTGCTCATGTGTCTGGGCCAGGAGTCCAATTCGTTGATGCAGTACATGGTATCCTATGATACCGTTTTGCAGACCATTGGCGTCAACAAGTATTTTACTGACGACAACGGCAACTACACCTATAAGGAAGATTACAGCCAGTGTCTGATCGACTACATTGGCGTTCGGGATGATGTTACCGGTAAGTATACCGGTGGCTGTGTGGACCGCAAGACCGGTCTGTACCCCCTGACTGAAGATCTGATGTACATCGTGCAGCAGCACGGCGACTACTCCGGCTGGTGGAATATCAGCGGCGGCAATTATCTGTTCCGTGACGCAAATGGTGTTTTGGATACCAATGTCAATCCGGAATACGCCTGGCTGTTTATGTGCGTGTATATTCAGCAGTAAAAACATAACAGGAGTGTGAAAGCAATGAAACACAATAAGAAGATTACGGGGCTGCTGTGCTGCCTGCTGTGTCTGTGCCTGTGCCTGAGCGCTTGTAAGAAAGAGGATACATCCTCGGTTCCTTCTACCCAGACACCTGTGGATGTGATTTACACCATCCAGGTACAGACTGCTGGTGGCATGACCTTTGAAGGTCTTGTAGTCTATGTCTATGAGGATCATACAGAAGAAGATCTGGTGACCTACGGTACACTGGATGCCAACGGCAGCTATACCTTTACTGCCCCTGAGAGTGACAAATATACGGTTCGCTTTGTGAAGTTCCCCCAAGAGGGCTATGATCTGCAGCCCTATTATCCCATTACCGGTCCTATTACCAATATCGTGCTGACATCTTCCGTGATCAAGGATCAAGATGCGCTGGCACAGGGCAAAACCTATAAATTGGGTAATGTTATGCGGGATTTCACCGTTACCACCATTGATGGCCAGGAACTGACCCTGTCCAAGATCCTGGAAGAAAAAGAAGCCGTTGTGCTGAATTTCTGGTATACCGGCTGCGACCCCTGCAAGAGCGAGTTCCCGTTGTTGCAGGCTGCCTATGAAGCCTACAGCGACAAGATCGAAGTGATCACTATGAACCCCACCGACATCAGCGGTGATGACGCTGAGAAGATCGCCAAGTTCCGTGAAGAATACGGCCTGACCATGCCTATGGCCATCTGCTCCAGCAAGTGGTTCAGCGCTTTGGGTGTCAACAGCTACCCCACCACCGTTATCATTGACCGCTACGGTGTAGTTTGCCTGCTGGAGATCGGCGCGGTGACGGATGCAGGCGTGTTTGAGGCTGCATTTGAACATTTCTCTGCCGCTGATTATCAGCAGAAGCTGCTGGGTGGCTTCTCGGACCTGCACGTGGTGGAGTATCCGGAAGGCGATCCCAAGAATCCCTACCAGGCTCATGGCGGTATGGAGGAGTTTGAGATTACCGTTGCCGGTCAATCCGAGTACCATGTGGCTCTGTTCCGCGGCGACGGCCTGATTCTGCAGCTGCAGGACCCCAATGCCTATCTGATTATCGACGATGAGCGCTATGAGCCCGATGCCAATGGCCTCATTGAAGTGCAGATCACCAACCCTGATGTGACTACCAGTACCAATCTGATCGTGGGCAATACCGGCGTAACGCAGTCCACCTTCAAGATTCGGCTGCTGCAGCCTCAGGGCACATTCAGCAATCCCTATGCGGCAAATCTTGAGGAAATCTTTGTGACCGTGCAGGAAGGCAACAATCAGGGCGTTTATTATAGCTGGACTGCTACCGTGGAGGGTGTTCTGACTGTTACCGTTTCTGAGGCTACCAGCGAAGCTTTCGATGTGCAGCTGTATAACCTCAATACCTATGCCGTGCGGACGCTGCAGGAAGAGGTGCTTGTGGATGAAGCTGGCAATCGTTACGTCAGTATCGAGGTGCACCCCGGTGATGTGGTGGCTATCGGCTACATGAGTGTACCGGATTCTTCCTATAATTACTGGGAAGTCAGCGTTAAGGCTGCATTGACCTTCAAGGAGGGTATTGTGGTCGAACCCAACTACACCATTACCATTCTGGACGATGAAGGTAACCCCATGCCCGGTGTTACTGTAACTGTGTCTGGCGATGGCGTGAATACTACACTCGTTTCCGACGAAACCGGTTTGATCGCTATGTATCTGCCTTCCGGTATCTATACTGTGAAGGTTACGGTCCCTGAGGGCTATATTTGCGACACGACCCAGTTCCTGATGACCGATTCCAACCCCCATAAGGAAATTGTGATGACCCTCTATGTGCCGCAGGAAGTGCCCTACACCGTCTATGTGGTGGATGATGAGGGTAATCCTGTGCCGGGTGCGGCTGTAGTGCTGGGCAATTCCTTTGTCTACACCGATGCCAATGGCGTAGTCACTGTGACCCTGCTGGAGAGCGAGGGTTATGTGGCCACTGTGGTGCCGCCGGAAGGCTATTACATTGAAAACGCCGATCATCCCTTCGGCACTGAAACTACGATCACAGTAACAGTTTATCTGATTCCGGATGTGACCCAGGAGCTCGACTATACTGTCTATGTTGTGGACGGGAAAGGTAAGCCTGTCACCGGGGTGTTGGTGCGGTTTGAAAACGACGATGGCTCTGCGCCTGTTACCCAGAATGTGGATGGTAGTGGTAAGGCTACCGTGCGTCTGCCGGAGGGTTACTACAATGTGACACTGGTGTTCAACGCAGGCAGCAACATGGGCTATGAGCCCGCCGGCAACAAGCTGACGCCCAACCAAACTTTCCTTACCATTGAAGTGGCACCTTATGTCAGTGGTGCTATGGAACTGCTGTTCGTCAATGGCATGGATTATGAGGCCTACAATGTGACCGCAGGCCTGACTTATGTGGAGCTGACTGGCACCGACATTCGCTTCTTCCTGTTCACTCCCGAACAAGACGGTGTCTATACCTTCACTACCACCAATCCTGCTGCCGCCATCGGTTACTGGAGCACTTCCTTCTTTGCCTTTGACTGCTCCGCAGATTATGTCAAGGATAATGTCTGCACGCTGGAAGTTAAATCCGTAGGCCCCACCTATGTTATTTCTGTCAGCGGCGGCGTGGGCATTGAAGGTACGGTTCTGAAGATCGCCAGAGCCAGCGATGTGCAGGACGATCCTGTGATCTATGAAACCTACAAGGGTACATCTACCCCCACTGCGCCTTATGTGGCGGAAGTGAGCGGCAGCAAGACCTATCTGGATCTGGCTATCCAGCAGACGCTGGTGAAGGGCGAGGACGGCCTGTACCATCTGGGTAGCGCCGACGGCCCTGTGGTCTATATGGATCTGAAGGGCGCTCGCTTCGGCATCAGTGTTTCCGCTGTGGTGAACAACAGCGCCATGGTCAAATATGAATTTGATAAGAATGGAAAGCCCATCAAGCGTATCGACTATACCAACTGCATGCTCAGCTATGTCAATAATGTGGATGCCACCCATGGCGTCTATGCGCTGACCGATGACCTGATCACCATTATGCAGAATCATGGCAACCATGCCCGCTGGTACGATCCTACCAGTCCCACCTACCTGTTCGGTACAGATGCTGTGCTGGACGGTCAGGGCTGGATGTTCCTGCTGTGCACCTTCCAATAATTGTTTAGGAGGAAATATACATGAAAAGACTGATTACCTTCCTGTTGGTGCTGACTATGGCTATGTGCCTGGTTGCCTGCGGCGAAGATGCAACCACTCCCGATGATACTGATCCCACTACCACCGCTTCTGTCCCCACCTCTTCCACAGTAGATAACACGGTCTACAACTACAAGATCCGTGTGGTGGACCAGGATGGCAATCCCATTGAGGGCGCGTTTGTTCAGTTCTGTCTGGAGACCTGTGACTTCTTTGAGACAAATGAGGAGGGCTGGGCGCTGATCGATAAGCCCATTGCCGATGGCTATAAGGCCCATATTATTTCTCTGCCCGAAGGTTACGAAAGCTACACCTTCTCCGCTGAAGATACCTACTTTGAGGCTGGTCAGACCGAAATGATCCTTGTGGCTACCAAGCCCGCAGCATAAAAAATAATCAAGCAGGGGAGGGGTATGACGCCCTCCCCTGAAACTGTAACTTGGGATTTGTGGCACACTTCATAGGGAACGCTGAGAACAGCGTTCCCTATGAGCATGTTACAACCGCGGCAATAAACGAAAATTGAAAACAGAGCAAATAAAAACACCTGCTGTCCGTTTTTGGAACAGCAGGTGTTTTCTTAGTTTGGTCAGCTCTTCACGCTGTCCGGCAGCACTGCCAACAGATCTTCTGTGGAATGGAAAGGTGTCAGTCCGGTGTAAACGATCACGCCGTTTTCGTCCAGCACTACCGTGGCGGGATAGGCCATGCGGAATCCCAAGGCGGTGTAGAAGGCACCGTTCAGCGGATTCTCGCCGGTGTTGTCCTTGGCAAAAATGATGTTGGAATTGGGATAATGCTCCTGGATATAGGCAGGAGCGGTGTCGATGCCTTGGTTGGAGTGAACAGCAATAACAGTAATTTTGTCGGCATATGTACTGGCGACCTCATCAAAATAGGGAAGCTCTTTCACGCAGGGGCCACACCAAGTGCCCCAGAAATTGATAATGGTTACTTTTCCTGTGGTGGTGGGGTCAATGGTGTCGGTAGTGATGCCGTTTGCGGTGACAATCTCCAGCAGGAAGCTAGGCGCCAGGTTGCCTACCTGGTTGCCCACAATAGGACCGGTGCCGGAGGGCTGGGTGGGTGCGGTAGGTTCTGCGGGTGTCATATTTATATTGGGGTTCCAGTAGTAGCACAGCGCACCGATCAGTACTGCCAGCAATACTACCGTGGAAATGATCCGGGTGATCAGCTTCCGCTTGTCGGTTTTCACAGCGGCTTCATGGGCCTTCCCAAAAACTTTGGGAGCTTTCCAGGAGATGGCCTTGGTGGGGCAGACGCCGATGCATTCGCCGCAGCTGATGCACTCTTGATCGCCTACATGACGGATGTCCACTTTGCAGTGGGAAACGCAGAGATTGCAATGGGTGCACTTGTCTTCGTCCACCTGCACGCCAAATACGGAGATTTTGTTAAACAGACCGTACAAGGCACCCAGCGGGCAAATAAAGCGGCAGAACAGACGGAAGATGAAGATAGAGCCTACCACAATGGAGACCATCAGCATGAATTTCCAGGTAAACAGAGGGCCCAGCAGAGAGAAGAAACTTTCGTTGACCTTGTTGCTTAGCAGTCCCAAACCGCCTTCAATGGTACCGACGGGGCAGATATACTTGCAGAAAGCCGGCAGAGGCATATTGCGCGTGGCATACATGATGGGCACAATGCCCACGAAGAACACCAGTACCACATATTTCAAGAAGCTGAGGATCCGGGTCACCGGGCTTTTCTTAACCTTGGGGGATTTGATCTTATACAGCAGCTCGCCGATCAGACCAAAGGGGCAGGCCCAACCGCAGATCATTCTGCCAAACAGCACGCCGTAAAGCAGCAGAATACCCGCAATGTAATATAGAGTACTGTGATTGGGGGAGCTGAAGGCACCCTGCAGGGAGCCTAAGGGACAGGCTGCTACGGCACCGGGGCAGGAGTAGCAGTTGATGCCGGGAGCGCAGAACACCTTGGTTTTTCCTTGATAGATACTGCCGGTGGCAAAATTTTGCACATTGGCATTGAACAGCAGAGCAAAGTACAGCTGCATGATCTTGCGCTTGGAGGGCCAGATTTTCTTGATCCAATTCTTCATATGATCACCCCAATCCTACGCACTCGGTGCAGATGTTAACGGCTTTCGTCAGAATGTCAGCCGTACCGTTGGTGCAGGCGCCCAGCACCACAAGCACTACGCCGATAAGCAAAATGGCGATGCGGACGATGTGGATATATTGCGTGTTGGCGGTATTCTGGGAAACGTGCTTGGCCTTCTTGGGCATTTGATGCAGGATCTGTGCCTCGCGAGCCATGCTTTTGCGATTCTGATAGGTGGCCAGAATTGTAAACAGGAAGGGAACTGTCAAAGAACTCAGCATGACAAACATGGCACGGATCATGCCGGGATTGGAATCGGTGTCCCAATTGGCACTATTGCAGGCGTGGATCAAAAACAGCGCCAGACCACCCAGCAGCAAGATACCGCTGCACTGGATCAGATTTTTGCGCAGCTTACGTTCTTTTTCTGCCGCGGCGCGCAGGGCAGCGTCACAAGATTCCAGATCCGCTTGTTCCTGTAACCGAGCCAAAATCAGCGGCCAATTCTTTTCGGATTTGCGCTTGCTTTTTTCGACGGGCACTGCCATGTCCAGCACCATACCGCCGATCACAAGGATCAAACAGGCGTATACCGGTACAGATATCTTGGCGAAATTCTCTGCCACGATCTGTCGGGTGTAGATCTGGGGTACATCGGCAGCCTTACCACCATAGTAAATATTCAGACAGGCGGCAATGAAACAGATGCCGGCAAAGATCGTCACGATACTCAGCACAATGCCATAGGTCAAGTGGATGCGCTTCTTTATTTTTGGCGTCATAAAAACCTCCTGTGGAGATGAATTCGTACTTAATATCATAACATATTTCGCGAAAAATGTAAATCAAAAACCCAATGGCAAAACCACAAAAAAGGGAAGTGCCGGGCTGTATAATTTTACGGAGAAGAGGGAGATAAATGAGTAAATATGTACAAAAAATGAGTGTTTCATGAACAAACTATGTACGAACTGAAAGAATGTGGCACTCTACACAAACTTCATTCGGTATGTTTTTGAATATTGCTGAATGAAAAAATGTTGCATTTATTGACAAAAATAGGTAAAATAGATAGGTGAGTGTATTTGTGAAAATATTGCTTAACCAACTAAGAAAGGCGAAGTAACAGATGAACAAAAGAAATCAAAATAAGGTACTGCGGCGTGTGTCCATTGCACTGCTGGCGGTAACGCTCTTGTTCGGTATTTTCGCTGCCCCGCAGGCACGAGCTACCAACTACAATGCGTCCTATATCGAAAGATTGGAAAAGGCGCTGGGCGTGAATCTGAAGGATTACATCGATAGCTCTGTTATGTATCAGCTGCCGGCAAGCGTCAAGGCAGATGATGATATTTCTGTGATTATTACTTTGGATATCATCAATCTGATGGATGCTTATGAAGCTAGCGACAAGACTATGAGTTTCAAGGACTTTGCGCTCCACAGCGAGATGTCCTCCAAAATCGAAGCTCAGGTGGCTGCCAAGAAGGCAGAGATCCTCTCTAAGCTGGATGAGAAGGAGATCGCTTACAAGGTCACCGGCATCGACTATACCACCATTCTGACCGGTTTTGAGATCGTGATTAAGGCGGTTGATTTTGAGGCCACCTGCAAGTCTCTGGATTCCGGCTGCGATGTGATGGTCAGTGAGGCTTATAAGGTTTCTCAGACACAGCTGGTTGAAAATGATGTGGCGGTGTTGGATACCGGCATCAATGATACCACCGGTATTCCCTTTGACGGTTCCGGTCTGCTGGTTGCGGTTCTGGATACGGGCCTTGACTATGCCCACAGTGCATTCTCTGTTCAAAACTTCACCTCTAATAATCTAAAGCTGACCTATGAAGATGTGGTGGCTCTGGTGGGCGAAACCGTAGCCAGCCAGCAGAAGGCAGGCCTGACCGCTGACGATGTGTACATCAGCGAGAAAGTGCCCTTCGGCTTTGACTATGCGGACTATGACGCAGACGTTTATTCCACCCACAATAACCATGGCACCCACGTTTCCGGTATCATTGTTGGTAACGACGATACCATCCGCGGTGTTGCCCCCAATGCCCAGCTGGTGAGCATGAAGGTGTTCTCCGATGTGTATGACTCCGCCCTCAGTTCCTGGATCCTGTCCGCCCTGGAGGACTGCGTGATCCTGGGCGTGGATGTGATCAATATGTCTCTGGGTACTGCCTGCGGTTTCAGCCGCGAAAGCGATGAGGAAAAGCTCAACGGTGTCTATGACAAGATCCGTGATGCCGGCATCTGCATGATGGTGGCTGCCTCCAACAGCTATTCTTCCGCCTACGGCTCTGAGTCTAACGGTAATCTGGGCTTGACCTCCAACCCCGATACCGCCACTGTCGGCTCTCCCGGTACTTATGAGGGTGCCATGTCCATCGCCTCCATCGATGGTACCAAGACACCCTACCTGTTGCTGGGCGATACCATCATCTACTTCGACGAGGCCAACGACAACGCCGGCAAGCCTCAGGATTTCTGCAACGCCCTGCTGGGTGGCGAAACCACCAAGGATCTGCAGTATGTGGTCATCCCCGGCGTAGGCCGCAGTGCTGATTACACCGGCATCGATGTGACCGGCAAGATCGCGCTGGTGCGCCGTGGTGACACCACCTTCGAAGAAAAGGCCATCATTGCCCAGAATCAGGGCGCGGCCGGTATCATCATTTACAACAACGTCTCCGGTGAGATCAAGATGAACATCGGTGATGCTACCCTGGCCATCTGTTCCATTTCCCAGGACGATGGCAAGATGCTGCTTGACGCTGCCGGTGAAGCCGGTGTGGGCACGCTGAAGATCAGCCAGCAGCAGAAGTCCGGTCCCTTCATTTCCGCCTTCTCCTCCTGGGGTCCCACCCCCGATCTGGGTATCAAGCCGGAGATCACCGGCTTTGGCGGCAATATCCTGTCCGCAGTCACCGGTGGCGGCTATGACCGTCTGTCCGGTACTTCCATGGCCACCCCCAACCTGTCCGGTGTGGCGCTGCTGCTGCGGCAGTATGTCATCGAGAATTTCCCCGAGATCGCCGGTGACAGCAAGGCAGTGGCCGCTATGGTCTACCGCCTGATGATGTCCACTGCTGATATTATTTACAATAAGAATGGCCTGCCCTATGCTGTCCGTAAGCAGGGCGCCGGCCTTGCAAATCTGTATGATGCCATCGCTACCAAGGCTGTCATCGCAACCTATGATGAAAACGGCCGTGTGATGGACAAGGCTAAGCTGGAGCTGGGCGATGACCCCGCCAAGACTGGCGTGTACACCATGACCTTCGCCGTGGAAAACTTCGGTGATGTGGCTCTGTCCTACAACATTGGCGCATACATCATGACCGAAGGCGTCAGCGACACCCTGACCAATGCCGGTATGACCACTGTCACCGAGCAAGGTTACCTGCTGTCCGGTGCCATGGAGATTGTATCCGTCAGCGGCGGTGCCCTGGCTGATAAGAATCTGACTGTCAATGCCGGCCAGACTGCCACCGTCACCGTGAAGATCGTTCTGAACGATGCGGACAAGGCTTATCTGGATACCTCCTTCAAAAACGGTATGTATGTGGAAGGCTACATCACCCTGACCGCTACTGCCGGTACCGATGTGGATATGAGCGTGCCTTATCTGGCTTTCTACGGAGATTGGACCAAGGCGCCTATGTTCGACAAGGACTACTACGAGACCAATGCCGACGAGCTCAACGGCGCACTGGATGAAGAGGACAAGAACAAGGCTGATGCCTATGCTACCCGTCCCATCGGTGGTGTCAGTGATGACTATGTCAGCTATCTGGGTACATACTACTTCCTGCTGAATCCCGAGGATACAGTGATCTCTGCCAACCGGGATTACATTGCCCTGTCCAATCAGGAGGGCACTATCCACTCCCTGCGTTTCGTCTGGGCAGGTCTGCTGCGCAGCGCCTCCAAGATCGTGGTCACCATTACCGATGATACCACCGGCGAAGTGATCTTCGAGACCGTGGACGATATGGTCCGCAAGTCTTATGGTGATGGCGGCAGCATCTATCCTGCCAATATCGAGATCGAGTTCGATACCATGGACTACAATCTCATGAACAATTCTCAGTACACCGTCAAGCTGCAGGGCTATATGGACTACGGCAACGGCGGTCTGGAAACCAATGAAAAGAACACCTTTGAGTTCCCGCTGGTGGTCGATTTCGAAGCACCTGTGGTGGAAGATGTGGAGTTCTACTACGAGTACGACAAGACCCTGAAGAAGAACCGCCTCTACGCCGACATCGCTGTCTACGATAACCACTATGCCATGGCCATGCAGCTGGGCTATATCGTAAAAACGGCTGAGGGCCTGGAGATGAAGTCCTTCCAGCAGTACATGACCCCGGTGTATTCCACCAAGAACGGTACGACTGTGGTCACCTACGAACTGACCGACTACATTCAGGAACTGAAGTACGCCTATACGGACAACAATGACAACAGCGCTTTTGTTATTACCTGCTATGACTATGCGCTGAACTACGCCACCTACGAGATCGGCATGCCCGATAACTATGTGGACTTCTACATGGACGGTCTGGAAGAGGGCCTGACCATGAGTCCCAATGAGGTCTACACCGTCATGCCGTCTGTCTATCCCGCTACCGAGTGGGGCGAACTGCTGGAGATCACCTCTTCCAAGCAGAGCGTCATTCGTGTGGTTAACGACAAGCTGCTGGCTGTGGGCCCCGGTACGGCTACGATCAAACTGCAGGACAGAACCACCAAGGAATATATCACCTTCCGTGTTACCGTTCTGGAAGAAGGGGATGAGGGCTACAGAAAGTATGACAAGCCTGTGGCTGATGTGTTCAAGCTGACCGGCTACTATACCGACCGGGCCTATTATCAGGTCTCCAGCGATGAGCGGGATATCGGCTCTACCGGTGATGTGCGTTTCTTTGATGGCAAGTATAATCTGAGTATGTATCCGTCTGAGGAAGTGACACTGCAATACGATCTGGATGCCTACTTCCCCAACAATACCACCATTTCCTTTAAATCCAGCAATGAAAACATCGTCAAGATCGATCAGTACGGCACTGTGACTGCTGTGGCGGAGGGCTATGCTTCTGTCACCATGAGCGTGCTGCTGGATGGAAAGAGTACCTACTATTCCCAAACCGTCAGCGTGGCGGTCAAGGATCCCTATATCACCAGTGGCCCGCAGCTGACACATTATTTTGGCAACGGCGGTCTGGTGGATATTCCTAAGGATCTGGACCTGACCACCATTGGCACCTTCGCTTTCTCCAATTTTGAATATGTGATGAAAACGCCGGAGGAACTGGCTATCGATCCCACCTCCGCATCCAAGGCTTGGTTCATTGGTGACAATACCATTACTAAGGTTGTGATCCCGGAGGGCGTGGAGACCATCGGTGCCTACGCCTTCGCAAATCTGACTGCGTTGCAGGAGGTTGTGTTCCCCTCCAGCTTGAAGTACATTGAGTATGGCGCCTTCTTCGGCTGCACCAAGCTGGAAAAGATCACTTTCAGTGGTGAGAACAACATTACCACCGTTAACCAGAGCGCTTTCCAGAACTGTGCGCTGAAGGGCGCGCTGGATCTGCCCCAGGTTTATGTTATTTCCAACTATGCCTTCGCCGGCAATGAAAAGCTGGAGAAGGTGGTGCTGCCTGCTACCCTGCAGACCATCGGTGAGTACGCCTTTGCCGGCTGTGAAAGCCTGTCCGATGTGCAGGTGGGTGCCGACAAGGTAAAGTATGGCGCCTATGCCTTTATGGGATGTAAGTCGCTGACTACCTTCCCTGTGGTCAATACTTCCGTGATCCCTGCCGGCATGTTCTACAACAGCGGCTTGACTGCTGTCACCATCGGCCCGGATGTAAACGGCATCAACGAGTTTGCCTTCACCGATTCTGCGGTGGAGATCTTCACTGTGACCGAAGGCAATACCGCTTTTAAGGCACAGACCGCAAGCTATGTGCTCAGCGCTGACAGCAGTACCTTGATTGCCGTATCTCCCGTGATCACCGGTGATTTCACTGCGGATATGATCGGTGGCGTGGCGGTTACCAAGATCGGAAGAGGTGCTTTCTCCCACAACCTGCGCATCACCTCCGTTACACTGGAGCATGTCACCGAGCTGGGTGCTTATGCCTTCGGCTTCTATGATACAGCTCGTCCTGATCGCCGCAGCCACCTGCGTACCGTTTCCTTGGGTGAGCTGACCGCGGTGGGGGATTACGCCTTCTACGGCATTCTTATCAGCAAAATCCCTGCTTACAGCGCCGACGCTGTATTCGGCAAGTATGCCTTTGCCAGAACCGCACTGACCGAAGTGAACATTCCCGACGGTGCTGTCATCGCTGAGGGTATGTTTGCCCAGTGTTCCAATTTGGGAAAGGTGACCATCGGCAATAATGTCACCATCGGTGATTACGCCTTCTACACCGAAAAGGACGAAAACTTCTCGGTTTACGAATACGTGGATAACGGCACCAAGTATTATCAGTATATTTTTACCTCCGCGCTGAAGCATATCACCATCGGTGACAATGCCATCATCGGCGAAAGCGCCTTCAACGGTGCGGCTTCTGTCGAGCGTGTTGTATTGGGCGACAATGCCAAGATTGGCCGCATGGCTTTCTACAACTGCTCCGCACTGAAGACCATCGATCTGAGCAAGGCGCTGTCCATCGGCGACTACGCCTTCTCCGGTGATACCTATTTTGTCTGCCGTGACGAGAATATGTCCGTGGCGGCTGTGGGCCTCAGCGGTGAGAACTACGGCAAGTATCTGTACAGCTATCATGCTTGCCAGCTGGAGACCGTGGATCTGAGCAATGCCACCGAAATTGGTATGAATGCCTTTGCGGTTTGCCGCCAGCTCAAGCGGGTCCATCTGGGCGACGGTATCATCCATATCGGCGATTACGCCTTTGCAAGCTGCCCGGATCTGACCGAGATCAATCTTGACAAGGTGGAGCGCTTGGGCGAATACGCCTTCATGGAAAGCGGCCTTGTGCAGGTGGATCTGTCCTCTGGTACCCAAATCGGCAAGTATGCCTTTGTCAATTCTTCCAACCTTGGCACGGTGACCCTGAATGCTGCCGGCAGCCAGATTGGCGAGGGTGCTTTCGCCTACACCGCCAAGCTGACCGATGTGCAGAACCTGCAGTTTGTCACCTCCGTTGATGCTTATGCCTTTGCTTACAGCGGCCTGACCAGCGTGGATCTGACCGGTGCTGTGCATATCGGCGACTTCGCCTTTATGAAGCAGGATGTTACCG
Source organism: Faecousia sp. (assembly GCA_045638225.1). Classification (GTDB taxonomy): domain Bacteria; phylum Bacillota; class Clostridia; order Oscillospirales; family Oscillospiraceae; genus Faecousia. Next base: position 17,307 of record JAZUAW010000110.1, on the reverse strand, counting down.
ACTTTAGCGTGGTACTGGGCAGTAGTCTGGCGACACTGGGCGACAATCCCTTTGCTATGTGTGTTGTCAAGCCCTTCTCCACCACCGTGACTGAAAACTTCAACGGTGTGGACTATACTGCTGTAGTCTACGACTTCCAGATCAGCGATACCGTCAAGGTAGTCGACGGCTCCCTGTATTGCATGACTCCTAACGGCGGTCTGGAGCTGATCTGCTACACCGGCCGCAGCGCCGGCAATGTGGTCGTTGCCGATGGTACGGTGCGTATTTCCGGCCAGGCCTTTGCCGGCAGTGCCGTGGAATGTGTGACCCTGCCCTACACCGTGGCCTCCATTGGCCACAAGGCCTTCTACGGCTGTCAGAACCTGAAGATGGTGATCTTCACCAGCTTCGAGGCTCCCATTCTGGAAGAAGAGTTTGATGCCACCTACTATGAGGGTCTGGAACATCTGCCCGGTTCCGGTAACTACGGCAGCTATATCGACTATGATGGCGGCGAAGTGATGATCGAGCCGCTGGGCATCATTCCTTACTTCATGTGGAACGCCACCGGCGGTATGTATTCCAACTGCTTCTATGGTGCTACCTTCGTCGACTATGTTGGCCTTGCCAAGGGTGATCTGGTGATGGTGCGTCCCAGCAACGGTCAGGGCTACGAGACCTTCGTGATGGATCAGTACTTTAACCTGCGCTTTGACGGCGCTGTGGCTGCCGAGGATCAGACCTTGGAGGCCATCGCTGCCATCAACCGCATCCCCAGCCGCGTGGAGCTGGAGGACGAGGCCGTTGTTGTGGCCGCCCGTGCTGCCTATGACAAGGTTCTCAGCAAGGCCCAGCAGGCTCTGGTCACCAACTTCTCCACCCTGTTGTCTGCCGAGCAGCGTATTCTGGCGCTGAAAACTGCTACCGAGGAAACCCCTGAAGAAGCACCCCAGACCCCTGCAGCCCCTGTTGAAAACAACAATGATACGCTGTTGATTGTATTCGCCTGTGGTATGACTTTGGCAGCTGCTGTGTTCGCTGTTCTGTTCTTCAAGCAGCGCAAGGCTATGCAGCCTTCTGAGGCTACAGCTACCGAAGAATCTCAGGAAATCTGATGTGATCCCCAATGCCATAGCCGCTTGCGCGGCTATGGCAACACGAAAGCAATGTTATGAAGGATGATGTGAATACCATGAAAAAAACAGGCAGATCCGTATTCGTAACCTTGATGCTGTTGGCCACCGCTTTCCTTCTTTGCGCATGTAGTGGCGATCCTACGCCCTATGACAACAATAATGCCGCCGGCTATACGGTCAGCGTCCGTTATGATGCCAATGGTGGCGTATTTGCTACCAATACTACTATCATTATGGATTCTTACAATATTTCTGGTATGACCCCCGGAAGCAACGGCATGGTCAGCCTTGGCCTGCTGGCACCTGAGGATGCGGCCAGAGGCAGCAGCGATAACTTCCTTGCAACCAAAGAGGGCTATTTTCTGGCAGGCTGGTACACCGAGCGTACCGAAAGCACCGACAGCGAAGGCAATACCGTCTATACCTACGGTAAGAAATGGGATTTTTCCACCGATTTGCTGGATGTTGACCCCAGCAAGACCTACACTTCTTCCGAACCCGTGCTGACTTTGTATGCGGCATGGATTCCTGAGTTTGAAATCAACTTTATTGCGCTTGGCACCGATGAGGTGCTCGGCACCTATACCTATGACCCCCTGACTAACGATCCGCTTCTGGTTCCTCAGTGGGATACCAAGACGGGCGCCATGGAAATGCATCGCTTCCCCGAAAAGGATGGTTACACCTTCTGCGGTGCTTACTACGATGTGGAAGGCACCCGACCCGTTACAGAAACGGTGGTCCACTCCGGCAAGATCTTGGAAAACGGCACCGCCCAAGGCCACAGCATGAATGTGTATGTGGACTATATGGAAGGGGAGTGGTTCCAGATCTATACCGCAGAACAGCTGCGTAAAAACGCCAGCCCTTCCGGTCATTACGTTCTGATGGCCGATCTGGACTTTACGGATGTGAAGTGGCCTTCTGATAAATTTGCCACGGCCAGCTTCTCCGGTTCTATTCATGGCAACGGCTACACCATCAAGAATGTGACCCTGGAACAGACCAAGATGGATGTTCAGAACACCGGCTTGTTCGGCACCTTGCAGCCCGGCAGTGTTATCGAAGATGTGACCTTCGAGAATGTGACCTTTATCATCAAAAAGGGCTTCCAGGTTTCTGCAAACTACGGTCTGTTTGCAGGCAGTATTTATGAAGGCGCTCTGATCCGCAATGTGCAGATCAAGGCAAGCCAATTGCAGATCGATTCCAGCGCCCGCTTTGCAACCGACGATTATGCCATTGGCCTTGTTTGCGGTGCGGGCAAGGCAGACCAGCTGGCAGGTGCGGAGATCACCGCTTCCATGACCGGCAATGATCCTGAGAAATATACGATCACCGTGGGTGAAGATGGCAATGAGCTGATCCTCACTGCCAAGGATACCCCTTGATCGAACGCATTTGTCCCCAAAATAATTAAAGGAGAATCACTATGAAAAAGAGAGTCCTTTCCCTGATACTCTGCGTCTGTCTGTGCGTGAGCATGCTGAGCATGCTGGCCGGCTGCAAGAAGAAGGGCGCCAATGCAAAGCCCGAGGCATTTGTCATTATGACCGATCTGCTGGATGGCCTGTTCAACCCCTTCTACTACACCTCCGCCAACGACGGCACTATCGTTTCTATGACCCAGATCAGCATGATCGGCGCCAAATATGTAAACGGCCAGATCCAGGTTGCCTACGGTGAGAATGAAGCTGTGGTGGCCAAGGATTATGAGATCGTGGAAAACGATGACGGCACCGTTTCTTACTACTTCGTGCTGAAGAACGGCATCAAGTTCTCCGATGGCCAGCCTCTGACCATGGAAGACGTGCTGTTTAACTACTATGTCTATCTGGATCCCGTCTACACCGGTTCCAATACCCTGTATTCCACCAAGATCCTGGGCCTGCAGGAGTACCGCACCCAGAAGCCCGGCCTGGGTTCCAGCGATGCCGATGAACTGATTGCGGAGCAGGCCAATGCCAAGGCAGAAAACCGTCTGATGGAGCTGCTGAACCTGTATACCATCACCAAAGATTCTACCGCTTCCAAGGAAGCAGGCTATGAAGCCATGAAGGCCGCCATTCTGGCCTACAATGTTTCCTCCGGTTATCAGGAAGCTATCTCCAACAACCCCAACACCATCACCAATGCCGATCTGCTGGCCGACTATGAGTACATTCTGAAGCTGTTCAAGGAAGAACTGAGCACCAAGTATGACAGCGCTCAGGAGTCCTTCATGGACGAACCCTACAAGTCTCACACTGAGTTTAGTGACCCGATCTTCAAGTTCATGTTTGCCAACGGCTATGTGCAAGTGGAGTATGCCAAGGATGCCGACGGCAAGATTGACCGCACCAAGATCAAGGAGCTGACTCCCAACTATCCCACCACCATCAAGGAAAAGACCGCTGCTATTGAATATGTTTACAGCGACCAGATCGCCCGTAAGATGACCGATGTGCTGCTGTACACCGCCTCTGCCGCTACTGTGATGACCGAGTATGTTGCCAAGGCTACCGAAGTCATCCTGCATGAGAACATGGACGATGACGGCTCCCTGCTGGTCGACTCCATCGAGGGTATCGTTTCCCTGGGTCATACCGATGCCGCCGGCTCTAAGATCACTGTCAACGGCACCGAGTATACCATCGCCTCCGGCCACAATGCTGACGGTACTGTTACCAATACCGCTGAGTACGATGTGCTGAAGATCACCATTGAAGGCGTTGACCCCAAGGCTATCTGGAACTTCTCTCTGACTGTGGCGCCCCAGCACTACTATGGCGCAGGCTCTTCTGTGCCCATGGATATCGCAAATAACAAGTTTGGTGTGGAATTTGCCAGCTTCGACTTTATGACCGATATCATTCAGTCCACCAAAAACATCAAGCTGCCCATGGGCGCAGGTCCCTACAAGACCACCGATGCTTCTGGCAGCGACAGCCCCGCTGAAGGCGGTTTCTTCAGCAACAATATCGTTTACTTCAAGGCCAATGAGAACTTCACCACCGTGGGTGAGGGTATCAACAATGCCAAGATCAATCTGATCCGCTATCAGGTTGTCAGCTCCAACGATGCTATCAACGCCCTCAGCACTGGTGCTGTCCACTACATTAGCCCTGCTATGACCACCGACAACTACGACAAGCTCAGCGGCATGGCTTCTCAGGGCTTCAACATGCTCTCTACCGATCAGCTGGGCTACGGCTACATCGGTATCAACGCAGCCAAGGTCCCCAATATCTACCTGCGCCGCGCTATTATGTGCGCTATGAATACCAGCCTGGCACTGGACTACTACCGCACCGGTACTGCTGAGCAGATCGTGTGGAATATGTCTATGGTCAGCTGGGCTTACCCCCAGGGCTCTGACAAGAACTACAACGGCAAGGATTATCCCCAGTATGGCAAGTGGGTGGAATCCACCGCCAAGGCAAATATCGAAAAGTACATGGCAGAGGCAGCTGAGATTGAGACCATCGATGCCACCGATCTGAAGCTGACCCTCACCATTGCCGGTTCTACCTTGCAGGATCACCCCACCTATAAGGTCTTCCGTGACGCTGCCGCTCTGCTCAATTCTATGGGCTGGGATGTGGAAGTGGTTTGCGATACCAATGCGCTGACCAAAATCAACACCGGCTCTCTGCAGGTCTGGGCTGCTGCTTGGTCCTCTTCTCTGGATCCCGATATGTATCAGGTCTATCACAAGGACTCCACTGCTACCTCCACCAAGGCTTGGGGCTATGATTGGATCAAGCGCTCCGGTTCTGACGAAGAACAGGACATTCTGGACGATCTGGCAGATCTGATCGACGCTGCCCGTGAGACCAACGATCAGGAAGATCGTGCCGAACTGTATATGGAAGCCATGGGCTACATTCTGGATCTGGCTGTGGAACTGCCTGTCTACCAGCGTGACGTGCTGTATGCCTATAACGCCAATGTGATCAAGGCATCTAGCTTGCCCAGCGAGATCAACCCCTATTCCTCTCCTCTGGACCGCATTTGGGATATCGAGTTCGTTGACTAAAATTTTTCTGAAACGGAGTAGCCTATGTTAAAATACATACTCAAACGATTGGCTTATGCCGTTCTGATCCTGTTTGGCGTTTCTGTTATCATCTATTTTCTGGTCCGCCTGATGCCCGTCGATTATATCCAGTCCAAGATCGACGCGCTCAGCGCGGGCGGCGCCACCATCAGTCAGGAGATGGTGGAAAATATGTACAAAATGTACGGCTTGCAAGATACCACTGACATGGGCTTCATGGAGAAAATGGGCAGCTATTTCGGTGGTTATCTCAGCTGGCTGAGCGCCATGCTGCGGGGCGATCTGGGCACCAGCTTCAAGTACGCCCTGCCTGTGGCAGATATCATTGCCGACAAAATGTGGCTGTCTTTCACCATCGCTCTGATCGCTACAGTTTTCGAGTTCATGATTGCCATTCCTCTAGGCATCACCGCGGCCACCCACCAGTATAGCCTCCGGGACTATGTGGTTACCATTCTGGTTATGATCGGTATTTCGCTGCCCTCCTTCTTCTTCGGCAACATCCTCAAGAGCCTGTTCTCCTTGAAACTGGGCTGGTTCCCGGTTTCCGGTATGCAGACCGCAGGCGCGGTGCTGACCGGTTTTGATGCGATCTTGGACTATTTGTGGCATCTGGTCATTCCCATCCTTACCATTGTGATCTTGTCCATTGGCCCGAGAATGCGCATGACCCGTACCAATATGCTGGAAGTTATGACTTCTGACTATATTCGTACCGCCAGAGCCAAGGGCCTCCGCGAAAGCGTGGTCATCAATAAGCACGCCTTCCGCAATACCCTGATCCCGCTGGTTACTTCCATGGCCGGATTGCTACCCAGTCTGTTCTCCGGTGCTATCATCACCGAGCAGATCTTCGGTCTGGAAGGTATCGGTAATGTGGCCTTGACCGCCATGAACTCCGGCGACATCCCCTTCATCATGGGCTACAATATGTTCCTGGCAGTGCTGAGCGTGGTGGGTGTCATTCTGGCTGACTTGGCCTACGCCTGGGTTGACCCCAGAGTGAAACTGCATTAAGGAGGTGCGACCATGGACGAATTGGAACTGAAAGAGAACGAAACCCAAAAGACCGTGGACACCGAGGCACCTCTGGATAAAAATCTGCGTCTCATGTCTCCGGGCATGATGGTGGTTCGCCGCTTCTTCCGCTCCAAGCTGAGCATTGTTGGTCTGGTGATGGTCATCGGCCTGTTCTTGTTCAGCTTTCTGGGCCCGGTGCTGATGGCCGATACCACTGCTGACTATACCGATGCCGCCAAATGGGGCGAGACAGAACTGGACCGCAGCGGTAAGACTGAATACGCAGTCAAACAAACCACCTTTACCGTAAACGGTGTTGAATACACCATCCGCCAGACCACCGAAAAGCAGGTGTCTGATAACTTCCTGCAAAGTCCTTCGGCCAGACATCCCCTCGGTACCGATGATCAGGGCTATGATGTATTGGTCCGTCTGATGTATGGCGGACGGATCAGCTTGATTGTCAGCTTCCTGGCTGTGTTTCTGATGACCATTTTCGGCGTCATCATGGGCGGCTTGGCCGGTTACTTTGGTGGTGCTGTGGATACGGTTATTATGCGTATCTGCGACGTGCTGATGTGCCTGCCCGGTATCCCGATCCTGCTGATCGTTGGTACTGCTCTGGACAATGAAGCATGGGGCATCGACAGCCAGTATCGTATCTATTTGCTGATGACCTTCCTCACCTTTATTTCCTGGCCCGGCACTGCCCGTCTGGTCAGAGGCCAGATCCTTTCCCTGTGTGAGCAGGAGTTTATGGTGGCGGCTGAGGCTATGGGCTACTCCACAGGCAGAAAGATCTTTAAGCATCTGGTGCCCAATGTGATGCCCCAGCTGATCGTACAGATGAGCCTGGGTCTGGGCAGCATGATCCTCTATGAGGCAACCTTAAGTTATTTGAATCTGGGCGTCCGGGCTCCCTATGCCGCCTGGGGCACCATGATCAATATCATCACCACCAACCAGGATATCCTGCAGAACCATCTGTATGTGTGGGTGCCTGCCGGTGTGTGCATCGTCATTGCGGTGCTGGGCTTCAACTTTGTTGGTGACGGCCTGCGTGACGCACTTGATCCGAAAGCGAGGAGATAATCATGGCTAATGAAAAGAAGAATTATCTCACCGGCAAGGAAGTCAAAGCCATTGCCAAAGCCAACGCCAAGGAGATCAAGCGTCTGGAGGCCTACAAAAACCGTAAGGCTTCCGAGGAAGAATTCCTCACTGAAATGAAAAACCCCAACAATATTCTGGAGATCGAGGACCTGCACACCTTCTTCTTCACCGAGCAGGGTGTTGTAAAAGCTGTCAACGGTGTTTCCTACGATGTGCCCCGCCATAAGGTAGTGGGCATCGTAGGCGAATCCGGTTGTGGCAAGTCTGTCACCTCCATGTCCGTCATGCGCCTTATTCAGGGTCCTACCGGCCAGATCGTCAGTGGTTCTATCCGCTTTCAGGCCAATGACTATAAGCGGGATGCCCATGGCAAGCTCATCCCCAAGGCCGGTGGCCGGGAAGGGGAGTACGAGATGGAGGAGAAGGTCTACGACATTGCCAAAATGCCCATCCATGAGATCCATCGTATCCGTGGCAAGCAGGTGGCTATGATCTTCCAGGAGCCTATGACCAGCTTGAACCCGGTGTTCACCATCGGCCAACAGCTGGACGAAGTGACCCTGCTCCATGTGCCCGGCGCCACTAAGGAACTGGCCAAGGCAAAGAGCGAGGAAATGCTGCGTCTGGTTGGTATCATTCCCGAAAACGTATATAACGCTTTCCCTCACGAACTGTCCGGCGGTATGCGCCAGAGAGTGATGATCGCCATGGCCCTGGCGGCGGAACCCCGCTTGATTATCGCCGACGAGCCCACCACCGCACTGGATGTCACCATTCAGGCCCAGATTCTGGATCTGTTGCAGGATATCAAGAACAAGATCGACGGCTCCATCCTGCTGATCACCCACGATCTGGGTGTCATCGCTGAGATGGCGGACTATGTGGTGGTCATGTATGCCGGCAAGGTCATCGAAAAGGGTACGGTCATGGAAATCTTCCAGGATCCCAAGCACCCCTATACCATCGGCCTGCAGAAGTCCAAGCCCACCATGACGTTGGACGACAGCACGGAGCTCTATAACATCCCCGGCAACGTGCCCAACCCCATCAACATGCCGAGCCACTGCTATTTCAAGGAACGCTGCGCAAAGTGCGTCCACAAATGCTCCGGTGATTATCCCGGCATGATCCAGATCAGCCCCACCCATTTCGTGGCCTGCCACCTGTATGACAAGGAGGAGAACAATGGCTGAAGAGAATATTGTGACCACTCCTATCTACGATGACGAGGCGCTCTCTGCCGAATACCAGGCCAAGCGGGCAAAGCAGATCGAAGAAGACTGCGCAAAGGACTTTGACCCGGAATGCATTCTGGAAGTGCGCCATCTGCGTAAGACCTTTCCCAAGAAGAAGTCCATCACCGGCAAGGTGCTGCAGGAGCTGGTGGCTGTGGACGATGTGTCCTTTAAGCTGCATGCCGGCGAGACCCTGGGTATCGTAGGTGAGTCCGGTTGCGGTAAGACTACCACCGGCCGTGCTATTTTGAAGCTGCACCAGCCCTCCGGCGGCCAGATCATCTTCAATGGCGAGGATATCACCCATTACACCCCCAAGCAGATGCGTGCCATCCGCAAGGAAATGCAGATCATCTTCCAGGATCCCTACTCCAGCTTGCCCCCCAGAGATACGGTGGGCGGCCTGCTGAGTGAGCCTGTCCAGGTCCACAACATCGTGCCCAAGGCCGAAGTGAAGGACTATGTTCTGAAGCTGATGGACGAATGCGGCCTGCGGGATTACTACTTTGAGCGGTATCCTCACGAATTCTCCGGCGGTCAGCGCCAGAGAATCTGCATCGCCCGTGCCCTGTCTGTTAACCCCAAGCTGGTCATCTGTGATGAGCCTGTTTCCGCGCTGGATGTTTCCATTCAGGCACAGATCATTAACCTGCTGAAAAAGCTGCAGCGGGAGCGCAACATGGCCTATGTATTCATTTCTCACGATTTGAGCGTGGTCAAGTTTATCTCCGACAAGATTTTGGTTATGTATCTGGGCGCTGTGATGGAATTTGGCACCAAGGAGGATATCTTTACCAATCCGCTGCATCCTTACACCAAGGCCCTGTTCTCGGCTGTGCCTAATCCCGATCCCACCGTCAAGACGGAGCGGATCAAGTTGGAAGGCGACATCCCTTCTCCTGCCAATCCCCCCAAGGGCTGCCGATTCCATACCCGCTGCCCCAATGCCACGGAAAAGTGCCGGCATATCACTCCCGAATACAGGGAGCATACCCCCGGTCACTTCGCTGCTTGCCATTTGCTGGATGAGGAGTGATCTCCATGGCAAAAAAGGAGAAAAAAGAAAAGGTCCGCTATTATGACGATGGCCGCAGCCTTGCCGATATGTCCGGTGTAGGCGGCAGCCGCCTCCACGATCATAATCCTTACCGGCCCAAGGGCTTCTATAAAGATGCTTGGAAGACCTACTGGAACGCGGTGAAAATGATGATCGGCCCGATGTTTATCTTCATCGCTGTCCTCTTTGCTGCCTATCTGATCACTTGGTTCATCTTTACGTTTTTGCTGTAATAAACAAAGCCTTCCGATTACTCGGAAGGCTTTGTTTTTTGACATGATATTAAGTTAACTGCAATCAGTAAAAAAATTATACTATCCGAAAAAATGTCACCTTTTCCATGCAGAACACATATACAGTATGAAAGAAGAATAGACCGCGCGAAAATAACAAAATTTTTTATTTTTAAGTGTCCCAAATCGCCTGCCTAATTTGTTATAAGATATAGAAGAAAATTTTGAATTTTGAAATCAAAAGCAGTTCTCGTGGATATTATGAGTGAAGGGTTTTTATCAAACAAAGGGGGAAACGGCTATGTGCGATCAACGACTAACTGCTATGTGCCGTTCTTGACAAGTGGACAAAAGTGCGCTATTATTGTACAAACAGACATTATTTCAATTCTAACGGAAGAGGAGGACATTTTATGAAAAGAATATTTTCTTTTGGATTGGTTCTAGTGTTGATGTGTGGTATGTTTTCGTAGGTTGCTGCAGTAGAATTGGCGTTGCCCAAAGCAAGATTTCTCCAGAGTTAATATCTGAATTTAACAGCCGTTCCAGTAAGGAAACAATACTTGCCCATGTTCATATGGCGGATGTTGACCACAAAGCAGTGAAGAATTTGCTCGCCGCTATCCGCAGGAATATAGTGTTTACATGGAAGCTAAGTTTGGAGTTACAGGTTGCGAAACAACGGATGCTGAAGAATTGATCCTTCAGCAGGCGATTGAATTGAAACGAAAGGTTTACCGTGAGTTTTATGCAGAACTGAATCAGAATCTACTGGATGATTATCTGGATGCGGATGCTCAGGTATATGTCAGCGAGTATGCGCCCATGGCGATTGTGGAGTTAGACAGAGATACCGCGTTGGCAATGGCTCGCTGTGATGATGTGGTTTCTTTTTCGAATGTTAGGATTGCCGATTTGCCGATAACCGATTCCAACTTCCCAAATGGTTTGACCTCACTTGAGGTGATTGGACATCTTGATCTTTCTAATGAAATATCAAGAGCAGACTATCTTCGTGATACCAAGTATTTAACTGGCAGTGGTATTAAGATTGGAATTCTGGAAATTGGTGGTGTGCCGGATATATCCAACTCCTATTTGCCAAATGCATCCATTCATATAAGACAGGAAGATGAAGTTGACGAGAGCCTACATGCAACTATTGTAGCAATGATTTTGGCTGCGGAGGATTAGGATAGTATTCTGCATGGCATTACACCTGATGCCACACTCTATTTTGAAATAGTGCAGTTTAAACCCGTTTCACCCGGTATTTATACCATTTTCGTAGAACTTGACGGGGTAACAAATTCGATGGAATATGTTGGCCTCGCATTATGGTAACGCGCCAAGAAATGTGAAAGGAGAATCTTTATGAAGAAATTGATCTGCTTGCTTCTGTTTCTAACGGTGATACTGTCTGCCTGTGGGTCTGCAGAAGGACAGCAAATGAACTCACAGCCTTTGCAAACGGATCCCTCTACTACAGCACCCCAGACCCAACCTAGTGCCCCAACAACACCTGTGCAGGAAACCACCGTCCCCACAGAGCCGATCGTAAATAGTATTGCGTTGGAATGCACAGTTAATATGATCTCGCATTCTATGAATCATGTTCCGGATGTGCAGTGGCCGGTTGTGATCAAGTCGACGGCTCAGTTATGTGCCCTGTTGCAGGAGTGGGATTCCTATACAGATGCATTTAGTGAACGTTTAATAGAGAACCAGTCTGAATTATACAATGATGATTTTTTTAAAGAGAATACGCTTGTATTGATCTGCTTTTATGCACAGCCAGGGTATTCAACCTGCCTTGTGGAAGAATGCCTGAAAATGGATGATGGAAGCTATTCCATTGCCCTTGCTGAACCGGAACGCTCGTTTGGCGGTGCGCTTGCAGATTTTATTTTCCTGGGTTTGAACGTGGCGGATGATATCCCCTTGGATGCTGTTGTACAAATTCATTTTGATGATACCGACAATATGCTTTTGATAAGAGAAGGCACACTATAGGCACGAATGCGTACATTGATCTTTTACAGTTGACGCTAAATGCGGGGAGCGATGTGGGCATCGCTCCCCCCGAACGGAATAAACACTCCCACAGGTTTATGCCTGTGGGAGTGTTTACTTAGTTCAGTTTTTTAGCCAGGTCCTGATAAACAGCCATCTCGGTGCGCTGGTTTGTCAGGGGCATGATGGAGATATTGCCGCAGCGCAGCACGCAGTCGGTATCCACTGTGTCATCAGCGCAGGGGGTGAATACATCAATGCCGTGGGGGGTCACCTTGCCGTAGGCCAGCGTAAATTCGTCGGAATAGTAAGGGCCGCCCTGATGGGTGATGACGATTTTGTGGGGATTAGCAGGGATGTTGATATTATAAAATTCGTTGTGGTCGAACAGGCGGTTTTCCTGTACAAAGGCGAAAATGTCATCCAAATGCTCTGCCGCATGATCATAGTATGCGGGGCTGGTGGAGAAAGCCAGTGCCTTCACACCCAAATTCACCGCTTCGCACACCGCACCCACCGTGCCGGAGTACATGATGTCCGCACCTAAATTCAGACCCCGGTTGATGCCGGAGATCACCAGATCAAACTGCTCCTTGCGGCCCAAAATGGCGTAGCGCACGCAGTCGGCGGGGGTGGAATCCAGCGCAAAGGCGGTGACACCGGGGACGAGATCCACTTTTTCCAGACCGAAAGATTTGTGGATCTCGATGCCGTGGCTCTTGCCGCTTTGCTCTACCTTGGGGGCAATGACGGTCACTTCGCCGTATTTTTGCGCCCATTTTACCAAAGCGGGCAGGCCGCTGGCGCCGATGCCGTCGTCATTTGTAATCAAAATTTTCATAGCCAACCCTCATGTGTTTCTTTGTATGCCTTGATGGCGGCGTCTGCCTCGCGGATCAGCGCCATCTTCTCGTCCTCGGAGTAAACGGTAGCGCCGCTGGCGCAGGCGTGACCGCCGCCCCGATAATTCTCCGCGATCTGATTGACGGTCATAAAGCGGGAGCGCAGACGCACCCGGATGGTGCCCGGCTCCTTGTGGCTGTCGATAAAGGCCAGCCAGCATAGTGTGCCCTTGATACCGTCCATCATGCCTACAGCATTGCTGGCATCCTCGTCGGACAAGCCGAAGCGATCCTTCATTTCCTTGGTCACATGCACATAGGCCACACCGTTTTCGGTGATGTTCATGTTTTCATAGACAAAGGCCTTGAATTTCAGAAAACCGTAGTCCTCCAGATACAGATGGGCAAACAGACTCTCCGTATCGATGCCTGCGTCCAGCAGCGTAGCGGCGCAGCGCATGGTGCGGCCATTGACGCCTTCGTAGCGGAAACGGCCGGAGTCGGTGACCATGCCGGTGTACAGATACTTGGCGGCTTCCTTGGTCAGCACCAGCTGATCTTTGAAAGTTTCGTAAAAATCCACGATCATCTCGCAGGCAGAGGAGCGATCCTCCTCCACCCAGTTGATCATGCCGTAGTGATCCACAGGAATGTGGTGGTCGATCTTGATGAGCTCCTTGCACAGGGCAAACTTCTTGTTGGAGATGCGGGCTGCGGTGCCGGTATCCACCACGATGGCAAGACCCTTTGCATACACCTCGTCCCCTACATCCTCGTCCTCGGGGCCCAGGAAGGCCAGGTAAGCGGAGCAATCGCTGTCGATGAGATAGATGTTCTTCTGAGGGAAGGAGGCTTTCAAGATGGCCTGCAGGCCCTTGGAAGCGCCTACGCAGTCACCATCGTTGCGGATGTGGCGGAAGATGAAGATAGTTTCGTATTCTTTGATCTTTTGCAGGATCGCCTGTTTGATTTCATAATTCATATGGTTTCCTCCATCATGGCATTTAGGTCGGCAAGCATCGCCATGGCTTCTTCTTTGGATTTTACGGTGGCGCCGCTGGCTTTGGCGTGACCTCCGCCGCCGTACTTCACCGCAATGGGATTGATGTTGTATTTGGAAGAGCGCAGTTCACAGGCAACGCCCTGCTCGGTTTCCGTGAAGTTGACCCAGATGTCTACACCCTTGATATCGGACATGGTGCCCACCATACCACGGGAAATGGAGAAGGTGTCGGCACCCAGCTGCTCCATTTCTTCTCTGGTGGTGTAAATGTAGGCCACATTCTTTTCCGTGAATTGGATCTTCAGCACGAATTTGGCCTTCAGCTGAATGCGGGCGAAATCATCGGCATACAGATTCCGATAAATTTCATTGGTGTCAAATTCCTGCGACATCAGAAAGGCCGCCAGACGGAAGGTCTGGGCAGAAGTGGAATCGTAACGGAAACGACCGGAGTCGGTGACCATACCGGTGTACAGGCTCTTTGCGGCGATGGGAGTCAGCCGCAGGCCGCTTTCCTCTGCAAAGGCGGCAATGAGGCCGCAGCAACTTTCAAAACTGGTGCCTACCACTTCTGTATCGCAGATCTGTTCCACAAACAGGTGGTGGTCGATACGGGCTGTGGCTTTGGCGGTGGTGTAGCGATCATCGCTGATCAGGCGCTTGGCAGAGGTGTCCAGCACGATGGCCAGCGCGTCAGTATAGTATGCGTCGGGAATCTCATCCATCACGCTGTCGTCCATGAAACTGTAGTGCTTAGCGGGATCGCCTACTACATATACCTCTTTCCCCGGGAAATTCTCCAGCAGGATGTGTTTTAAGCCGATCTGACTGCCCATAGCATCGCCATCGGGATTACAGTGGCGATGGATGATAATGCGGTCATGGGCTTGGATCTGTTCCAATATTTTCTCAAACATAGTGTTTCCTCACTTGGTTAAAACTCTTATTTTCTGCGCGCAGCATAGTTGGCGCCAACGCTTTAGTAGGTTAGTATAGCACACCTTGCGGCTGATTGCAAATCCTTTTTAGTAAATATCAGGGATGAATGCTATGGATATAGTATTCTGCCACCATTTCCGGCGGATCGGTCATGCCCCTGCGGGCCCACCAGCGCACCGCCTCGCACAGGCTGCCCACCAGATGATTCAACAGGAAATCCTCCGGTACAGTTCGGGGGAAATCCGCCAGATACATGGAAAAGAGGGTGCCAAGCCGTTCTCTGAAATAGACCATGAATAGCTCGCCGCCTTCACAGGACAAGATGCCCAGCACATGGGATCGCTGCTCTTGTAAATGCCACAGAATATGAGCCAGCCTTGCCTGCAATTGGGGACCGTGCTCGTGATAATCGCACAAATCGCCGGCGAAGATATGGTCAAAAATATCGCTGCACATAGCTTTCAGCAGCATATCCTTGGTCTCAAAATGGGCATAGAATGTGCTGCGGCTGATATCTGCCGCGTCGATGATGTCCTGCACCGTGATCTGCTCATAGCGCTTGACGCGCAGCAGGGCGGTAAAAGCGTCGAAAATGGCTTTTCGGGATTTTCGTTGTCGTCTGTCCATAATGCCTCCTGTACAAAACTGCAAGAATGTCTGTTATCTGACAGTCTATGCAGATTGCCTGTTGCTTTTTATTCTGGGATTTTTTAGAATAACCGTACAAGTTGTATCGTATCAAATGTATTATACGATAAAGTTTATCCGATGTCAACAGGAGGCAATCCCCATGAAGACACAGCGCAATATTCTGATCGCGTTTTTGCTGAACCTTGGTTTTTCTGTATTTGAGCTGCTGGGTGGCATTTTTACCGGCAGTGTGGCCATTATTTCCGATGCGCTTCATGATTTTGGTGATGCTATCAGCATTGGCGCATCCTGGTTTTTGGAGCGAAAGAGCAACAAAAAGCCGGACGCGGCCTATTCCTACGGCTATGCCCGCTTCTCTGTGCTGGGCGCTGCCATTACCAATCTGATCCTGCTGGTTGGTTCTGCTGTGGTGGTTTATAATGCCATCATGCGCATTTTGAACCCTGTGGAGATCAACTCCAATGGCATGATCATTATGGCAGTGCTGGGCGCGACCATGAATCTGGCAGCTGCCTGGTTTACCCACGGCGGCCATTCTCTCAATGAAAAGGCCGTGAACCTGCACATGCTGGAAGACGTGCTGGGTTGGGTAGTTGTTCTCGTCGGTGCCATCGTCATCCGCTTCACTAACTTTACCCTCATCGATCCCATCATGTCGATTTGCGTAGCTGTGTTCATTCTGAGCCATGCAGTGCAGGGCATGGGCGAGGTGCTGGTTGTATTCATGGAGAAAACCCCCGAAGGAATCAACCCTGCCCGTCTGGAAGCCCACTTGCGTCGGATTCCCCATGTCCAGGATGTGCACCATGTCCATATTTGGACGCTGGACGGCGTTAATCACTACGCTACGCTGCATGTGGTAGCAGAGGATTGCGACGCGCTGGCGCTGAAGAAGGCCATCCGCAAAAAACTGGAAGAGCATGATGTGACCCATGTGACCATTGAACTGGAGAAAGCAGGGGAGTGCTGCCACGAAACAGTCTGTACCCCCCGCAAGCGGGAGCTAGGCGGCCATCATCACCACCATCACCATGGCCATTCCCATAAGCACCATGGCCACGGTCATCACGATCATCACGATCACCATACACATGGCCACTGCGACCATCATCATGATCACGATCACAAGTGCTGCGATCACCATCATCACGATGATCACGACCACAAAGATTCCCAATGCGCCTGCGGCCATCACCATCACGAATAAAAATTGTCCACCGGGTAAAGACATCTGGAATGTCTGCATCCGGTGGACATTTTACTTTGTTTTTGTAGCAATTTTACCTAAAAAGTGGACGATTGTGCATGTTGCATAATTTGGACTGGAAATGTCATATAGTATTTCCATCTTGCAAAATTGGAAAAGCTTTGCTATAATGTCTTTTGGTGGAGTACGCCACCGACTGATTATGTAATTTTATTAAAGGAGACTGATACCAATGAACGCTTATGTTGCTCGCGTAATTGACTATGTTAAGACCAAGCACGCCAATGAGCCCGAGTTCTGCCAGACTGTGGAAGAGGTTTTCCATTCCATCTCTCCTGTCATCGATGCTCACCCCGAATATGAGAAGGCTGACCTGCTGACCCGTATGGTCGAGCCTGAGCGTATGTTCACCTTCCGTGTTGTCTGGTGTGACGACAATGGCCAGTGGCATACCAACATCGGCTACCGTTGCCAGTTCAACGGCGCCATCGGCCCCTACAAGGGCGGCCTGCGCTTCCAGCCCAATGTTACCCCCTCCGTCATCAAGTTCCTGGGCTTCGAGCAGACCTTCAAGAACTCCCTGACCGGCCTGCCCATGGGCGGCGGTAAGGGCGGCGCCGACTTCGATCCCACCGGCAAGTCCGATGCTGAGATCATGCGCTTCTGCCAGAGCTACATGACCGCTCTGTACCGCTACATCGGACCCGATGTGGACGTTCCCGCTGGTGATATGGGCGTTGGCGGCCGTGAGATCGGCTACATGTACGGCCAGTACCGCCGCCTGAAGGGCGTGTGGGAGAACGGCGTTCTGACCGGTAAGGGCCAGACCTACGGCGG
>JAZUAW010000109.1:0-3828 GCA_045638225.1 Faecousia sp. | reverse complement strand
CCCCTTGGATCAAATCGACGATATGCCCAACCATCCCTACAAAGTCCGCATGGATGAGGACATGGAAACCCTGACTGAAAGCATCCGCACATATGGAATCATCACGCCCGTCATTCTTCGCAAGAAGGAGGACGGGCGTTTTGAATGTGCGGCAGGCCATCGTCGCAGAAAGGCAGCGGAACTGGCAGGCCATACCACCATCCGTGCGGAAGTCCGGGAGCTGACCCGAGATGAAACCATCATCCTTATGGTGGACTCCAACCTGCAAAGAACCACCATTCTCCCCAGTGAAAAGGCTTTTTCCTACAAGATGCGCCTGGAAGCCATAAAACGGCAAGGGAAACGCAACGATCTAACTTTATCGCCAGTGGCGACAAAGTTAGATTCTGCCGCCCAGCTTGGAGAAAAAAGTGGCGAAGGACGAGATCAAGTATTCCGCTATATCCGCCTCACCAACCTGGTCCCTGCACTGCTGGACATGGTTGACGAAGGGCGGATTGCTTTTCGACCTGCTGTGGAACTGTCCTATTTGACGCAGCAGGAACAGCGGGATCTGCTGGAAACCATCTCATACGAAGATGCCACCCCTTCTCTGGCCCAGGCCATCAAGATGAAGGAGTTTTCCAAAGCAGGCAAGCTGGGCGCTGATGTGATTCTTTCCATCATGTGTGAGCGAAAACCTAATCAGGCAGAGAAGATCAGCTTCCGCACAGAGCGGCTGAAGCCTTTTCTTCCTAAAAATATCACTCCCAAAGAAACCGAAGATTATGTTTTGAAAGCGCTTGAGCATTATCAGCGGTACCGGGAGCGCATGAAGGAGCGTGATCGCTAAGTGTCCGAATATCCACCTCCCGTGGGGGTAGTGTACCCTTTTGACGGTTGGAACGGGTCTGGTTGCCGTTCTCCCCCTCTCACACTCTCCCCCTCTCAAACCAGCTGTACTGGCTGAAGAAAGCAATACTCCCTATCAACCAACAAATCTAAAACCAAGAAAGTACGAGGTAATTATTTTATGAAAAAGTTTATCGCTAAGATCCGTGAGAAGTTCAATTCCGCAGCGGCCCGCACTGTGGTTGCCGTTTCCAACATCAAGGCCGAGGGCTATGTGGACTCCGGCGTCAAGATCCTGATCGCTGTGGTCATCGGTGCTCTGCTGCTGGCTGCCCTGTACACCCTGTTCAACACCACCATCATGCCCTCTGTGACCACTAAGATCCAGAGCTTGTTCAACTACAAGGGTTAAACCCTATACCACCATCCATATCACATAACAAGAAAGTCGAGGTAATTTTTCATGAAGAAGTTTATCGATAAGATCCGTGAAAAGTTCAATTTCGCAGCTGCCCGCACCGTGGTGGCCGTTTCCAATGTCAAGGCCGAGGGCTATGTTGACTCCGGTGTCAAGATCCTGATCGCTGTGGTCATCGGTGCTCTGCTGCTGGCCGGCCTGTACACCCTGTTCAATGGCACCATCATGCCCTCTGTGACCAACAAGATCCAGGGGCTGTTCAACTACAACGGTTAATCCCTCTCCCCCATCCATATCACATAACAAGAAAGTTGAGGTTTTTATTTTATGAAGAAGTTTATCGCTAAGATCCGTGAGAAGTTCAACTCCGCTGCTGCCCGCACCGTGGTTACCGTTTCCAATGTCAAGGCCGAAGGCTATGTGGACTCCGGCGTCAAGATCCTGATCGCTGTGGTCATCGGCGCTCTGCTGCTGGCCGGTCTGTACGCCCTGTTCAACAACACCATCATGCCCACTGTGACCAGCAAGATCCAGGGCCTGTTCAACTATAAGGGCTAATCACCTGGGGTGGAGTCGTAACCGGCTCCACCCCTTAAACTACAAAAGGAGGAAAGAATGCAAAAGTTTTCTATTCCTATGATCGGGGGTATGCATGTGGTTACGCCAAACCCCTGGCTTATTCTCTGCCAATGCCTTGCTATCTTGGCAGCGACAATCATCGTGGCCCTGATCGTGGCAAGATATGCCGCTCATCATTGGCAAGGCGATAAACAAGACGTAGGCGCCGGTTATGCGGCAATTTCCGGCGTGTATGCGCTGCTGCTGTTTGGTAGCTTTGGCTTCACGGCACAAACCATCCGGGGAATCCTGCTGTGCATGATCCTCCTGACCGCTTCCTATTCAGATCTGAGAAGCCGGGAGGTTGCCGACTATATGTCGGTCATGGTCCTGCTGACTGCCTTCATTGGCGTATCTATGGCAGATATCCCTGGAATGCTGCTGAGCGGTCTGTTCATTGCCGGCATGATGCTCCTGGTGACGCTCCTGAGCGGTGAAAGTTGCATCGGCGGCGCGGATATCAAGCTGGGTGGCGCGTGTGCGTTTGCCCTTGGCACTACCGGTGGCGTTGCCGGTCTGATCGGAGGCCTTGTGCTGGCCATCGTCATCAATATGTGTCGCGGGAAAAGCACCCGAAACCAGAGTTTCCCTCTAGTGCCCTATCTCGCAGCCGGCTTCCTTGCCGCGTATTTCATTTAAGAAAGGATCGATTCCATGAAAAACAGAACCATTATCGGTGTCATCTGTCTGGTGCTGGCCATCATCGTAACCTTCGTGGTAGCGCCTCTCATCAACCGGTTGGCAGATGATACCGAAGAAGTTGTCATTGTCCTGCAGGACATCAAGCAGGGCTCTGTCATTACGGAAGAAATGGTAGAGCTCGCTGAGTTCTCCAAGGATAATCTGCCCGAAAACCCCATCACAGATCTGAATGCCGTAGTCGGCAAATACGCAGCATCCAATCTCTATGCCGGAGATTGCATTACGGATGCAAAACTGACCGCTGACGGTAACACCGCAGAGGATGTATTCGCCACCCTGGACGGCTCCAAGGTGGCGATTTCTTTTACCGTAAATAATCTTTCCTCTGCCGTCTCCGGCAAGCTGCAGAACGGCGACATTATTACCATCTTCGTGCTGGAACAGGATGCGGATAAGGCCATCCAGCCCGGTGCTCTGACCTATATGCAGGTCGTCACTACTACCACCGCAGATGGCATTGACCAGGACTCCATTGTGGAGAATGAAGATGGCAGTTATTCGCTGCCCAGTACCGTGACCGTCCTTGCCAATGCGGAACAGGCCAAGCTTCTGGCCACATACGAAGAAAACGCTACCATCCATGTAGCCTTTGTGTATCGTGGCGATAAAAAGGTTGCGGATCAGTTCCTGGCAGTCCAGGATGCCTATTTCATCAAGGACGAGGCAGAACCCAAAATTCCTGACGAGGAGGAGCCTGTGGTAATTCCCCTGGAAGGAGGCGAAACCGATGGCTAAATTCATTGCCGTTTGCGGCTCACCCGGCAGCGGAAAGACCTCCGTTGCCCTGAAGGTCGCCCAGGAACTGTACCTTCTGAATAACAGAAACCCTGTGCTGTTCTTCTCTCCCGATCTGCAGGTGCCCAGCCTGGGCTATATTTTCCCCCACAGAAAAGCATCAGAGCTTTATTCCATCGGCGAAGTGTTGGAACAGACCGATGTTTATCGGGAGGATGTGCTGAAGCATACCGTTACCACCAAGGACATGGAAGGTCTGGGTTACCTGGGCTTCAAGGCCGGTGAAAACAAGTATTCCTACCCCCGCCCCACGGAAGATAAAGTTCGGCAGCTGTTCCGATGTATGCGGGAACTGGCGGATTATGTGGTGGTGGATTGCTCCAGTGACCGCACAGATCTGCTTTTTGCCATGGCACGAAACGAAGCGGACACCATTATCCATGTTATCTCTCCCAACCTGAAGACCATGTGCTACTATGCATCCAACGCGGATCAGTTTGAATCTGCCAGTAATTACACGGTAC
>JAZUAW010000108.1:0-2965 GCA_045638225.1 Faecousia sp. | reverse complement strand
ATGTCCGTCTATTGCGGCATCTGCCGCCAGATCCGGACCCGCTGCTCCAATCCCGCCCGGCTGGCCCTAAGCTATGATATGGCTTTTCTGGCCCTGCTGCTGATGAGCCTGTATGAACCGGAGGAAGAGGCCGGCAGCCGGGCCTGTCAGCTCCACCCCCTGCACCCCCGCCCCTGGGTGGATAACGAGATCGTCCGCTACTGCGCCGATATGAATGTGGCCCTCGCCTACTATAACTGCATGGATGATTACGCCGACGAAGGCAAAATCACCGCCAAGCTGGGATCTCAAATTCTGGACAAAGCCCTGCCCCGGATCCGGGAAGGCTACCCCCGCCAATGCGCTGCCATGGAGCAATGCATCGCCCGGCTTTCCCAGCTGGAACAGCAGGGCTGCGATAACCCCGATGAGCCTGCCGGCTGCTTTGGACAATTGATGGCCGCCCTGTTTACCTGGAAGCAGGACATGTGGAGCCCTGCTTTGGAGCAGATCGGCGATGCATTGGGCCGGTTTGTTTATCTGGCGGACGCGGCGGTGGATTACCGCCGGGATCTGCGGAAAAAGCAGTATAACCCCTTTGCTGCCATGGGCACCGGGGAGGATTGGCCTCGGTGGGAGCAATATCTGGTGCTGGCCATGGCCCGGTGTACCGACTATTATGAACGCCTGCCCCTGGTGCAGGATAAGAAGCTGCTGGACAATATTCTCTACAGCGGCGTTTGGGTAGAATACCGAAGAAGACAGGGAAGAAAAGCATCTTCCCGGGAGGAAACAAATGGTGGATGATCCTTATAAGGTGCTGGGCGTCAGCCCGGATGCCTCTGACGACGAGATCAAGCAGGCCTACCGCCGGCTTGCAAAGCAATATCACCCCGACCGCAACCCCGGCGACGAAGCTGCTGCCAAGAAAATGCAGCAGATCAACGCCGCCTACGAGCAGATCAAGAACCCCGCCGCTTACCGCAGCACCGGCACATCCGGTGGCTATGGCAGCTATGGCGGCTATGGCGGTTTCGGGGGCTTTGGCGGCTATGGGCAGCAACAGACCGGCGGCGACCGGTATCAGCAGGCAGCGGCCCAGTATATCATGTACGGCCGCTACCGGGAAGCGCTGAATATCCTGCAAAGCACCACCCAGCGCAACGCCCGGTGGTACTACCTGTCGGCCCTTGCCAATGACGGTCTTGGCAACCAAGTCACCGCCCTGGAGCACATCCGCAGAGCCGTCTCCATGGAGCCGGGCAACGCCGAATACCTCCACGCCCTCAACGCCATCGAAAACGGCGGCGCAGCCTACCGGCAGCAGGCCGGTGGCTTCCGTGGCTTCCAGATGCGGGGCGGACTGTGGCAGCTGTGCCTGTGCTGGTTTGCCCAGCTGTTCTGCTGCCGGGGCATCTACTGCTGCTGAGGGGGCTTTAACCAAAAATTGCAGGCTGTGCCTTTCGGCACAGCCTGCTTTTACTTAGGCTTTTTTACAGCCATTTTTAAGTTTTACTGATCAGCCATAGATGCAAAGGTGGTTACTGCCGCCTGTTGCAGCATCGCGACCAACTCATCCGACATAGTATAATCGGTAGAGCCACTCTTATAAACAGGCTTGTAGTCGATGACCTCAGACAGATCGGCATCGCCGGTAATCGTCATGTACCACATGTAGGCATTGAGCAGCTGACCGCCGCCGATATCACCGTCGTGTCGGCCGTCACCGGAGTGCATTACCTCCCCATCGTAGTCGTTCCAACCAAGCCTTGCACACAGGCCGCCAACGGGGAACAAGCTCTCTGCCATTGCTGCATTCAAGCTTCTTACTTCTGTCCAGGCCGCACCGGTGTTGACCATCTTCATGTCATAACCATTTTCTGCATCGAACACATTGCACATGTATTCGCAAACTGCCTGCATATTCCGATCATACTCCTCGGCTTCGTTCTCGCCATAATCTCCTCGGTACAGATTCTCCGACACCCAGGTTCTGTGCCACAAAAGCTGCGTATGGGGGAACATTTTGTGGAAATGATCCAGTATCGGTTTTGCCATTGCCGCAGTGTCCTTTTCGTACTGCTCTAGCTCTGCATCCTCTACAACATTATAGTCACGAGCCTTAATCCTGCCCTGGTAGCTGATATAATCCCAGTTGCCCTGGGCCAGTGCCATCTCCAGCGTCCATTTGCTGATAGGTGCCAGGTTTTGCCGGCCTTTCTTGTCCGTTTTAAACAGCTGGTAGTACTGCACATCCTTTCCATTGAACCAGTCAAGGTGTTGATCCAACCTACAGCCGGAATAATAAAGATTATAGACCTCCACCTCGTCCACACCCGCAGGACGATTCATCATCAACATATCATAGAGCTCTTCCACATAGTAGTAGCAGAAGGAGTTGCCTACCATCAGAATGCGAAGTGTAGAATCGGGGGTATAATTATCTTTCTGTGCCATTGTTGTTCCCTCCGTTGTCGTTTCGGTATTTGCGGTGTTGCCGCAGCCGGTAAAGATTGCCAGCAGCAAGATCATCACCAATAAGATGCATACTGTTCTTTTCATATATGTATCCCCTCTCGTAATATTTTGGATATAATTACTCCATAATCATATCACACAGTCGAAAATTTGTATATATAGAAATCTTCATATTTCTATCTTTTTAATAAATGAAGGGGCAATGACCGCATTGACCTTTGCAAATCAATGAACCAAATTAGTATGCAACGCCCCAGTAGATCATGGTCTTTGCCTTCTTGCCGCAGATGGGGCAGGTCTCACCCAGGTTTTCCTGGGCAAAGGGCATGCAGCGGGAGCTCATGCCAGCCACTTCCTTCATCTTCAGCTCGCATTCCAGCTCGCCACACCACATAGTCTTGATAAAGCCGCCGTGTTCTTCCTGCAAAGCTTTGGCTTCCTCCAGGGAATGGGCTTCGTAGATATGGTCAGTGAGGTTCTTCTTGGCCTTTTCGTACATACCCTGATG
>JAZUAW010000107.1:0-2384 GCA_045638225.1 Faecousia sp. | reverse complement strand
TCTCTGAATATTCCCATGACCTCTGCCATCATGCAGTCCGTCTCCAACGACACCCTGGCCATCGCCCTGGCTAAGGAAGGCGGCATCAGCTTCATTTTCGGCTCCCAGAGCATCGAAAGCCAGGCTGAGATGGTTCGTAAGCTCAAAAATTATAAGGCCGGTTTCGTAGTTTCCGCTTCCAATCTGACTCCCGAGCCCACTCTGGCTGACGTGCTGGACCTGAAGGCTACCAACGGCTTCCCCACCGTAGCCGTCACGGAGGATGGCACCGCCCGCGGTAAGCTGCTGGGCATCGTCACTTCCCGTGACTACCGCGTAAGCCGCATGAGCCCCACCGATAAGGTCAAGGATTTCATGACTCCCCGGGAAAAGCTGGTGGTTGCCCCCAAGGAGACCACTCTGAAGGCCGCTAACGACATCATCTGGGATCACAAGCTGAACAGCCTGCCCATCGTCGATGACGAGGATCATCTGATGTACTTCGTCTTTCGCAAGGACTATGCCTCCCACAAGGCTAACCCCCAGGAGCTGCTGGATAAGGAAAAGCGCTATCTGGTAGGCGCCGGTATCAACACCCGTGACTACGCCACCCGCATTCCCGCTCTGCTGGCTGCCGGTGCGGACGTGCTGTGCATCGACTCTTCCGAGGGCTACACCTGCTGGCAGGAAAAGACCATCGCCTGGGTTCGTGAGAACTATGGTGACACCGTCAAGATCGGTGCCGGTAACGTTGTGGACCGTGACGGCTTCCTGTTCCTGGCTAAGGCCGGCGCTGACTTTGTGAAGGTCGGTATCGGCGGTGGCTCCATCTGCATCACCCGTGAAACCAAGGGCATCGGCCGTGGTCAGGCTACCGCGCTGATCGAGGTTGCTGCAGCCCGTGATGAGTACTTCCGTGAGACCGGCATCTATGTGCCCATCTGCTCCGACGGTGGTATCGTCCACGACTATCACATGACTCTGGCTCTGGCTATGGGCGCTGATTTCATGATGCTGGGCCGTTACTTCGCCCGTTTCGACGAATCTCCCACTCCCAAGGTCATGGTGGGTGGCGCTTATATGAAGGAATACTGGGGCGAAGGCTCCAACCGTGCCCGTAACTGGCAGCGTTATGACCTGGGCGGCTCTTCCAAGCTCAGCTTCGAGGAAGGCGTTGACAGCTATGTCACCTATGCCGGTACCCTGCACGACAATGTGGAGGCTTCCCTGTATAAGGTCAAGTCCACCATGTGCAACTGCGGTGTCATCACCATCCCCGACCTGCAGAGAGAAGCAAAGCTGACTCTGGTTTCCGCTGTTTCCATCGTGGAAGGCGGCGCCCACGATGTCACCCTGCGTAATAAGTAAATAATATAGACACCCGGCCCATGGGAATCCATGGGCCGGGTTTTTACGTTTCCGCATCCATTTTCAATTTCCTGCATATTCTTCCGGTTGCCGCATAGGATTGTCCCATGGGAGGCGATTACATGCGCAAACGGGATCTTTACATATTGGCGGCGGTGACGGTGCTGGCGTTGGTGTTGGGCATCGGCATTTTCCTGTCGGAAACGGTGACCACCGGTTCGTGGGGCCTCAGCTTCCAGACCGAGGGCAAGCCTCCGGTGGGGCCCGCCAACAGCGCGGTGCTCAGCCGCTACGACGCCGCTTACTTGGGGGATACAGGCAAGCAGGTGCTGTATCTGACCTTTGATGCCGGCTACGAAAACGGCTGCACCGCCAAAATTCTGGACATTCTGAAAAAGCATAATGTGCCGGCAGCCTTTTTTCTTGTGGGCAATTATATGGAGAAAAACCCGGATCTGCTGCGGCGGATGGTGGCCGAGGGACATATTGTGGCCAATCACACCATGCATCACCCGGATATGAGCAAGATCTCAGACCCGGCGGCGTTTCAAAAGGAGCTGGAGGATCTGGAAACCCTGTTTTTCGACATTACAGGGCAGCCCCTTGCCAAGTTTTACCGCCCGCCCCAGGGCATTTACAGCGAGGAAAATTTAAAAATGGCGCAGCAGCTGGGCTACAAGACCGTATTTTGGAGCCTTGCCTATGTGGATTGGCAGAATGATAAGCAGCCCACGGCCCAGTACGCTCTGGAAAAGCTGATCCCCCGCACCCATAATGGGGCGGTAGTGCTGCTGCACTCCACTAGCCAGACCAATGCGGAGATCCTCGATTCCTTGCTGACCACTTGGAAAAATATGGGATATACCTTCGGCACACTGGAGGAATTGTTTGCTTAGGTAAATTGTTGTTTACACGATTAGCGGCGAAGCCGCTCTAGCTTCTCCCGGGGAGAAGCTGGCAGGCCGCTAGGCCTGACTGATGTGGAATGCGGGCAGGATGGTTGGATGCGGTATCGGTTCCAGACCTAGGAATAGGTA
>JAZUAW010000106.1:0-11568 GCA_045638225.1 Faecousia sp. | reverse complement strand
GGAATAGGTAACCTTTCGGCAAGTCTAACCAGCTACCTCATCGTAGGTTATCTCCCGCATTCCACATCCGACCCGCTTCGCGGGCCACCTTCTCCCCGGGAGAAGGTATGCGCCTTCGGCGCAGTAAACAACAATTTATCTGACCGAGGAGGAGAATATGATCGAGATTTTAAAAGCCATTTTATTTGGCATTGTGGAGGGCATTACGGAGTGGCTGCCGGTATCCTCTACGGGCCATCTGATCCTGCTGGACGAATTTATCAAATTGGATGTGTCGGAAGCTTTTTATGAAATGTTCGAAGTGGTGATCCAGCTGGGTGCCATTCTTGCGGTCATCTTACTTTTCTTTCAAAAACTAAACCCTTTTTCTGCAAAAAAGGACAAAATCCAGAAGAAAAACACTTGGAATCTGTGGTTTAAGGTTGTTGTGGCGGTGCTGCCCAGTGCCGTGATCGGTTTGGTTTTGGACGACTGGATGGATGCCCATTTTTATAATTATGTGGTGGTCTCTATTGCCTTGATCGTCTACGGTGTGGCTTTCCTGTTTGTGGAAAAGGGCAAGAAACACAGCCGCATCGACGATGTGTTTGCCATCGACTATCGCACCGCCCTGCTGATCGGTGCCTTTCAATGCCTGAGCCTGATCCCCGGCACCTCCCGCAGTGGCTCCACCATTCTGGGTGCCATTTTGCTGGGTGTATCCCGGCCTGCCGGTGCGGAATTCAGCTTCTTCCTGGCCATTCCCACCATGCTGGGCGCCAGCGCGCTGAAGCTACTGAAATATCTGATGGAGGGCCTTGTGCCCAGCGGTACTGAGATCGCAGTGCTGATCACCGGCTGCGTCGTCAGTTTCCTGATCAGTGTTCTGGTGATCCGGGTGCTGATGGACTTCGTCCGCAAGCATTCCTTTGCTCCCTTCGGTGTCTACCGTATCATCCTCGGTGCCGCTGTCATGTTGTATTTTATATTGCAATAAACTCCGTGTAGGGGCGGCTCTTGCTGTCGCCCCTGCATGAACCATTTGGTTGAAAACTTCCATATATCTGGGCAGGCGGGATTAGCCTGCTCTTCTTTTTGGTTAAAATGCAAGTATATAGTGTATATTTTGTGACATTTGATAAAAAAACTAAAAAAAACACCGTTTTTGCTATTGCCATTTGTGCGTTTTTCCTGTATACTATTGGCAATTATGATGGGGAGGTGGTGGCATTGTCTGAAGTGATCGCAGTGACATCCGGCAAGGGTGGCATGGGTAAGACGGCGCTGTGCGCCGCGCTGGCTGTGGCGCTGGCTGCCGATGGCAGGCGGGTGCTGTGCATCGATTGCGATGATGGCCGTGGCGATCTGGATGCCTATTTGGGCCTGGACCAGCTGCCGGATCTGACCTATCCGGAGGTTTGCCGGGGCAGCTATCCGCTGGAGCGTGCTGCCATCCATCCCAAATTCCCAAAACTGCGCTTTCTGGCTGCTCCCATGAGCGAACACAAGGTGACACCGGAAGAATTTGCCACACTGTTACGGCAGGCAAAGCAGAATTTTGACTACATTTTGCTGGACGATCCTCAATTTCAGCTGGCAGACCGCTGGATTTTGGTCACCCACCCCAATCCCGCCGCCATCCGTGGCGCAAGACGCAAGGCAGATGCGCTGGAAATTGTCGGTGCCAGAAATGTGCGCATGATCGTCAATGCTATCGATGTCAAGCAAATGGCGGCATTGGATCTGAATGTGGACGATGTGATGGACGGGGCAGGTCTGCCCCTGCTGGGCATCGTACCCTTTGACCCTGTGGTCACCTTTTCCTGCGCCAAAGCGGAAGCCCTCCGGGGCAACAAAGGCGCCGCTGCGGCAGCTTTGCGCATTGCCAACCGCATCCAAGGAATCCAAACGGCTGTACCCAGCCGGCTATAAATAGAAGGAGTGAACAATATGAATATCGCTTTTTTGGCACATGACAAGAAAAAAGAGCTGATGGTCCAGTTCTGCACCGCTTACAAGAGCGTGCTCATGAAGCATGACCTGTTCGCTACCGCCACCACCGGACGGCTGATCGCGGACAATACAGGCCTGCAGCTGACGCTGCTGCTTTCCCATAAGCAGGGCGGCCACCAGCAGATCAATGCCCGCATTGCTTATAACGAAATCGACATGGTGCTGATGTTTACTGACCCCAACTCCACCGACGCTTGGGACGATACCCAGATGGTACAGACCATCCGCCATTGCGATAAACATAATGTGCCCGTGGCCACCAATCTGGCCTCTGCCGAAATGCTGATCATGGGTCTGCAGCGTGGCGATCTGGATTGGCGTGAAATGCTGCGCAGCAAACCCAGATTTTAATAAAAATGTGTCATTGCGAGCCAGCGCGCACGCTGGCGTGGCAATCCCCTAAAACATTTCGGAAACCTATGGGGATCGCCACACCAGTCTGAGGACTGGTTCGCGATGACAGCGTTATTTGAAAGGAATGTAAACTATGTCTATTATCAAGCCCCGGACTCTGTCCGGTTTTATGGAACTGCTGCCCGGCAAGCAGGCACAGTTCGAGCGGATGCTGGAAGTGCTCCGCAAAACCTATGCTTCCTATGGCTTTGCCGCTCTGGACACTCCCGTCATCGAAGATGCCCAGATTCTGCTGGCCAAGGGTGGCGGCGATACCGAAAAGCAGATCTACCGCTTCCAGAAGGGCGACAGCGATCTGGCCCTGCGCTTTGACCTGACCGTGCCTCTGGCCAAATATGTGGCCCTGCACGCCAATGAGCTGGCCTTCCCCTTCCGTCGCTATCAGATCAGCAAGGTCTACCGTGGCGAGCGTGCCCAGCGTGGCCGCTTCCGTGAGTTCTATCAGGCTGACATCGACATCATCGGCGATGGCAAGCTGGACATCATCAACGAGGCAGAGATCCCTGCCATTATCTATAAGGTCTTCACCGGCTTTGGCCTGAAGCGCTTCCAGATCCGGGTCAACAACCGCAAGATTCTCTCCGGATTCTACGCCATGTTGGAGCTGGCGGAAAAGAGCGGCGATATTATGCGCACCGTGGACAAGCTGGATAAGATCGGCGCTGAGAAGGTGGGCGCTCTGCTGATCAGCGAATGTGGTCTGACCGAGCAGCAGGCTGCCGAAATTCTGAAGTTCATTGCCATTCGTGGCACCAATGCCGATGTGCTGGCCGCTCTGGAAAGCTATTTGGGTAAGAATGAACTGTTCGACCTGGGTGTGCAGGAGCTGAAGGCTGTTTGCCAGAATCTGGCCGCTTTTGGCGTGCCGGAGGCAAATTTTGCCGTGGATCTGACCATTGCCCGTGGCCTGGACTACTATACCGGCACTGTTTACGAAACCACTCTGCTGGATCATCCGGAGATCGGCTCCGTCTGCTCCGGTGGTCGCTATGACAATCTGGCCGGTTACTACACCGAGCGTCAGCTGCCCGGCGTGGGCATCTCCATCGGCCTGACCCGCCTGTTCTATGTGCTGGACGAGCAGGGTCTGCTGAATCCCCAGCTGCCCACCGCCCCCTGTGATGCCCTGGTGCTGCCCATGGGCGAGATCGCTCCCGCCATTGCTCTGGCTGAGGAGCTTCGCTCCAGCGGCCTGCGGGTGCAGCTGTACGGTGAGCCCAAGAAGTTCAAGCAGAAGATGGCCTACGCCGATAAGCTGGGCGTGAAGTTTGCTGTTCTGCTGGGCGAGGACGAAATCGCCGCCGGTAAGTGCTCGGTCAAGAATATGACCACCGGCGAACAGATCACCGTAACCCCCGCTGAAACCGCCGCTCACATCCAATCTGCCCTTTCCAATAACGGCCCCATCATTCTGGAGAAGTAGGCGCCGCAGGCGCAATCGCTTCCCCCGAGGGGAAGCTGCCCCAGTGCGCACACTGGGGCTGAAGAGGAATTCGGGCAGAAAAGTTGGTTATTGTATATGGATTAGACTTAGGAATTGTTAAGATTTCAAGAGGCCTAATACCCATACCGCATCGTAGGTTATCTCCCGCATTCCTCTTCCGAGCCGCCTGACGGCGGCCCACCTTCCCCCCGGGGGAAGGTACGCGCCTACGGCGCATAATCAATCAGGAGGTTTTTTGCTATGAAACGCACCGATTATATTTCCTGGGACGAATATTTCTTGGGTATTGCCATGCTGGCGGCTCGCCGCAGCAAGGACCCCAGCACCCAAGTGGGCGCTTGTACCGTTTCTCCTGACAATATCATCATCTCCACCGGCTACAATGGCATGCCCAAGGGTTGTTCCGACGACGAGTTCCCCTGGGGCCGTGAGGGCACGGAAACCAAATATCCCTATGTGGTCCATGCCGAGCTGAACGCCATTCTCAATGCCAATGGCCGGGACCTGCGGGGCAGCCGTATTTATGTGGCATTGTTTCCCTGCAACGAGTGCGCCAAGGCCATTATCCAGAGCGGTGTGAAGGAAGTGCTGTATCTGTCGGACAAATATAAGGATTCCTTCAGCTTCATTGCCTCCAAGCGGATGCTGGACGCCGCCGGTGTCAAGTATACCCAGCTGCAGCCGGAGCACGATAGCCTGACCCTGGACTTTATTCCCGAGGAGAACAAGAAATAAATATAGAAGGGCACCGGAAAAACCCGGTGCCCTTGGTTTATGCGAATATTTCAAATTTTTGTTTATCGCTCCCATGCGGTACACCTAAAACCTCCCCCTGACGAGGGGGGCTTTTTTTGCGCCGCTGTCGGGCTATGGGGCCGACAATGAAACTGTGCGCTAAATCCCAATTTAAAGTACAAAAAACCGGCCCGGAAGACAATCCCGGGCCGGTTTTCACATATTATTAGCCACCAAATACGCTCAGCAGGAAGCCTGCGGCGATGGCGGAACCGATGACGCCGGCCACATTGGGTCCCATGGCGTGCATCAGCAAGAAGTTGGCAGGGTTGTACTTCTGACCGACGGTGTTGGAAACACGGGCGGCCATAGGCACAGCGGAAACGCCGGCAGAACCGATCAGCGGGTTGATCTTACCCTTGGTCAGCTTGTACATCGCGACGCCACCCAGCATGCCACCGGCAGTGGACAGCATGAAGGCCACAACACCCAGAGCCACGATCAGCAGGGTCTGCACCGTCAGGAAGTTGGAACCCACCATGGTGGCACCCACAGAAGTGGACAGCAGGATGGTGACGATGTTCATCAGCGCATTCTGCATGGTGTCGCTGAGGCGCTCGGTGACACCGGTCTCCTTCATCAGGTTGCCGAACATCAGGCAGCCGATCAGCGCTGCGGTATCCGGCAGCAGCAGGGCCACAAACAGGGTGACCACAATGGGGGACACGATCTTCTCGGCCTTGGAGACGGTGCGGGTCTGCTCCATCTTGACCTTGCGCATCTCAGGGGTGGTCAGCAGCTTCATGATGGGGGGCTGGATCATGGGGATCAGCGCCATATAGGAATAGGCTGCCACAGCGATGGCACCCAGCAGATGAGGCGCCAGCTTGGAGGTCAGGAAAATGGCGGTAGGGCCGTCGGCACCGCCGATAATGCCGATGGCAGCAGCTTCCATAGCGGAAAACGCGCCGGTGGCACGGGCAGCAAAGAAAGCTACAAACACACCCAGCTGAGCAGCAGCGCCCAGCAGCAGGCTCTTGGGGTTAGACAGCAGAGGGCCAAAGTCGGTCATGGCACCAACGCCCATGAAAATCAGGCAGGGGTAAATACTGGTCTTAACACCGATGTAGAAGAAGTCCAGCAGGCCACCTTCCCGCAGAATGGTGCCGTAGGAGTGATAAGCTGTGTGATCGGCGTCCATAAAGTTGGTCCACAGCTCTTGGTTGTACAGACCTGCGCCGGGCAGGTTTGCCAGAATACAGCCAAAAGCAATACCGCACAGCAGCAGAGGTTCGAACTTCTTGACAATCGCTAAGTACAGCAGCACGCAGCCGATGATCAGCATCACCAGATTCTGCCAGCCGCCCTGGGCAGTAAAACCGGAGATCATGGCGGCAAAGCCGGAATCATTCCACAGTTTCAGCAGAGTTTCACCAATATTCATTCCTCTACCTCCTTGATGGAAATAAATCGCAGCTCGTTGAGGGGTTTACCCAGCTTGTCGGCCACAATGGCCATGATCATAGCGGCGGTCTTGGGCTCCACGTTGTGCAGCTTCAGCTGGCCTGCGGAACCGGGTGCCTTGGGTGCTTCCTGCTGGGGGGCAGGTACGGGAGCGGGGATCTCAGATTTGCGATCCTCTTTTTTCTCTGCGGCCATGAAGCACTTGCCCAGCAGGATCATGACGATCATCAAGAGGATCAATCCGAAAAATACGACAGCATAGCCAAGCAGGGCAGTAATAGCTGCTTCGCCGATGCCGATGGTAGTCAGAAACATAATGTTCCCTCCTTGGGGATAATGTGATTACAAATGGATGGGGCGGGAGCAATCCCCCACCCCAGTTAGTTCGTGCGTTGTTTCCCTGATCTTACTTGTCAGAGAACAGCCAGTTGATCAGCATCGTAGTGAGGATGATCAGACCAATGACCACAAAGATCACCAGCATACCGACACCCATATGACGCAGATTTTCCACAAAGGCCATGGGATCAAATTGGAAAGAGGTATTTGTCAGAAACGGCATAGCTTAACCTCCCATTAGTTTTGCGGCAATGTTGAGGATGATACCGCCGGCAATGACGGAGGCGATCTGACCGGAAACATTGACACCGATGGAGTGCATCAGCAGGTGGTTCTGGGGATCCTCTGCCAGTGCCATCTTGTGGACGATACGACCGGACATGGGGAATGCGGAGATGCCGGCAGCACCGACCATGGGGTTGATCTTCTTCTTGGAGAACACATTCAGCAGCTTGGCGAACATGACACCGCCGGCGGTGTCCACGATGAAGGCGATGAGGCCCAGACCCATGATCAGCAGGGTGTCCACCTTCAGGAACTTGTCAGCCACCATGTTGAAGGCAACGCTGATGCCCAGGAAAATGGTGATCAGGTTAGCCAGCACGTTCTGAGCGGTGTCGGAAAGGCTATCCAGTACGCCGCACTCGCGGATCAGATTGCCGAACATCAGGAAGCCGATCAGTGCGGTGGCATCGGGCACGATGGCGGAAGCCACTACAGTGATGATGATGGGGAACATGATGCGGGTGGTCTTAGAAACAGACTTCTGCTCGTAAGGCATCCGGATCATGCGCTCTTTCTTGGTGGTCAGCGCCTTGATAAGAGGGGGCTGGATTACAGGCACCAGCGCCATGTAGGAGTAGGCCGCCACGGTGATGGCGCCCACATACTGGCTGCCCAGCTTGTTGGCAACCGCGATGGAAGTGGGGCCGTCGGCCGCGCCGATGATGGCAATGGAAAAATAATCCCGGAAATCGGGGAAGAAGATGCTGGCCATGCACAGGGTAAAGAAGATACCAAACTGGGCGGCGGCGCCAAACAGCATCAGTTTGGGATTGGTCAGCAACGGGCCAAAATCGATCATGGCGCCGATGCCGATAAACAGCAGCAGGGGGAACAGCTCATTGGCGATACCTGCGTTGTACAGCTCCTGAATGGGGCCGATCAGCGCAGTGGAGCCGGGAATATTGACCAGGATGGTGCCAAGGCCCATGGGCAGCAGCAGAGAAGGTTCCATTTCCTTCTTGATGGCCATATAGATCAGTAGGCAGCCCAGCAGGATCATCACGATGTCCTGCCATTGGAAATTTAGCAGGTTTTCGTACAAAATTTCCATCCTGATCCTCCTTAGGCGATCACGACCAGAGCATCACCGGTGGATACGGAAGCGCCCTTGGAGGTGACGACCTGAGAAACAGTGCCGTCCTTGGGGGCGGTGATATCGTTTTCCATCTTCATGGCTTCCAGCACGCACAGAACATCGCCGGCCTTAACAGCCTGGCCCTGTGCCACATTGACCTTCAGAATGGTGCCGGGCATGGGAGCGGCCACCACTTCACCGGCGCCCACAACAACGGGAGCAGCGGCGGCAGCGGGGGCGGCAGCGACGGGAGCGGCAGCAACGGGGGCAGCTGCAGGTGCAGCCACGGGCATGGGTGCGACGACCTCGTATTCGCTGAGCAGCATGGCCTTGCCGGCCTCCACCTCAACTTCATATACGCGGCCGTTCAGAGTCACTTTATATTTCATCTTTACTTAACCTCCTTGATAGAAATGAAGCGCAGCTCGTTCAGGGGCTTGCCCAGAGTATCGGCTACGATGGCCATCAGCATGGCAGCGGTCTTGGGTTCCACATCATGCAGCTTCAGCTGACCGGCAGAGCCGGGGGCGGTGGGAGCTTCCACCGCCACGGGCTGGTGGATTTCTTCCTGCAGCGCCTCGGCAGCGGCCTTCTTGTTGGCCATGGCCTTGCGCACAACTGCAATCAGAACAACTATGACCAGCGCTGCCACCAAACTGATGGTCAGCACATTGTCCAGAGTAGAGGGAGCGGTAGTTGTTAAAAAGAACATACCGTTTTCCTCCTTAGCACTCGGTAATGGTATAAGTCACGCAGTTTTCTTCCTTGATGCGGCGTTCTTCGAAGAATTTTTCAGCCAGGTTGGGGAAAGCAATGTAGGACAGAACATCCTCGTCGCTCTTGGCGATGCCTTCCAGCTTCTGGCGGGTGGGCTCCACGATGGGCTCCAGGGTGTCGGCAAAGCGGCCGGACAGGGGCTGCTCGTCGCCCAGGATCATCTTCTGGATTTCGGGATCAATGGGAGCGGGGGTAGTGCCGTACTCACCGCGGCAGTAAGCCTTGATCTCCTTGGAAACGGTCTTGTAACGCTGGCCGTCGATGACGTTGCGCACAGCCTGTACGCCGACCATCTGGCTGGTGGGGGTAACCAGGGGAGGATAGCCCATGTCAGCACGGACCTTGCGAGTCTCGATCAGAGCCTCGTCGAACTTATCGAGAGCGTTCATCTGCTTCAGCTGGCTCAGCAGGTTAGACAGCATACCGCCGGGGACCTGATAGGTCAGGCACTGGGTGTCGGTAGCCATGGACTTGGGCATCAGGGTGCCGTCGGCCACGAACTCATCACGAACAGTCTTGAAGTGGTCAGCCATGGTCTTCAGGCAAGCATCGTCCAGATCAACCTCATAGCCCAGCTGACGCAGAGCGTAAGCCAGAGTCTCGGTGGCGGGCTGGGAAGTACCGCCGGACATGGGGGAGATGGCGGTGTCGATGATGTCAACGCCAGCTTCCACAGCCTTCAGATAGGTCATGAAGGCCAGACCCGTGGTGGAGTGGGTGTGCAGGTCGATGGGCAGGTCGGGATGGGCATCCTTGATGGCGGAAACCAGATCGTAAGCTTCCTGGGGGCCCATAATGCCAGCCATGTCCTTGATACAGATGGTGGAAGCGCCCATGGACTTCAGGTCGTTGACCATTTCCACATACTTCTTGTGGGTGTGCACAGGAGAAGTGGTGTAGGAGATGGTGCCGGAAGCGATGGCGCCGGCATTGACAGTAGCTTCCATAGCCACCTTCAGATTGTTGACGTCATTCAGGGCGTCAAACACGCGGATCACATCGATGCCGTTTTCCACAGCCTTCTTGACGAAGAGCTTGACGAAATCGTCGGGATAGTGGCTGTAGCCCAGCACGTTCTGACCACGCAGCAGCATCTGCAGCTTGGTGCCCTTGACAGCGGCGCGAATCTTGCGCAGACGCTCCCAGGGATCTTCGTTCAGATAGCGCAGGCACACGTCGAAAGTGGCGCCGCCCCAGCATTCGATGGCGTAGTAGCCGGCCTTGTCGATGGTCTGGAGCATGGGTTCGAACTTTTCAAAGGGAAGACGAGTAGCAATGAGGGACTGGTTGGCATCACGCAGCACAGTCTCTACAAACTGAACTTTTTTTGCCATTAGGTAGATTACCTCCGTAAAATAATGTATTCTCGGGGATATTGCCCCGGAAATGAAGTATTTTCAGTGGAAAAATGGCATAATCCCCATCTTCCACCAAGTACATCATAGCACAAAGAAATGCAATTGTAAACCCTTTCATGCAAAGAAATGGATAATTTCAAATTTTCGTTTAGCCAGTAGTGGCATCGCAGGCCGCAGGCATGCCTTCTGCCCTACGGTATTTATAGCAACAGAGCAATAAACACCGATTTATTGCACAAAAAAACAGAGCCGGGGGTTACCCGGCTCTTTGGTTTTAGTGCTTATTTTCCAGAGCCATCATCTTGTCGATGCGGCGCTGATGGCGGGGCTCTTCAGAGAAGGGGGTATCCAGCCACTTGTCTACGATCTGCAGAGCCAGCTCCTCGGAAACCACACCGGCACCCAGTGCCATCATGTTGGTGTCGTTGTGGAGGCGGGTCATTTCAGCGGACTTCAGATCGCTCAGCAGAGCGCAGCGGATGCCGTCCACCTTGTTGGCGCAGATGCTCACGCCGATGCCGGTGGTGCACAGCACGATGCCCTTGTCGCAGTTGCCACGGGCCACAGCGATGGCGGCAGCACCGGCGAAGTCGGGGTAGTCGCAGCTTTCAGAGGTGTAAGTGCCGAAATCAGCTACTTCAAAATGGCGGCTCTGCAGATGCAGCACCACCTTGTCCTTCAGTGCCACGGCGCCGTGGTCGCAACCGATTGCAATTCTCATATTGTTTCTCTCCTTTTGAAAGTTATTTGTGTTGATAAAATAAAATATTGTTTATTGGCAGCGGTGTCACCAATCGTATAAACAACAAGTTACATGATAAACCCGCCGTTGACGGGGATGATCTGTCCGGTGACGAAGTCGGCGTCTGCCAGATAAGCCATGGCCTTTGCCACATCCTCCGGTGTGCCGTTGCGGCCGACGGGGGATTCTTCCGCCATTTCTGCCAAAATTTCCGGGTCTACATTGGCGCACATGTCCGTCATAATCACGCCGGGGGCCACACAGTTGACCCGCACACCGCTGGGGCCCAGCTCTTTGGCAAGAGCCTTGGTCAAACTGATCACTGCGCCCTTGGTGGCAGAATACGCTGCCTCGCAGCTGGCGCCCACCTGCCCCCACATGCTGGAGACGGTGATGACACAGCCTGCCTGTTTTTTCAGAAAGCCGGGCATGGCAGCATTCACGCAGTGGTATATGCCCTTGACGTTGACAGCAAAGATCCGATCCCAGGCGGCTTCCTCCATCATGCTCAGCAGGCCGAAGTGCATGATACCGGCGTTGCAGATCAGAATATCCACATCGCCGATGGTCTGGAAGGCCTTTTTTACGGCTTCGCCGTCTGCTACATCGCAGCAAATGGCAGTAGCGCCGGTGCGGGCGGCTACGGCATGGGCGGCATTGTGATTCTTTTCGTAGAGGAAGAACACACGGTCTCCCCGCTGGGAAAAAAGTTCAACAGCGGCTGCGCCGATGCCCCGGCTGCCGCCGGTGATCAAAACAGTGGCCATAATGATCTCCTTTAGTGTGATAAATTGTTGTTTAACGCCTTAAAAAAGAAGTGTCATTGCGAACCAGTGACCGTGGTGCTCCGCGCAGCGGATACAAAATTTCAATGATTGCCGGGGGCAATCATACCTTGATTAGGTCACTGGTGTGGCAATCCCCAAAGGTTTTGGGCGCTCTT
>JAZUAW010000105.1:0-48318 GCA_045638225.1 Faecousia sp. | reverse complement strand
ACACCGGACGGTGTACGGGTGATTTGTTATGCTCCAATCAATCGATATCGGGCGTGACAGTTTCGGGCGGTGCTTCGAGAAGTTCGGGGTGCGTGATATAGCGCTTGAACACCTTGAACGCCGCGGCATAGTAGAAACCGTCGCAGATACGCTCGTCCAACACGAACTTCACATCCACATACTTTCTCTGTACCACAGAACCATCCTCCAATACTTCCAAAGCCTTGCGCTTCATGCCGAAGGCACCGAAGCAGGGGATGTTACCAAAGTCATACAGGTGGTGGTAGATGGGGGGGATGCCCAGACTACCCATGGATGTAAAGAACATGCTGCCGTGGAAGGGACTCAGTTCCAGTAGGAACTTGGGCAACAGACCGAAATAGTCCAGCAGCTTCAGCAACCATACTAAGAATTTCAGCACGATGCTGGGTATCAGATTCAGAGCCATGATCAAGCCGTCCAGGTTGGAATCCAGCTCCTTGGTGGCCTTAACACGCTCTAC
Source organism: Faecousia sp. (assembly GCA_045638225.1). Classification (GTDB taxonomy): domain Bacteria; phylum Bacillota; class Clostridia; order Oscillospirales; family Oscillospiraceae; genus Faecousia. Next base: position 47,816 of record JAZUAW010000105.1, on the reverse strand, counting down.
AGCTGCATTGAGCTTGTGATAAACATCCTCAGCGGTGTCACGGGGGTTCAGATGAACCTTGATGGAGGTATCGGGAGAGTCAACATCCATTTCCTTTTTGATGACCATGCAGTACTGGATGTCTTCGCCACGGGAGTAGACCTTCTGACCGTTAATAAAACGGTTCAGCTGGGGATACTTGGCAACACCACGGACATAGGCGGCCAGTAGCACATGGGTAATGCCAAAGTCCTTCAAACCTTCACGGCGCTTCTGGCGGATGTACCGGTCCATATTGGTGATCTCAAAGGATTCCTCAAAGAAGTTGGAACAGATATTGCGTTCCCACTGGAAGTAGGATGTGATCTGAGCCATGGGGGCCAGTGTACGAATTCTGCGTCCGTCGATGCGATCGCCCCATGTGGGGTGATATTTGCCGTCATGGTGCACCCGAATGGCAAAACAAAGAACGAATGCGCCAAACAGCATCATCAGATCGGGCAGCAGTTTCAGCAGAACATCCTTGTCCATGGCCTCAAATGCTGGCTTTTGGTAGTAGAAGATCATGACAATAGGCGTCAGCATTAACGGTGCCAAGAGCCATACAAAACGCAGACGGCCACAGGTGATCTCACGATACACAATGCAAAAGAACAGCAGGCAGACCCAGAACATCCAGCAAACCATCGTGCTGCTGACATTGCCGGAGACCCAGATGCCGCTGTATATGGCGATCATTGCAACAGGAATAGCAGTCTTGTAGAACATTTCGTCGCCGCGCAGTAAAACGATGAGTACATACAGCAAGGCGGCTGCTACTGGCAGAACGATTTGACTCCACACTTGAAGCTGATCCCATGTTCCTTTCATACAGGGGATCGCAATGCGGGCCACTGCCGAGCCGACCATGCAAAGCACCATCAGCCAAGTCAGCACATTTTTACGGCTGACATATAAATGAATTCTCTTTTCCATACAAGATAAATATACCATATATCGACATAAAAGGCAATATTTTTTTTGTTTCCTCCGCGGGCTTGATTTGCTACAAGGAATATGCTATACTGTTGCCATTCCGAAAAAGAGGTAATGCTCGTGACCGATGTAAAAATGACCATTGCAAAAAATATTACGGCTTTGCGCCAGTCAAATAAATTGACCCAGATCGAATTGGCAGAGAAACTCAACTATTCTGATAAGGCTGTATCCAAATGGGAGCGGGGAGAGTCCATCCCTGATGTGATTGTTCTAAAATCTATTGCCGATTTATTTGGCGTTTCTCTTGACTATCTTTTGGAAGCAGAGCATGACGCACAGCCTGTTGTGATTCCTGAAAATAACGGTTATCAACAGCGAAATCGTCGGGTGACTACCACCTTGAGTGTACTTTTGGTTTGGTTTGTTGCGACTGTGTGCTATGTGGTGATGGATCTGTGTGTTCCTACAACGGTATTTAAGTGGATCGCCTTTGCCTATGCTGTTCCTGTTAGTGTGATCGTGTGGCTGGTTTTCAATTCCACTTGGTTCAACCGCCGACACAACTACGGTATTATTTCGCTTCTGATGTGGTCTGGTCTGGCCTGCTTGTTTGTTACATTGCTGGCTGCCGGCTATCTGCTTTGGAAATTCTTCCTGTTGGGCATCCCAGGTCAGGTTGCGATTTTACTGTGGTCCCGTTTTCAAAAGAAAGCAAATACCTAAGGACTGCCGAAAAGGCAGTCTTTGCTTTTATTGACTTATTTTTGTATGTAAGATATAATGGATTCATTGAGAAATGAGGTGTGTATATGCAAAGTAAGAAAAACGCGAAATTCTATCTTGCTCTGGTGATTTTTAGTCTGGTTGGTCAAGTAGCTTGGGTCGTGGAGAATATGTATTTGAACGTATTTATCTACAAAATGTTCCATGCAACTGCCGAGATGATTTCTTTGATGGTGGCGTTGTCTGCAGTAACAGCCACGGTGACGACCATGCTGATCGGTGCTTTGTCAGATAAGCTGGGCAAGCGCAAAATCTTTATCTGTGCCGGCTATATCATCTGGGGCATTTCCATTTTGGGCTTTGCCTTGATCCGGGAAGATGTGATCGGAGATCTGTTTGCTTCATTGTTGACCACACAGGGCGCTGTTGCATCCTTGTGTGTGACATTGACCATTGCGCTGGATTGCATTATGACCTTCTTTGGCAGCTCAGCCAACGATGCCTGCTTCAATGCTTGGCTCACGGACTCCACCGATGATAGCAACCGTGGCGCGATGGAAGGCATCAATGCCATGATGCCACTGGTAGCGATTCTTGTGGTGTTTGGCGGCTTCATGAGTTTGAATCAAGACCTGCAGGAGAGCTGGACCATAATTTTCTCTGTGATCGGTGCTGCAGTGGTGGCTATGGGCATTGCGGGCTTCTTCCTGATCGAGGAAACCGGCGTAAAGAATGACGAGAATGCCAAGTATTTTGCCAATATTTTTTATGGTTTCCGTCCTTCTGTTATCAAAGCAAATCTGCCTCTTTACGGCACTTTGGCAGCCCTGGCCTTGTTTAATATCTCTATCCAGATCTTTATGCCGTACCTGATTCTTTACTATCAGGTCAGCTTGGGTATGGAAAACTATGTGCTGATTTTTGCGCCGGCCATTGTGGTGGCAGCAATTTTCACTGCTCTATATGGCAAAATGTTTGACAGGAAAGGCTTTTGTTTTGCGGTCATTCCTGCGCTTTTGCTGCTTGCTATCGGTTATGCAGGCCTGATTGTATTCAGAAGTATGATTCCTGTGTTTGTGGCCAGCCTCATTATGATGTGCGGCTATCTCGGGACCGGTGCTATGCTGGGTGCCCAGATCCGTGCCTGTACACCTATGAACAAGGCCGGTATGTTTCAAGGTCTCAGAATCGTGGGACAGGTTCTGATTCCCGGTGTGATTGGACCGGCGATTGGCGCAGCCATCCTTGCCAATGCTGACACCATTGTCAATTCTGATGGCACGACGTCCTTTGTGCCCAATGAGAATATTTTTGTGGGCGCGCTGGTGGCTTTGCTGGTCACATTTGTTGCGCTGGTGCCCTTATTCAAATTGTTGAAGAAGGAACGATAATTTGCTGTGCACGACAAGCTCGTGTAGATAACAATTTACTCGTTACAGAAAGGAAAATTTACATGCTAGTGGATTTAATGACCAAGCAGGGCGAGGAATTACTGGAATCCGGTGAACAACCTTGGACTGTCTACCCGCGTCCACAGATGCGCCGGGATAGCTATATAAATCTGAATGGTAGTTGGGATTTTTCCGTCAATTACGAACATAAGGGGCAGATCCGTGTTCCGTTCTGTCCGGAGAGTGTGCTTTCCGGCTTTTCTGCGCATTTTGAGGAGGGTAGCCTGCTCAGCTACAGCCGCACATTTGCCCTTCCGGAGGGTTTTCATCGAGGACGTGTGCTGTTGCATATTGGCGCGGCTGATCAAAAGGCGGATGTATTTCTCAATGGAAAACCCATCGGGAGCCACAAAGGCGGCTATGAAGCATTTCATTTTGATATTACAGATGCATTGAAAGAGAATAACCGCTTGACCATCTGCTGTACTGATGATTTGGAAGATCAAACTTATCCTTATGGCAAGCAGACGATGAAGCGCGGTGGCATGTGGTATACCCCTGTTTCCGGTATCTGGCAGACAGTTTGGCTGGAGAGTGTGCCGGAAAACTATATCCAAAAGCTCCACATCACCAATGAAGACAATCACGTTCACATTGAAATAGAGCCCAAGTTGGAAGGCAAGGTCACAGTTGCCGGCGTTGGCGAATTCCCTCTGATCGATGGTGCTTGCACTGTTCTGCCCAAAGAGCCGCATTTCTGGAGTCCGGAAGATCCCTATCTCTATGATTTTGCAGTGGAAACGGCAGAGGATAGGGTAGAGTCCTATTTTGCTATTCGCAGCTTGGAAGTGATTAAGCCGGGCAAATATCCACGCTTGTGCCTTAACGGCAAGCCCTATTTCTTCCATGGTCTGCTGGATCAGGGCTATTGGCCGGACGGTATCTTCACTCCCGCCAAGCCCGAATGTTATACTGAAGATATTCTGGCTATGAAAAAGCTGGGTTTTAACACCCTGCGTAAGCACATCAAGGTGGAGCCGGAGGAGTTCTATTACCAGTGTGACAAGCTGGGCATGATTGTTTGGCAGGATATGGTCAACAATGGTGATTACAATTTCCTGCGAGATACCGCCTTGCCCACTGTTGGTATCCAAAAACTGGATGATCGCAAACTCCACAAGGACAAGGCAACGAGAAAAGCTTTTATTGACGGTATGGCCGCAACGGTGGCGCAGCTAAAGAACCACCCCTGCATTTGCTATTGGACCATCTTCAATGAGGGCTGGGGACAGTTCGACAGTGATCATGTCTATGAACAGCTTGAGAAGCTGGATGATACCAGATTTATCGACACAACCTCCGGCTGGTTTCGTCGGAAAATGACGGATGTGGATAGCCGCCATGTCTATTTCCGGAAGGTCAAGTTGGAAGGCGACGGAAAGAGTCCTCTGGTATTGTCGGAATTTGGCGGCAAGACTTACCGGGCAGAAGGCCATGTATTTAACCCAGAGAAATCCTATGGCTATGGTGGCTGTGACAGCCTCCAGAACCTCTCAGAAGCAATTTATAAGCTGTACATGGAAGAAGTAGTGCCCTGCGTAAAAAAAGGCCTCTGCGCCGCCATCTACACCCAGGTAAGCGATGTGGAGGATGAGATCAACGGCCTTTTGACCTATGACCGCAAAGTAGAGAAATTAAGCCCGGAAGTTATGCTGCCTGTTGCCAAAGCGCTCCGAGATGCAATCATATGAAATCTGCCCCATCCGAAATTCGGATGGGGCAGTATTTATTCATTCTTTGGGAATAGGATGGCCCAGTAATCATTATCCAGAATCTGTCTGGAAATGGTGAAGCGGTTGGAAACATCAGCTTTGATATATTCCAAATAACCCTCCGGAATCAGTTCCTTGTCAACAAAATAGGTGTATTTCTTGGTGCTGGCGTTGTAGGCAACATAATCGGTGATCCAGCTTTTGTTGTTGAACATAACAAGACCAAGAGAGTCAGAGAAAAGATCGCGGCCCATATAAAGTCTGGAGTCATATTCAATGCCAAACATATTGCTGAGGGTGGGCAGCAGATCCAGATGGCTTGCCAAGGTGCTGATGGTCTGGGGCTCCATGCCGGGTTTATAGATGATGCAGCCGGTGCGGTAAATGTCATAGAAGGTAGCAAAACTGTCAACACCCATCAGCTCTGCGTATTCCTCGTTCTTAAGACCGTAGGGATAATGGTCAGGAACGATGACAAATACGGTGTTTTCCAGAACGCCGGCTTCTTCAAAACGCTGCATCAGCAGAGCCATGCTCTTTTCAAATTCGATGTTACAGGCGATATAGGCCCGTACCGCTTCACAATAGGGCAGATCCTTGACAGCCTTCTTGTTGCGCATGGCCATGTTATTGCCGATGAAGTTATACTCCATATGGCCGGAAATGGTCATATAGTAGGTGACAAAGGGCTCGCTGTCCACATAGAATTCCGTACTCTTATTGACTACATCGTAGTCAGATTCCGGCCACTGGATCTTGATATCCAGACCACAGGTGGGATCTTTGTACTGGAATCCCATGTTGGGCATATACAGGTTACGTTTATAGGTGCCGTTATACTTGTGCCCGTGATAGGCGTAGGCATTGTAACCCTTGTTGATCAGCTGCATACTCATGGTCAGCGGCATGTGATTGTCCCGGGTCAAATTCAGAGCCATGGAACCGGACTTGGGGATGGTGCCGGTCAGGAAGCTGTATTCGCCGTCGATGGTGGAGCTGAACCAGGTGGGAACATAGAAATTCTCGAAATACATACCCTCAGTCATCATTTTGTACAGGGTAGGAGTCAGCTCGGGATCAATGACACCACAGCTGAAGGATTCAGCACAGATCATCACAAGATTGCAACCTTCAAATATACCGGTATATTCGTTTTTGTTGGTGGGCGTCCGGTCTTGGAAATACTGGTGCATCTTTTGGATGGTCTCGTTATCTTCACCTGCGATCAGACTCTCGAAATCGATATCCAGCACATTGGGGCTTGTGTCAATGGGCGGTTCAGTAGGCAAGGGAGCTGTGGTGGGAATATCAGTACCACCGGGGAAGGTGCCGCCGGTGGTGGTGGGTCTGGGTACTGTGGGAATGGGAGGCAGATCAAAGGAGGGCATGGTGATGTCCAGATTCAGAGATCCCTCCGGTTCGTCACCTGTGATCAGACGCATCAAATCCAGACGGAATCCGGTGAGCAATCCCAGCTTATTGATGCCATAATAGGCATCCGGCCCGTTGTGGTACATGTCGTAGGCGCTGAAAGTGTCCTTGCCGTCAAATACAGGCAGCATACCGACTGTCAAAATCTGAACAACAAAGGCTGCGATCAAAGGCAGCAAGCTGAGCCGCCAGGAGCGCAGACCCTCGAAGCGGAGGATCTTTCTGGCGAAAACGCAGAAAAAAAGAGGCGACAGCAACAGAATGAGGATCCAGTACCAATTCATGCCCATATGACGGAGGGCAGTGTCCCAAAATTGCAGTGCTGCGGCGCCATTTGCCATGGCGTAGGCGGAAAAATAAATGCCAAAAATGGAGTAATAAACCATTTGTGCGCCAGAAAAAAGCGCATAAAGAATGCTGTAAAAGATGCAAATGGCTATATTTACCTTACGCTTAGGGATCAAACTGACAATAGCAAAAACGATCATTGCCGGTATGATCGCAAACAGCAGACTAATATACAGACCGGCGTTTAGCAAAGAAGCCTTGTCATTTGCTGTGGACAGATGGAGCACCAACTCCGGGATAGCAGATGCTGCCCATAAAAACAGCAATAGCCACCAATCGTTCAGCATGGGTCTTTCGGATGGGATCTTAGCGTATTTGGGCCGATATCGACCTTTTATCTCTTTGAACATAGGGGACACGCCTTTCTGAAAAGATATCCATTCTATAGCACAGTGTGTGCGAAAAAGGGAGTATTATGTAGAACTTAGGGCTTCTTCAGCATTCCGTTCAGAGCCAATGCTACAAAGCTGAGTGCCAGCAGCATGATAAACGGTGCGTTATAGCTGTTGGTAGCAGTAAGCAGGCTGCTGCAAGCGGTTGCCATTAAGGAAGAGCCGATGAGGTTGAAGTTCATCATGGAGAAGTTGGTGGGGAAATACTTAGTGCCATAAAAGGCGGAAACAAATGCGGAGGAAACGGTGGGGCAAGAACCATAGGACATGCCAACTAGGCAAAGACCTATGACACAGATGGGCAGCGAGTGCATGGAAACTGCCAACAGTGTGACACCAGCCGCGGCGATGGTGAGCAGGTTGGAGGCCATCATGGTGAAGCGGCGGCCCTTGGCGTCAAACAACGCACCGGTGAAAATGCGACCCAGACCGTTGCATACGGAAAGTACGCCAACCAAGGTGGTTGCAAGGGCAGCCTGGGCGCCAACAGACAGAGCCAAATTCTTGGCAAAGCTGATCACGGAGCTACCAACAGCACCCAAAAGACCTAGACACGCAAAGGCGGTCCAGAAACTGACGCGGCGAAGCATCTGCCCGGTGGTATAATCTTTGCTTTCAAATGCCTCTTCTCGGGATGTCTTTCTAGCCTTGGCAGCAGGCAGTGCAGCGCCCGGATCCGGTCTTTTCAGCATGATTGCAGTAATCAGCAGGACTACACCCAAGGCGCAGCCCAACAGGATGTAGGCTGTTTGCCATCCCCAGCTGTCCATAATGGCGCTGGCTAGGTTGCCGATGATCAGACTACTGGCACCAAATCCCATCATCAGACAACCGGAACAAAGTCCCTTCTTGTCAGGAAACCATGCGTTGACTGTGGAGATCACTGCGTTGTAGGCGATGCCGATACCCAAGCCTGCCAACACACCGTAAGTGAGATACAGTACAAGAACACTGTTTCCAGTGATTGTGGATGTCAGACAGAAACCGGCGCAAGAGAGTAAGCCGGCGAGGATGATGGCCACACGAATTCCAAATCGCTTACTGATCCGTGCGCCAAGAAAACCACCCAGGCAGAAAAAAGACATGGTGATGGTAAAGTTTAGCGAAAGCGAGTTTTTATCCCATATCTCCAAAAACGGCTCGTTGAGGATGGACCAGCCGTAGATGATGCCGGCAAACAGCATGGAAACAGTGCCGAGAACCAGATAGAGCCAACGCTGATTTATATTATGCGTCATAATATGTGCTCCTTAAATGTTTGTAGGGACATCCGTCCCGGATGTCCGCTTGGTCGCGGTGTGTATAGGGACACCAAGAGAGGAGTGTCCCTAAGAATACATATACAAATGTGGGCGGGTACATGACCCGCCCTGTTTGATTTGATTACAGCTCGCAGTTGCCCACGGTGCGGGGGAAGGGGATGGCGTCACGGATGTTACCGATGCCGGTCAGATACATGACCATACGCTCGAAGCCCAGACCGAAGCCGGCGTGACGGGCAGAACCATACTTGCGCAGATCCATGTAGAAGCCATAGTCCTCGGGCTTCATGCCCAGCTCGGTGATGCGCTGTGCCAGAATATCGTAGTTGTCCTCACGCTGGCTGCCGCCGATGATCTCGCCGATGCCGGGGACCAGACAGTCCATAGCGGCAACGGTCTTGCCGTCTTCGTTCAGCTTCATATAGAAAGCCTTGATCTCCTTGGGGTAATCGGTGACGAAAACAGGCTTCTTAAATACCACCTCGGTCAGGTAGCGTTCGTGCTCGGTCTGCAGGTCGCACCCCCAGCTGACGGGATACTCAAACTGGTCGTTGTGCTTGCTCAGAAGCTCGATGGCATCGGTATAGGTGATGTGACCGAACTGGTTGTTCACCACATTGTTCAGACGCTCCAGCAGGCCCTTATCCATGAAGTTGTTGAAGAACTCCATTTCTTCGGGAGCGTGCTCCAGCACATAGGAGATGATATACTTGATCATATCCTCGGCCAGGCGCATGTCGTCAGCCAGATCAGCAAAAGCGATCTCGGGCTCGATCATCCAGAACTCAGCGGCATGACGGGTGGTGTTGGAGTTTTCGGCGCGGAAGGTGGGGCCAAAGGTGTAGATATTGCGGAAAGCCATGGCGAAGGTCTCACCGTTGAGCTGGCCGGAAACGGTCAGGTTGGTGGGCTTGCCGTAGAAGTCCTGGGAGAAATCCACCTTGCCGTCCTCAGTCTTGGGCACGTTGTTCAGGTCCAGAGTAGTGACCTGGAACATTTCGCCTGCGCCCTCACAGTCGGAGCCGGTGATCAGGGGAGTGTGGACATAGACGAAGTCACGGTCCTGGAAGAACTGGTGGATAGCCATAGCAGCCAGGCTTCTGACACGGAACACAGCCTGGAAAGTGTTGGTTCTGGGACGCAGATGGGTGATGGTACGCAAGAATTCCATGGTGTGGCGTTTGGGCTGCAGGGGATAATCGCCGGTGGAGGGACCCTCAATCTCGATGGACTCGGCCTGGATCTCGAAGGGCTGCTTGCCATCGGGAGTCAGCACCAGCTGGCCCTTAATGATCAGCGCGGCGCCGATGTTGATCTTGGAAATCTCCTGGAAATTGGGCAGAGTGTCGTTGTAGACGATCTGAACAGGTGTGAAATAAGTACCGTCATTCAAGACGATAAAGCCGAACTGCTTGCTGCCACGGCGGTTGCGGACCCAGCCGCCAACGGTCACCTGCTGATCAGCATAACGCTCTGTGTTTTTGAATAACTCTCTAACTGTAATCAGTTCCATGGTATTTACCTCTCAATTATATGGCATGATAGATTAGTATACGCCAAATTGTTCCATTTTACAAGAGAAAAGTGCAAGCTTTCTAAAAAAAGTTAAAAATAATGATCGTAGGGATGTATGTGTTTGGCAGAAAAATAATTGTACGCGATAAATTGACAAAATTCTGTTTTGGTGGTATAACAGGACTAGTATATGCTGCAGCTTTTGTTTGCGGCACTTTGAAAGGAGAATGAATATGAAAATTATGTGGCATTTTACACGCAATGTGCTTTGCTTATTGCTGGTGTTTTCTATGCTGTTGGGTTTGATTGCCTGTACAGGTGATCCTCAGCTGAATGCCAGTTCTGATCCTACAACGCAGCCTTCCTCGTCTTCTACCGGGACTACTACGCCGTCCAGCTCGACAACTACACAACCATCTACCCCAACACAGCCCACAGATCCCACGAATCCCACAGACCCTACAGACCCGACACAACCTGTTGAACCTCCCGTTGATGAAAACGCTCTGGTGTTCACCTTGACAGAGGAGGAAGTGGCAGAATACTACACACTTCTGGAGGAGTGTGAACAGCTGAGCATTGCCGGCGAGGATATGGATGCCATCGATGCGGCTATGACTGCACTGGATGAGATGTATGAATACATAAATGCCCAGTTAAGCATTTCCAACGTGCTCTATTACGCAGCCATGTCCAATGAGACCCTGAAGCAGCAGTACTTGGATACGGTGGAGACCTTTACCAATGCCAACGATGCCTATATTCAGATGGCTCGCCGGGTTTATCAGTCCGATACGCCTGCAAAGGATGCGCTCTTTGAGGGTTGGACGGAAGAGGATATTGAGCATCTGCTGAACTATGATGAACGGATCACTCAGCTGCAGCAGCGCAACAGTGAAATCAAAGTGGAATATCAAAATTCTAACGTTGATTCTGTGAAGATCCCCCTGTATATCGAATTTGTGGCCAATAACAATGAGATCGCCCAGTTCTATGGCTACAGCAATTACTATGACTATGCTTCTGAAATGGCATACGACCGCGACTATGGCGCGGAAGAATTGGCACTTATGCGCCAGTATGTGAAGCAGTACCTTGCCGATTCCATTGACGACGCAATCTTGAATTTCCAAAATTCCTTCAATTATCTCGGCAGTGCCAAGCAGACTACCATTGTAGAGTTCCTGTATAATGATTATAATACGCTCTCCACTAATTATGTGGATTTCTATTTGTCAAACGCACCTGAAAATCTGCAGGAGCATACCTATCACATGCTGGATGCGGATAGCCTGTTTCCTACCAACCATGATGCGATGGCAGGTGCCTTCACAACCATGATTGGTGAGCGCTCTTACTGCTTCTTTGGCCCAGGTTATGCCAATAGCTGTACTGTCATTCACGAAGCTGGCCACTACTATGCAAGCCGTTACGCAGATCTGAACAGCATTCCGCTGGATCTTGCGGAAACCCATTCTCAGGGTAACGAATGGCTGTTTATGGCAAAAATCAAAGAGAAAATGCCTGCTGATACGTATAAGGCTCTTGTCAACTATCGCATGCTGAATGATCTTTCCATGCTGATGATCTGCCTCATGGTGGATGAATTTGAGCAGCGCGTGTATACTACAGATCTGACCGGTTTTACTGCCGCTGATTTTGATGCCATTATGGAATCTGTCTGTACCCAGTATTTTACTTTGGAATTCTGCTCCCAGAATTTGACAGATATCAAGGCATATTGGCGCATGGTCGTTGTGGAACAGCCTGTATATTACGTCAGTTACGCGGTGTCCTCTGTGGCTGCAATGGATCTTTATACCGTTGCCAGAACGGATTATGATCAGGCGGTAAACATCTACCAGAAACTGTGTGAAGAGCCTGTTCTGGAGGAAGGTTTCCTGGGTAATATCATTGCCTGCGGTCTGTCCAGCCCCTTTGATGAGGAGTTCTACAAAGAAATCGTTGCGATTATTACCGGATAAATCTATACTTTATTTCAGGCCGTGGAGTGATCCACGGCCTGCCTTTTTATGGGGTTCAAAAGCTCCTGTTTTTATCTCGACCCTTTGTTGACTTTAACATAAAAACAGTGTATACTACTATGGAATAATTGTGTAAATACGGCAGGTAAATCTTATGGCAACAAAAAAACAAGAGCAATATGGCAACTCCAGTATTTCCATGCTCAAGGACGAAGATCGTGTACGCAAGCGTCCCGCGGTTATCTTTGGTTCCGATGATCTGGAAGGCTGTAAACATGCGGTATTTGAAATCCTCTCCAACGCCATCGACGAGGCCCGCGAGGGCTACGGCGATACCATCATCGTCACACGTTATGAAGATCTGAGCGTGGAGGTGGAGGACTTTGGCCGAGGCTGTCCTGTTGACTATAACGAAAAGGAAAAGCGCTATAACTGGGAACTGGTATTCTGCGAAATGTATGCCGGTGGTAAGTATGATGTAAATGGCGCCAATTATGAGTATTCTCTGGGCCTCAATGGCCTTGGTTCCTGCGCTACCCAGTACGCCTCCGATTTTTTTGACGCCACCATTCGCCGGGATGGCTTCCGGTATGATCTTCACTTTGAAAAGGGTCGCAATAAGGGTGGCTTGAAAAAAGAACCTACCGACCGTGGCCGCAAGACCGGCTCCAAATTCCATTGGCGCCCGGATAAGCAGGTGTTCACCAATATTAACATTCCTGTTGATTACTACCGGGATGTGCTGCGTCGACAGGCTGTGGTCAACAAGGGTGTCAAGTTTATCTTCCGCAATCAGGTAGGACGCAAATTCGAGGAAGAAGAATATTGCTATGAAGGTGGCATCCGTCAGTATATTGAGGAGCTGGTAGGGGAGAATGCCTTTACTATGCCCACTTACTGGGAAACGGAACGCCGTGGCCGGGATGCGGATAATCGCCCTGAAATGAAGCTGAAGATCACGGCGTCCTTCTGTTTCAGCAAGCAGAAGACCCATGTGGAATATTACCACAATTCCAGTTGGTTGGAATATGGCGGCAGCCCTGATCGGGCAGTGCGTTTTGGCTTTACCGCAGCCTTCGACAAGTATCTGCGTGACAGCGGTAAATACACCAAAAGCGAGATGGAAGGGAAAAGCAAGATCATTTTCCAGGACATCCAGGATAGCCTTGTGCTTGTAACCAACTGCTTTTCTACCATTGGCTGCTTTGAAAATCAGACCAAAAAGAGTGTAAACTCTAAGTTTACACAGGAGGCCATGACCGCATTCTTCAAGGAGCAGCTGCAGGTTTGGTTCATTGAGAACAAGCAGGAGGCCGATCGGGCCGCGGAGCAGGTTCTGATCAATAAGCGTGCCCGTGAGTCTGCGGAAAAAACAAAAACCAGCATCAAAAAACAGCTTTCTGCCAAGGTCGATATTGCTAACCGTGTACAGAAATTTGTGGATTGTCGCAGCAAGGATACCAACTTGCGTGAGCTGTATATCGTGGAGGGTGACTCCGCGTTGGGCAGCGTCAAGCTTTCCCGTGATGCGGAGTTCCAGGGCATCATGCCGGTGCGTGGTAAGATCCTCAACTGCCTGAAGGCAGACTACAATAAGATTTTTGCCAGCCCCATCATTACCGATCTGATGAAGGTCTTGGGCTGCGGCGTGGAGATCCATGGCAAGAAGGCCAAGGACTTAAGTTCTTTCGACATCGATAATCTGCGGTGGAATAAGGTAGTCATCTGCACCGATGCGGATGTGGACGGATTCCAGATCCGCACGCTGATTCTGACCATGCTCTACCGTTTGTGTCCCACACTGATCCGGGATGGCTATGTATATATCGCGGAATCTCCCTTGTTTGAGATTACCTGCAAGGATAAGACATGGTTTGCCTATAACGAGCAGGAAAAGACAAAGATCCTAAAATCGCTGGATGGCAAGAAGGTAACCATCCAGCGCTCCAAAGGTCTGGGTGAGAACGACCCTGAAATGATGTGGATGACCACCATGAATCCGGAGACACGGCGGCTTATCAAGGTCATGCCGGAGGATGCGGAGCGTACAGCCCATTATTTTGATATTCTCTTGGGTGACGCGCTGAACGAACGGAAAAACTTCATCGCCGAAAACGGCGCCAAGTATTTGGAAATGGCGGATATTTCTTAAAATACGCTGTCACTGCGAACCGGTCCGCATTGAATTATTGGTGGATTCTCACGACAGTGTGAGCACTGGTTCGGAATGACATTAAAAGCTGTAAAGGAATCATGTATGGCACGAAAGAAGAAAGACGAACAACTCAATAAGAGCAAGGTAGATACTTCCGGGGTCATGGGTCTGGTGGGCTCTACCACAGAGCAGGCCATCTCTGAAACGCTGGAGATCAATTATATGCCCTATGCCATGTCGGTCATTGTTTCCCGCGCCATTCCGGAGATCGATGGCTTCAAGCCTTCTCATCGTAAGCTGCTGTATACCATGTACAAGATGGGTCTTCTCAGCGGAAGCCGGACCAAATCGGCAAATATCGTGGGTCAGACCATGCGCCTGAATCCCCACGGCGACGCGGCGATTTACGAGACTATGGTGCGCTTGGCCCGCGGCAATGAGACGCTGCTGCATCCGTTTGTGGACTCCAAGGGTAACTTTGGTAAGGTCTACTCCCGTGACATGGCCTATGCCGCCTCCCGTTACACGGAGGCGAAATTGGACGGAATCTGCACAGAACTGTTCAAGGACATCGATCTGGATACGGTGGATATGGTGGACAATTACGATGCCACCATGAAAGAGCCCAGTCTTCTGCCTACCACATTCCCCAATGTGCTGGTGTCGGCCAATCAGGGCATTGCTGTTGGCATGGCTTCCAATATTTGCTCGTTTAACCTTCGTGAGGTTTGCGAGACCACCATCGCTTTGATGGATAACCCGGAACATGACATCGTGTCTACACTTCCCGGTCCGGATTTTTCCACAGGCGCTGAATTGTTGTATGACGATGCCACTACGCGGGAAATTTATCAGAGCGGCCGTGGAAGTTTTAAGCTTCGTGCAAAATGGCGCTATGTCAAAGAGGGAAATCTCATCGAAATTTACGAGATCCCGTATTCGACCACCAGCGAGGCTATCATGGACAAGGTGGCCGAATTGATCAAAGTCGGTAAGATCAAGGAAATCGCCGATATGCGCGATGAGACCGATCTTGGCGGCTTGAAGCTTACCATCGACCTCAAGCGTGGTGTAGATCCGGAAAAACTGATGCAGCGTCTATATAAAGCTACACCTCTGCAGGACAGCTTTGCTTGCAATTTCAATATCCTGATTGCCGGTATGCCCCGAGTGTTGGGTGTTGGTGAGATTTTAGAGGAGTGGACCGCGTGGCGCATGGATTGTGTCAAGCGCCGCATCTTCTTCCAGATCCAGAAGAAACAGGACCGCCTGCATCTTCTGAAAGGTCTGGAGCGAATCCTGCTGGATATTGACAAGGCCATCCGCATCATCCGTGAAACCGAGCTGGAAAGCGAAGTGGTTCCCAATCTGATGATCGGCTTTGGCATCGATGAGATCCAGGCAAACTATGTTGCTGAGATCAAATTGCGAAACATCAATCAGGAATATATCCTCAAGCAGACCAAGGCCACCAGCGAGTTGGAGAAGGAGATCGCCGAACTGCAGGATATTCTCGGCAGCCACCGCAAGCTGAAAACTGTCATTAAGAAGGAACTGAAGGCAGTTGCCGATAAGTATGGCCAGCCCCGAAAGACAGAGATCATCTATCACATTGATGAGATTCAGCCGGAAGAGGAAGTGGAGGTCATCCCGGATTATCCCGTCACAGTATTTGTTTCCAAAGATGGCTATCTGAAGAAAATCACCGCCCAATCTCTGCGCATGTCCGGTGAACAGAAATTCAAAGAAGGCGACAGCCTGGCCTATAGCATCGAAACTACCAACCGGGCTGAGGTGCTGGTCTTTACTGACAAGCAACAGTGTTATAAGACGAAACTGTCCGATTTTGCCGATTCCAAAGCATCGCTGCTGGGCGATTTCCTGCCCACGAAGCTGGAATTTGAGTCGGATGAGAAGCTGCTTCATGTGATCTTCCCCGGAGATTACAAGGGCAATATTCTCTTCTTCTTTGAAAACGGCAAGGCTGCCAAGGTCCCGCTGAGCGCCTACGAGACGAAAACAAATCGTAAGCGTCTTACAGGTGCTTATAGCGAAAAGAGCCCTCTGGTGGCAGCAATGGCTCTGAATACGGATGAGCAAGTGGCCGTTTATACAACGGATGACAGATGTGTGATCTTCTCCACTGCCCAACTGCTTCCGAAGACCACCAGAAATACCCAAGGCGTGAATATCGTTACCCTTAAGAAAAAAGCAAGTGTCAAGGATGCTGTGCTTGTGCAAAGCAGTGGCATCGTCAATCAAAGTCGTTACCGTACCCGAACCCTTCCCAGCGCTGGCGCGATCCTCAAGTCAGAGGACGCCCAGGAAAAACAGATTCAATTTGAGGTGTAAGCCATGAAAAAGAGTTGGAATAAATTCGGATGGGTCTTAACAACCATTGTTGGTAGTTTTATTTTTGGCGCAGGTTATGTTCTGTTTTTGGGTTCCAATGACCTGAACGCCGGTGGTATTTCAGGTTTGGCCGCAATTATCGTTCAGCTGATCAACCCGGATGGTACAATTCCCTTTGTTTCTGTTGGTGTGCTGTCCATCTTGATCAACCTGCCCCTGTTTGCCATTGGTGGATTGAAGATTGGCAAGCGATTCTTCTTTGGCTCTCTGCTGGGCCTGGGCGTCAGCTCACTGGCCATTGACTATTTACCTATCGGCCTGGTATTGGATGAGCCCCTGCTTGCTGCTCTTTATGGCGCTGTGGTTACTGGTTTTGGTTTAGGTCTCGTTTTTATGTCCGGCACTTCTACAGGCGGCTCCGATATCGTGGTTCGTCTCGTGAAATTGAAGGCAAGAAATACCAATATCGGTGTGATCGCCATGTCATTTGACGTGATTGTTGTGGCGTTGACAGGTATTGTATTCAAAAATGTGGAAAATGCGCTGTATACCGGTATTGCAGCATTCATGTGCAGCAAGGTAATCGATTTGGTTGTCTATGGTTTTGACAATACCAAGACAGCCTTGATCATTACCAATGAGTATGAGAAGGTAGCGCAAAAAATTGGCAAGGAACTTGGCCGCGGCGCAACCTATCTGTACAGCCAGGGCAGCTACAGCCGCAAAGAAGGCAAGGTCGTGCTGGTGGCTGTATATCCCCGACAGGTTGCGGAATTGAAGGAACTGGTAGTTTCTGTTGACCCCAATGCCTTTATCATTCTGCAGGAGGCGCATCAAGTATTGGGCTACGGCTTCGCAAGTCACACAAAAGATTCTTTGTAAAGGAGCGAAATTCCATGAAGCGTACCGCGATCATCTGTATGTTGGTGCTGTGTATGGCCCTCAGTGGCTGTGGCACTACTCTGACAGGTGAATATGTCTGGGAGCAGGATCACCATATTCCTTCTGCTCCCAACAGCGGTCAAGCCATCGTTGCCTCAGATTATGACCAGCTTGTAAAAGTGTTGTCCAGTCTGATCGAAAAGGGAACGGAAGTATTTACCGTATCTGTTGGCCAGTATGATCGTTCTGCATTGGAGCGGGATGTGGATCATGCCATAAAGTCCGTATGCGAGGGCAATCCCATTGCGGCTTACGCTGTGTCCAACGTAGCTAGCCAGATCGGCACCGTGGGTGGCGAAACTGTTCTTGTATTCCAAGTACAGTACCTTCACGGGCAGGATGAGATTAGCAAGATTATAACGGTTGCGGACAACGCTGAGGCCAAGGAGGCCATTGGTTTGGCACTGAATGCCTGCAGCGGCGGTATAGTACTGAAAATTGAATCCTATGAAGAAGAAGATTTTTTCCTGGCAGCAGAGCAATACGCTATGCAGTTTCCCCAGTTTGTGATGGAAACGCCTCAGGTTAGCGTAAATTTCTATCCCAAAACCGGTGTCAGCAGGGTAATGGAGATTCGTTTTTCTTACGTCAACGACCGGGATACACTTCTGGATATGCAAGCGCAGGTTTTGACTGTATTTGATGCTTCTGTGAATATGGTCAGTCTGGCAGGAACCACCAGAGAAAAATTTCAGCAAATGTATGTGCTGATGATGGAGCGGTTCCAGAGATACACCATTGAAAGTACCATGACACCGTCCTACAGTCTACTGCTGCATGGTGTGGGAGATGCCCGTGCCTTTGCCATCGTATATGCGGCTATGTGCAATGAGGCCGGCCTGGATTGCCAGACGGTTGCTGGCACGAAGGGTGGTAAGATCTGGTATTGGAATATCGTTAATGTAGATGGCTACTACTACCATGTGGATATGCTGCGCAGTAAAGCCGACGGCGCGTTGCGTTTGATGACGGATCATATTGTCAATGAAGGTTACGTCTGGGACTTCTCTGCATACCCACCATGTACCGGAAAATAACCTCAAAAAAATATTTATAAAAAAGGAAAAAAGGTATTGACATTTTTGAAAAAGCTGTTATAATACCTCTTGTTCCTGCGGGTGTAGCTCATCCGGTAGAGCGCCACCTTGCCAAGGTGGAGGTAGCGAGTTCGAGCCTCGTCACCCGCTCCAAAGACCCTTGTCTCTTGACAAGGGTCTTTTTTTATCTTTGCGATGTTCATCGGTTTCTGTGGTACGACCTTGTTGAGTTGTTCATAGAATGACGATACGCCTGACTATATTATGAAAAAGCCCGGAGCACAAATATGCTCCGGGCGAAATTTATTGTTTTCTATCGTCGTGGTCCTCGATATTTTGGATCATGGGGCTTTTGCGGTAGTATGTCTGTGCGTAATGGCTCAGGGAAAGCAGCATGAATCCGGAATCAATGGCTGTGATGATGTGGATCACCACAGGGTCAAGATCCGGCAGCAGCACAAGAATAATCAGGCTAACAAACAAGATAACCGTGCAGATCTTTCCTGTGATCAGCGCGCCGGTCAGCATCTTTCCCTTTCGGAATTGTACAATGCCGGCGATAAGCTGAAAGCCTTCTTTGATCACGAACAGAGCAGCCAAATTCCACAGCACGGGGTGCTTAATGGCAAGGCAGACCGTAAGTGTGAACTGTGTGGCCTTGTCAGCTACAGGATCCAGAAACTTGCCGATAGTGGAGATCATGTTAAAATGGCGGGCGATCTTGCCATCGATCATATCCGTCAGACAAGATACTGCCAGAATGCCGGCAGCCAGACCATAATCGGCATAACTGTCCGCCTGCATATAGATCGCAACATACACCGGGATCAGCAGTAAGCGAAACAGACTGAGCATATTTGGAATTGTAAAAAGGTCTTTTTTCCAGTCCCTGATGATCATATTTCCTCCGGGTCATCAGACCCTTGCCTTGAAGTAATGTTAAAATTTATTATAGTTCACCGTTATTTGTAAATCAAGGACAAAAATGTGAATTCACAAAATTTTCTAATTTCTTCTGATGCGGTTTTCACTACGATCCAGATTCACGGCAAGGGGATATTGTAGAGCCAGATGCTTCCATGTGATTTTATCCACTTCGCCTGTCTGCGGCAGGTTGCTCAGATACTGGAACGCAGTGATTGCTTCTGCTGTTGGCAGGTCCAGAATCCCTGTCAGTTGTGGTGGTGGCAAACTTTCGTATATCTGTGACAAAGCCAGAAGCATAGTCTGGATCAAATAAAGATAGGGGTGATCCTCTCCGCGTCGTAAAACCTGATTAGGATTTAGAATGAGTTGTAAGGGTTGTGCCCGATCAATGCGTATGCGCGCAGGTTCATATTCTGCAACGATGGTTTCCCAGGTGCTTTGATCGGTGACTCCTGTAACAGGCAGACCGTGCTGCCGCTGAAAGCGGGACACTGCGTCCAATGTGGAACTGCCGTAGATGCCATCAGGTACCACATTGTAAGTATGTCCAGCATCCTCGCCAATAACACGCAGCATGGTCTGCAGACTCCGGATTGGTTGGGCGATAAAGGATTCGGCAGGTCTCATCTAACTACCTCCTGACGAATTGGATCTTGATTGCCGGTGCGAATATCACGTCCGGGGAATTGGGTCATGGTCGTGGAGCGGGCGTAGCGCTGTCGCTGCGGGGAGTTAGCCAGAGCGGCAGGGGGGAAGGTTTCCTGATTGCGCAAGGTGGTATTTTCTATACCGGAGTATTGGTCATAAATCTCGTCCCAGGTTTTTGCGTTAACGATGCCGGTAGTGGGCAGACCGAAATACTGCTGTGCGGCCAAGACTGCGGCTCTGGTTCCATCACCAAAGACACCGTCGATGCTGACGGGTGGGATCTGACGGATGTAACGGGAGAGCACGGACAGCATATACTGCAAATGCCGTACTTTATCGCCGGTTGAACCTACTTGCAATGGATCTGCCACCAGCCAGGAATTGGCATAGAATTGCTGTCCTTGGCTACGAAGCTCTGCCAGGGATGTGACGGCGGTATACAACCGCACCAACTCATACCATGTAGCCTTGCCTACGATGCCGTCCGGCGTCAGACCAAAGATTTCCTGAAATTTTCGCACAGATGCTTCGGTACGGCTGCCGTAGATCCCATCTACATTGGCGAGTTTGGGAATAGCGGGATAATTTTGTGCGATGCGGTTAAGTTCTACTTGCACTGTTACCACACTTGGTCCGGAAGTTCCCCGACGAAGGGGCGTGCCAGGGTAGGAACTGGTGATGCCCTGAATGGGTGCGTTGTTTACGATCTCCACATTACCGTAATAACTGCGCAAGATCTGTGTGGCATCATAGCCCTGCTGTGCAAGGTTTTGGCTGCCCCATTGGCTTAGACCCGCACAGGTTACGGTAGTGCCGTTGCAGAATTTTGCGGCAAGGGGCTCCACAAAACCAGGTCGTCGCAGGTAATCATTGAACAGCTGATCAACGATCCTGGAGACATTGTCAAAGTAGCTGCGCCCATTTACAAATGCCTGATCATATGCGGTATTGTTGGTGATATCGAAATCATAGCCACGGCTGCGGTAGAACTCTGTATATATCCGGTTTAGAGCAAAGGAAACGATGGCGTAGATGTTTGCCCGTAAGGCGCTTTCTCTCCAAGTGGGATAGATCTCGCTGGAGGCTACGTTTTTTACATAATCAACAAATGGTACGGTGACATTTGGTGCCGGGGTGGATGGCCCGGCCAGATGCACGGTGATACTCTCCGGTACATAAGGAAGCACAGGCGGCATAAACTACCTCCTTATAGATTCTGTGGTGGTGTGTCGGTTATGCCCACCTGATCCCAACTGCCAGGCAATTCTGACAACGGGATCATCTGCAGGTCAAGCCGCGTTACCACGTTGGCGAAAACCTGCAAATTTTCATTTTCCAACTGTTCATATCCTTCCAGCCTAGCGTACAGGTTTACAGGTGTGTATGGTCGAATGCCGGTATCAGGAGTCTGGCTGGCAGACGGTGCTGGTACAGGCACCTCGATGGGCGTTATGAGGCCGTTTCGATCAGTCAAACGCATGGCGATGGCGGTGCCATCGTCGGCTGTGACGGTGATGGCCACATCCTCCAGCGGAATTCTTGCGTTGCTTGTGTAGGCATTTACATCTATGTAACCAATGTCGGGCAGAATGATCCCTCCTTCCAATTACTTTCTTAGTCTATGTGTGTATGACCATTTTTGTGTGTCCGGCAGAAAAATTCATATACCCAGATGTTTTTCTATGTACCTTTTAGGCCCACCGTGGAGGTGGGCCATCCTCGTGTT
Organism: Faecousia sp.; assembly: GCA_045638225.1. GTDB lineage: Bacteria > Bacillota > Clostridia > Oscillospirales > Oscillospiraceae > Faecousia. The sequence goes on along the minus strand of JAZUAW010000105.1, from coordinate 26,253 downwards.
ACAGAAACTGCTCTGTTTTTTCGATACTCATTCGTTCTTCTGTGATCAGTCTTTCGGCAAGTGCTCGTACTTGCGGATCGACTGCTTTGCCTTTGCGAAGATTTTTCATCCCAAGGATCATACCTCTTGTGTTGCCCTGAATCAGCATACCTGCGATCTTGGAATCCCGTTCACCACCTACAAGTCGTACTTTTGACATGATATCGGACATTTTGACAACACTTTTGGGAATATCGTTGATGGCCCAATCATTTTGTTTTGCAAGCTGTTTTACTTTGGTTTCCATGGCATCGTATTGTTCCAGCTGATGTTGCAGTTCTGCTTTTAGTGCGGGTCGCACCGCTTGATCTTGGACGCATTGGATACCGGCCTGTCCCATCTGTACCGTGTGCAGCAGGGAAGTGAGCATTTGTTTACTGTTCATCATATCACCCTGCTCTAGTGTGACCCGGCAGTGTCAATTTATGTGTGCAGGTACAAATTTCCAACCTCAAGCATATCATTCCATCAGGAAAGGTTGTGATGCTTATGTGTGCAATTTCTGGGATCTTGAATCTGAATGCGGATGAATCAACTATAAAAGCGATGCTTTCGACTATGCGACGGCGTGGGCCGGACGGGAAGGGAAGTTATTTGTGGCGTGATATTTGTCTTCTGCATACCCGATTGTCCATTGTGGACCCGTCTGGCGGCGCACAGCCCATGATATTCGATCAAGGCAAAGAACGCTATGTGATTACCTACAACGGGGAACTGTATAACACGCAGCAGCTCCGGCAGGAATTGACAGCTTTGGGACATACCTTTTACGGCCATTCCGATACGGAGGTTTTGCTACACGGTTACGTGCAATGGAAAGAGAAAGTATTGGAGAAAGCCAATGGCATCTTTGCGTTTGCCGTTCTTGAGGAGCATACTGGTCGGGTGTTCCTGGCCAGAGATCGAATCGGTGTAAAACCATTATTTTATATGCATCATGCCGGAGGCTTGCTATTCGCCTCAGAAATGAAAACGATTCTTGCATATCCTGGTGTACGAGCAAAGCTTGACGCGGATGGGGCTGGTCAGCTTCTGCTTCTTGGTCCGGGCAGAAAGCCGGGAAGCGGTGTATTTCACAATATGCAGGAACTGGAGCCCGGGTGCTATGCTGTATATACCCAGGGAAAATTACAGATATACAGATATTGGAGGCTGCTGGATCGGGAGCATACCGACTCTTTTGAGGAAACAGTGCAAAAAGTGCGTGAGTTGGTGACCGATGCCATCCGTAGTCAGATGGTTGCGGATGTCCCGGTGGGTGCGTTTCTTTCCGGGGGTTTGGATTCCAGCATCATTTGCGCGATCTGTGCCAGAGAAGCAGAATTGAAAGGGGAGTATTTGGACACTTTCTCCCTGGATTATCAGGATAATGATAAGTATTTCACACCGGGAAAGTTCCAACCTAATGCGGATAACGATTATATCCAGATCATGTTGGATCATATTTCGGCGTGCCATCATTGGACGGTGCTGTCACCAGAAGAATTGATCGATCATATTGCCGATGCCACCATTGCCCGTGATCTGCCGGGCATGGCAGATGTGGATATATCCCTTCTTTGTTTCTGTAAGCAGATACGGGGCAAGGTAAAGGTGGCGCTTTCCGGTGAATGCGCTGATGAGATTTTTGGAGGATATCCATGGTATCGAGACAGTTCGATCCGTCAACAGCAAGGCTTTCCCTGGGCGCAGACTACAAAAGAGCGTACCAAATTGATGCATCCCTGGCTACTGGAGCAGCTTGATCCGAAGGAGTTTACACATGCTTGTTACCAGCAGACGATTGCGCAATGCGATATTCTTCCACATAATACGCCAACAGAGCGCCGCATGAAGGAAATGGTGAATCTGAATTTTCAATGGTTTATGCAGACGCTGTTGGACCGAAAAGATCGCATGAGTATGTATCATGGGCTGGAAGTGCGGGTTCCGTTTTGCGATTGGCGCATTGCCCAATATCTGTACGGTGTGCCATGGGAATATAAAGACTATCGGGGATATGAAAAAGGGCTGCTGCGATATGCGATGCAGGGCGTGCTTCCGGATGGCGTGCTGTATAGAAAAAAGAGTCCGTATCCAAAGACCTATCATCCGGCGTATCTGCAAATGGCTTCGCAGCTGTTGCAATCCGTATTGGCCCAAAAAGACGCACCTATCTTTCAAATCGTAGACCGACAACCGTTACAGGCCTTGCTGGAGGAAGATTTTGCTTGGCCATGGTATGGGCAATTGATGCGCAGACCACAGACAATTGTGTATATGCTACAAATCAATGACTGGTTGCGCCGTTATGCTGTGGAAATTGTGTAGTTGACGAGTTGGTTCTGTTATGATAAAATTTCCGTACTAGTAATGATTATTTTGCGAGGTTTTACATATGAGAAAAACAAAAATAATTTGTACCATTGGCCCTGCCAGTGAGAACGAAGCCACGCTGAGCGCAATGTGTCAGGCGGGTATGAATGTTGCTCGTTTGAATTTCTCTCATGGTACCCATGAAGAACACAAGCATAAAATTGATGTGATCAAAACAGTGCGTGAAAAGCTGAATCTGCCCATTGCCATCATGCTCGATACCAAGGGACCTGAGTATCGCATTGGTACATTTGCTGAGGGTAAGGTGGATCTGTGTGCCGGTGATACCTTTACCTTTACCACTGACGAAGTGGAAGGTGACGTTACGAAAGTTTCTGTCAACTATAAAGATCTTGTTAAAAATCTGTCAGTTGGCGATCAGATTCTGGTCAATAATGGCCTTGTGATCTTCCGGGTCAAGGAACTTGCAGGCAATGACGCGGTGTGCGACGTTGTCGTTGGCGGTACACTGAGCAACCGTAAGAGCATGAGTTTTCCGAATAAGGTCATGTCCGGTCCCTATCTGTCCGAAAAGGATAAGGCGGATCTTCTGTTTGGTATTGCCAATGATGTGGATTTTATCGCGGCTTCCTTTGTTTCGAAAAAGCAGGACCTGGAGGAACTGCATGCGTTCCTGGATGCCAATGGCGGTGGCAATATCGACATCATTGCAAAGATCGAAAACCGTGCCGGTGTGGATAATATCGAGGAGATCGCTACGCTGTGTCAGGGCATCATGATCGCCCGTGGTGATCTTGGTGTGGAAATTCCCTTTGTGGAAGTACCTTCCATCCAGAAGTATTTGATTGACAAGTGCCGTATGTTGGGTAAGCGGGTCATCACTGCTACGGAGATGCTGGAGAGTATGATCTACAATCCCCGTCCCACCCGTGCAGAGATCTCTGACGTTGCCAACGCTGTCTACGATGGCAGCTCTGCCGTTATGCTCTCCGGTGAATCCGCAACCGGTAAATATCCGGTGGATGCTGTGCGTGTTATGGCAGAAATCGCCGAATATACCGAGCAGCATACCTCCTATAAGGAGCGTTTCTTTACCTCGGATTTCCAGATCAACAGCATGCTGGACGCTATGTCCCATGCCACTTGCTCTATGGCCATCGATGTAGAAGCAAAGGGTATCGTTGTTTGCTCCGTGTCCGGCAAGACGGCCATGATGGTTAGCCGCTTCCGTTGCCCTGTACCCATCATCGGCATGACGGTAGAGCCTAAGATCTGTCGCAAACTGGCACTGAGCTGGGGTGTGATCCCGGTTCTGGCGGATGAATTTACTTCTATGGATGTCATGTTCTACCACGCTGTCCACCATGCCAAGAAGATCCTGCAGCTTCAAAAGGGTGACCGTGTTGTGCTGACCGGTGGTCCCCTCAACGGCAAGTCCGGCAACACCAACACCATTAAAGTAGAAGAAGTCTAAAATAAGCTTTTTTGTACCGATTTTTATGAGTTTCATAAAACAGCCAGCAGTTTTTACACTGCTGGCTGTAATTTTTTGGCACTTTTACCACATGCAATTTTCAAATCATTGTGATATAATCTTCTATGTGGCAACAAATGCGTTCGACAGATGGAAGGATGGGAGCTATGTTTGAGATATCGCAGCTGGTGGTGTATGGTGGCCATGGCGTTTGTAGTATCATTGCGACAGAAGAAAGAGTTGTTGACAGAAAGTTTGTCAGTTATTATGTTTTGGAGCCCCTGTCTCAACCGGGAACCAGATTTCTGATCCCCAGCCATAATCCGACAGCTCTTTCAAAGATCCGGTATCCACTGGAAGGGGAAGCTCTGCTGCAGATCCTCTCTGCTCCATCCAACGAGGTTAGCTGGTTACCGGATGATAATCGTCGCAAACAGCTCTACCGGCAGATTATTGCTTCCGGTGACGCATCCGCTTTGGTTGGCATGCTTCGCATTTTGGAAGAACGCAAGCGCCTGCAGATGGAAACCGGTCGCAAAATACATATTTGCGACGAGAATTTTATGCGGGATGCGTATAAGATGCTATGTGGCGAGATCTGCGTTGTCCTGCATATTCCACAGTCGGATGTGATGAACTACCTGCAGCAATTTTTGCATGGATAAAAAACAGGGCGTGCCGAAAGCACGCCCTTTTTAATTTATTCACAATCGCATTTACCGTAGCCGCTGTCATAGCCAAAGGCGTCTGTACCGCTGCTGCGGTCGCAGTTAGTGGGAGCGAATTGCTGGGTTGGGAAGGGGATCCGGCTGAACATTTCACAGGGATCTTCCGCGCAATGACCGGGTGTTTCCGAACATTCCTTTGTGGGGATGGCATAATCGAGAACATCCACAACGATCTGGGCATCCCGCTCAAGCCGGATGATAGAGAATTGACCCAATGTGACAAACAGGCGGCGCTGTTGCTGCATGGTGACCAGTTCTTCATCAAAGAAAAGCTGTACGCATTCAGGGATCTGAGCAGCCAGCTCCTGAGGTACGCATTCACAATGTTCGGTAACTTTGCTGGCCAGAACCATGGGGTCGAGAACCTCCACAACTGCAGTGGGACGATTGGTGCTGCGCTGTGTGACTCCATCCGGGCTGTAGATACGGGTTTCGGAAGTGAAGATATGGGCTCTGCTGTCTTCACCACAGAGCACGGCCCGCTTGGAGAATGTGGCAAGACCGCACAGCGCGGAAGGACGGCAATTGCCCACCACTGCGTCAGCCAGTATGCGGTAGTAAAAAGTCACATCCACACAGTAGTGATTCCGGTCAAAGGCCACCGGTTCTACATCGATATAGGCATACACGAGGTCTGCACACCGCACTCTTACGCTGGATGCCTGCTCCAACGTACACTGGCTGCTTTTGGTCAAATAGACTCGCAGGTCTTCGATACAATCTTTGTCACGGCAGGAATCGGTGATCTTTCTGGTGTGTATGGACAGGGCGCCCTGCTGCCCATCCGGGCCGCAACGCTCAATATCCTGACAGCGTTCTGACATGATAATACCTCCTGAATGATACTAAGCGGAATCGCTCATGGGACAGTTTATGCACAGACGCGCGAAAAAGTTTTTAGGAAAAGGTCTTTTCAATTTGATAAAAATATTGTAAAATAGAATTTGAACGTTTCAGACACCTCTGCCATAGAATATAGCGAGGTGATAGTATGTTCTGGTATGTAATGTTTGGTTTTCTTGCCGCCTTTGGCTTCTTGTGCGCTATTTGGGCTGTCTGGGGATTGCTTTCTAAGGGTCGTGTCAAATGCAGCATGGCTGTGATCTGTCCGAGAGGTCATGAGATTGCGGTAATCCGGCGCTTTTGTCATCTGCGTCAGTTTGGGCTGACCTGTTCGGAGTTGACAGTTCTGAACACAGCACTCAGCCCCGAACAGCAGCGGTACATACATACCAGATATCCATATATTCATTTTGGTACCGGACGATCATGGCTTGCCGGTCAGGGAAGGGAGTGGTTTGACTATGCAAATGGAAATGGAGATTCTGCAGGGAACCATCACGGCTGTGGTATTCCAGAATTATGATAATGGCTACGCGGTCCTGAGGCTGAAATGTGCCGACGGCCAGACTGTAACCGTGGTTGGAACCATCCCTATGCCCGCTGTCGGAGAAGGTCTGATGGTGACCGGAAAATGGGCCAGCCATGCCAGCTATGGTCGCCAGTTTGAGGCAGAGTTTTTAGAGCGGATGCTGCCTACCACCAGCGTAGATATCCTTGGATACCTTTCCAGCCGGATCATTAAAGGCATCGGCCCACGCACCGCTGCCCGAATTGTGGACAGATTCGGCGATAGGACGCTGGATATTATGGAAAGAGAGCCAAGCCGCCTTGCGGAGGTGTCCGGTATCTCGGCGGCGAAAGCAAAGGCCATTGGAGATGAATTTCGTCTGCGGGTGGGTATGCGTCAGCTGATGGAATTTCTGACCTCCCATCAGCTGCCGGCAGAACTGGCTGTGAAAGTGTATAAGCTCTACGGTGAGCAGGCGGTGGAACTATTATATGACGATCCATATCTGCTGACGGAGCTGGACGCACCCTTTGCTTCTGTGGACCGTTTTGCCATCGAATTGGGCGTTGCCGGCGATGATCCACGACGTGTAGAAGCCGGCATATTCTTTGAATTGCAATATAATCTAACTGCTGGCCATTGTTTCCTGCCGCAGGACAAGCTGACAGGCGCCACAGCCCAGCTTTTGAATGTAGACATGGAAACCGTTGCGCAGGCGATTTCCCGCCTGCTGGAGTGCCAGCGGCTTGTGACGGATGTACTGGCAAACATTCAAGTAATCTACTTGCCGGAGATCTTTGAAGCGGAGTGCTATATTCGCCAGCGCCTTACGGATGCCGCGGCGTTGACCTATGATAAGGACTCCAACCTTGATTGGGTTCTACAGAACACACAGGCAGACAGTGGCCTAAAGTATTCTGAGCAACAGACGGAGGCCATCCGTGCGGCCTGCAATACGGGGTTGCTTCTGGTGACAGGTGGACCCGGTACAGGCAAAACCACAATCCTGAAGGGTATTCTTTCTGCCTATCAGCAGTTGGGGCTCAAATGCGTTCTGGCAGCCCCTACAGGACGTGCAGCAAAGCGACTTGCTGAAGTGACAGGGGAGGATGCCTCCACTATCCATCGTCTGCTGGAAGCCAGTATTGACGTGCACAATGGGCAGATGTATTTTGTCCGGGATGAACAGAATCCCATAAAGGCGGATGCGGTGATCGTGGATGAGATGTCTATGGTGGACGTGCAGTTGCTGCACAGTCTTCTGCAGGCTGTGCCCCCGAAAGCGCGGCTGATTCTGGTGGGGGACCCGGATCAGTTGCCGCCTGTAGGTCCCGGTTCTCCCTTCTCCGATTGCCTGCGCAGCGGCGTGCTGCCTGCCATCCGGCTGACGGAAATCTTCCGCCAAGCTCAACAGAGCTTGATTGTTATGAATGCCCACCGGGTAAACAGCGGACAAATGCCCAATCTGCGGGATGTAAAGAGTGATTTCTTCTTCCTGCGCTGTGCAAATGAGGAAGCGGTTGGACAGACCATTGAGGGACTTTGCAGTACCAGACTTCCTAAGAACATGGGCATTAGCCCCGATCAAATTCAGGTCTTGACACCAACACGTAAAGGCAGTGTTGGCACTTGGGGGCTCAATCACCGTTTGCAGAATGCGCTGAACCCTGCCACCCCCATGAAGAAGGAACGCCAATGGGGTGAATTTTTCTTCCGCGAGGGCGACCGGGTCATGCAGATCCGTAATAATTACGACATTGTCTGGAAAAAGACCGACGGTTCAGCTGTGGGTTGCGGTGTGTTCAATGGGGATGTGGGCAGTATTGTTTCCATCGATCCCCATGCGGAGCAGCTGACCGCAGTATTTGACGATAAGGAAGTTATATACGATTTTGAGCAGCTTGGCGAGCTGGAGCCTGCCTATGCCATGACTGTTCATAAAAGTCAGGGCAGTGAGTATCGTGCCGTGATCTTGGCTGCATGGAGTGGACACCCCAATCTTCTATGCCGCAGTGTACTCTATACGGCCATTACCCGTGCCAGAGAACTGTTGATTATTGTGGGGCGTGAGGATGTGATTGCTGCCATGACGGAAAATGCCAAGCGTAACCGTCGATACACTGGTCTGAAACTCAGACTGCAGGGGAAATGCTGATGAAAATACTGGAATGGCTTGCCGGATGGTTGTTTCCGGAAAAGTGTATTCTCTGCGGCAGGATTCTGGAGCAGGAGGAGATGGATCTGTGCAGAGCTTGCCGTGTGAATGCGCCCCAATGTCCCGTTTCACGAATCAAATATCCGCATATTGACCGATGGCTTGCTTTGTGGTATTATGAGAACGATGTTCGATACAGCCTGCTGCGCTATAAATTCCACAATCGCAGAAATTATGCCGATGCATATGCCAGACTTCTTGCTATGAAGCTGATGAAAGAGGAATGGCTGGATTTTGATGTGCTGACATGGGTGCCCATCAGCCGGAAACGGTTGCGCAAACGCGGATTCGACCAAGTTGCGCTTCTGGCAGAAAAGATCGGGCAGGAGTTGGATATCGAACCGTTGCCTACGCTTGTCAAAACCCGCCATAACCGGCAGCAATCGAGAATCGTGGGAACAGCTCAGCGCCGTGCTAATGTATTAGGTGCTTATGCTGTGCTGGATACTTGTTTGCTAGAGGGCAAGCGGGTGCTGTTGTTGGATGATATTCTTACCACTGGTGCGACTGCCGGTGAATGCGCGCGGATACTGAAGTTGGCTGGCGCGACACAAGTACAATTTGCTGCCATTGCCGCGGCAAATCAAAAAAATAACCGATAGGGGAAGTTTATGAAACTGTTTTCCAATGATCTGGGTGTGGATCTTGGCACATCCAATGTGCTGATCTATGCCGATGGCAAGGGCGTTGTGGTGAAAGAACCCTCCGTTGTTGCACTGGATAAAAATACAGGCCGCATTTTGCAGGTAGGCACGGAGGCCAGAAATATGCTGGGCCGTACCCCCGCCAATGTGGTGGCCATGCACCCGCTGAAGGATGGCGTCATTTCCGACCATGTGATGACCGTTAGACTGTTGCAGGTGCTGTTCCGCCGTGCCGCGCCCCAGGGTTTGTTTACGCCGAAACCCCGTGTGGTCATCTCTGTGCCCAGCGGCGTGACGGAGGTTGAAGAACGTACCGTCATCAACGCGGCCATTGAGGCAGGCGCCCGCCGTGTGTATCTGATTGAGGAACCTTTGGCGGCGGCACTGGGTGCCAATTTGGATATTAGCGGTCCTAATGGTCATATGGTTGTGGAGATCGGCGGCGGTACTACGAATGTGGCTGTGATCACCCTCAACGGCGTGGCCCGCTCCTCCTCCATTGAGGTGGCAGGTGATAGCTTTGACGAGGCTATTGCCCGTCATGTTCGCCGTTGGCACGGTGTTGTCATTGGTAAATCCACAGCTGAGGAAATCAAGATAAAAATCGGCTGCGTGGACGAGCGTGCTGAAGAAGTTACTATGACGGTTCGTGGCCGTGATGCTAAGAGCGGTATGCCCAGAGAGCTGACTCTCAGCTCCGCTGAGATATTTGAGGTGCTCAGAAGACTGGCCAGAACCATTGCGGATGAAGTTATGTCGGTTTTGGAGGATACTTCTCCGGAACTTGTCAGCGATATTTCTGAAAACGGCATTACCCTCACCGGCGGTGGCAGCCAGCTGTGGGGTATGGCGCAGTTGATTCAGAACCGTACCGGTATCCGCTGCACACTGGCTGATGATCCGGATTCCTGTGTAGTCTATGGTTGTGGTAAGAGCCTGAACTGGATCAGCCACATGAAGGAAGGTCCTATCAATATCGCAAGAAAGCGCATTATGCGTCAAGGATAAAAGGAAACGGCCGTGCCAAATGGGCACGGCCGTTTCACTTACCAAGAAAAGCGGTATTTGGTTTCAGAGTGGTATTTTTCGCCAGCCTTCACAAAGGGCTGGGGCCATTCGGGATGGTGAACAGCGTCGGGGTAGTACTGGGTTTCCAGCGCTACCGCGCAGCGCTTTTGATAGAGTACATTGTCCTTGCCTTTACCTTCCGTAAAGTTTGCGGTATAGACCTGAATACCGGGGCAATCGGTATAGACAGCCATGCTGCGTCCGCTTTGCACGTCGCTCAGAATGGCACAGGGGTTGCAATACACTTCAAAATTGTGATCATAGCCGCCCTGCAGATGGAGCGGTTCATAATCCGCGGCAATGTCACGGCCCAAAGGCTTGGGTGTACGGAAATCCATGGGCGTACCGGCAACATTGCGAAGTTCACCGGTGGGGATATTGGCCGCATCATCGGGATTAAAGAAACGGGCGGGCATGGAAAGCAGCTGCTCCATGGCGGCTTGCTGGTTTTGATGGCCAGCCAGATTGAAATAGCTGTGATTGGTCAGATTAAACACAGTATCCCGGTCGGAAATGGCATCATATACGATCCGCAGGGCGTCTGCCCGCAGGATATAACTAACACGGATGCTGGCATTTCCGGGGAAGCCTTGGTCACCATGGGGGCTCTGAAGGCTCATCACGAGGCTATTTTCTGTATGGGATTCCACGTTCCACAAACGGATATTGTAGCCTTCCGGGCCGCTGTGGAGGTTGTTGGCGCCTTCATTGGGGGGGATGGTGTAGGTTGTGTTGCCCAATACAAAACTGGAGCTCTGGATACGATTGGCGTTGCGGCCAACAGTGGCGCCAAAATAGGTAGCGCTTTCCAGATAGCCCTCAGGGGAGTCATAACCAAGCACGATATCATCCAGATTACCATTGCTGTCCGGTACATATAGACGCACGAGGCTGGCACCCAAGTCCGTGATTTTGGCGGTCAAATCACCTGCCTGGATGGTGTAAAGATGACATACATCACCATTGGGTAGATGTCCGAAAAATGCTTTCATCTTGATCTCTCCTCGTTATGATACATCAGATTCCCAACTGTCCGACAGCAAAGTGGATCCAATTGGCCCATACTTTGTAGTATTTACCTGTAAAGTGGGCACCGTCGCCGGTGATATCACTGTAAAGATAGCCATCCGGGTCAGTGAAATAGAGGTTGGCATCGATATAGAAAATCTTGCTGTTGTTGGCCATTGCCTTGATCCGCTTATTGATGGCCTGAATATTGCTGGGTTTGAAATGATCCTTAGAACCGGCGTATTTCTTGGTAACGGCGATGACACCCTGCAATACGATCTTGGCATTGGGCTGCTTTTCCTGGATCATTTCAATCAAGGTCTTATATTTGGCCGCAATGGTCTTTGCGGGGTAGCCGCACTCATTGATACCCAGATTGATGAAGATATACTCATAGGTTTTGGATGATAGCAGGCTTTCCAGGGTCTGGGAGGAGAAACGACCGCTATCGGCACATTCTTCCTTCATAACATTGAATACTGTCATGCCAACCTTGCAGAAATATTCCGCGTTGCCGCTGCGTGCATAGTCACGCAGGCCAACGGTTCTGGATTCACCGATAAACAGTGCGTTTTCAAACCATGCGTCGGATACTGCACCCTGGGAGAAGTCATGGCCGGGGTATTTGTAGCTGTCCTGATTGTCGGGCTGGGTGGGGGGAGGATCGGTGGGCTGGGGATCGGTAGGCGTAGGATCGGTAGGTTGGGGATCAGTAGGGGTAGGGTCGGTAGGATTTGGATCGGTGGGACCAGGATCAGTAGGGTTGGGATCAGTAGGATTTGGATCGGTAGGGTCGGTTATGCCGGGTTCCGTAGGATCGGTTTCCTCCCAAAAGTCATCCGGGTCGGTAAAGTCATCCTCTTCCATACTCAGAGCGAACTCAATGCAAAACTGCAAAGCCTCATCAGTAAGCACAAGGAAGGGAAGTTCCATGATGTTGTAATCTTCGTCCAGATCCAGGGGCTGCAAAATATTGTATTTGATATAGCTGCCGATTCCGGCTATGATAGCAGCGGTCACCACAATGGCGGCCAGAAGGGCGAATACTCGAATTTTCATAGGGGCTCCTTAAAACTGGAAATAGAGGAACGGATCCTGGGCAGAGGTGGCGATATAAAATACAGACACCCAGAACAGGATAAAGATAAGAAGGTCGGTCAGGGCAAATTTTTTAAGCTTTTCGCAGATCCATCTGGGCAGGGGTGTTGCGCAGATGATGCCTGCGATCAGCAGATATACATATTCCTTGCCCCAGACGATATAATCATTGGGGTTGAGTGCGGCTCCACCAATGCCGAAGAGACGGCCGAAAAATACCAGCATAGACTGCCCGTTGCCAATGGCGAAGGGCACCCAGCTGAGCAAAATTGCTACAACTGTATAGATGTGGCCAATGACCTTACGGCCATCCAGCAGCTTACCAAGCCAAAGTCGCTCATTTACGATGAAGAAGAGCAAAATCAGTGCCCAAAGGATATAGTTACCGCCCACACCGTGCCAGAAACCGGTGAAAAGCCAAACAATCAGCAGATTGGAAAGGGTGTGAAGGGTACCGCCTCTGTTGCCGCCAAGGGGAATATAAATGTATTCTTTGAACCACGCACCTAAGGTGGCATGCCAACGGCGCCAGAATTCGCTGACGGATTTGGAGGCGTAAGGGTCACGGAAATTTTCGGGCAGTTGGAAACCAAGCATACGGCCAATGCCCATAGCCATCATGCTGTAGCCCCAGAAGTCGAAATACAGCTGCATGGCATATGCGATCAAAGACATCCACGCAAAGGCGGTGGAAATACTTTCGTAGCCAATGGTAAATGCCTGGGCCCAGAGGCCGCCAATACGGTTTGCAAGAATGACCTTCAGGGAAAGGCCAAGGATAAACTGCTGCATGCCCTGGTGGAAGTCAGCAAAGGAGCATTTGGGCGAGTTCGCCTGTCGCTGCAGCTCACCCGGGTTCATAAGCGGGCCCATCAGCAGCTTGGGGAACATGGCGATCTGGGTGCCATAGGCATAGAAGCTGTGGTCTGCCACGATCTTGCTGCGATATACATCGATCATATAGGCTGCGATCTGGAACAGGTAGAAGCTCATGCCAACCGGCAGCAGCTTGCCGCCTTGGTAGCACTTGAAGAAAACCAGCTGGGCTGCCAGTACAGACAATGCCAGTTCCAGCACCCAGGTTCTTTTCTTACTCTCAAGTGAGCGGCAGACCAGGAATGTAAACACCAGATTACCAAGAAGCAACCCTAATGAGAGCCAAGGGTTTACACCGCCTTGGAAGTAGAACAACAAACTGCCTACAAACAACAAACCGGTTCGAAGCTTCTGCGGTATGATATAATATGCCATTAAAAACAGAGGCAAGAAGGAAAATATAAATAAAGTACTGTTAAATTGCATACAAATTCGCCAACCATGTATATTTTTGTGAGTGTACAAGTACACCGAATTTTATTATAGTTCTTTTGCCATTGCAATGCAAGAAAGAATATTTAACAAAGATTTTTGGTGCATGCTGTAAAAATTTGCCGAATCAATCATGGACAGACTGTGTTTCATAGCTGACCCGGTATTTACTTTCTGCGTCCGGTATTTCCGGCACCTGTGAAAACAGACCATACAGACTGCTGCTGCGATATTCCAGTGATTCATAGTCGCAGTCTGTTCTTTCGCCAATATTTATAAAATGTCCGGTTTCCTTCACACTTCGCAGAATTTCCCGTCCGGTATTGTTAAAGGCAAGCACTCTTGTATAAGGCGCCGGTGCGTCAATATGCTGCTGTGTGATACCCAGATAGGCACACAGGATCATCCGATCAATACGGGTGCGGGTGTAGCGTTTAGACTTGGTAGCCTCAATGATGGCTTCAAGATCATCGCATCTGCGGCTTGCGTGCATCAGCTTGCGCCAAAGTCCTTCGGAACCATAGGGGAGAGCTTCAAAATCCTCGTCAGTCATGGTGCGCAACCGTGCCAATATGGCTTTTTCTCCATTTTGGAGGGTGTGGATGTTGGCTCTTTCGAAGATGGCGGCTGCCTCCTGCGGCACATAAGCTAACCAGGGCCTGTTCAATTGCAGCAGTTGGCGCAATGAAGTGGCAGAGGGATTTTCCTGGTCGGCATTGGTATCGTGATAACTGCCTCCACGCTGGATCACCATCGGCTTTAACTTGCTTGTTTGCGACAGGATCGCTTTGCAGTATTCCACAGCAAGAATATTGTTCGGCGTTGCGATGATCTGTGGGTCCATGCCGCAATCGGAAAGGGCAGCGGCTCTGGCAGCTGGGAAGGACAAGCCTTTTTCCAGATGTTGGTGGAGATGATCGGCAAAGAGGGGAGACAGCAGCATACGCGCGCTCTCCATTAGGCGTTCGCTATCACCACATTCCGCGCCAAAACAGATGTTGTCACACAGTTTGCTCAGGATTGCTACGCCACCGCTGGCAAAGCCCTCGGCGGAAGATATTGCGCTGGTGATGGGCAGTTCCAACACCAAATCCGCGCCACAGGCGATGGCAGCCTTTGCCCGGGTCATTTTGTCAAAAATGGCAGGGTGGCCCCTTTGAACGAAATTGCCGCTCATCAGGCACACAACCGCATGCCCCTGCTGCTTCAAAAAGTTAATTTGTTTCTTATGACCAAGGTGCAGAGGGTTATATTCACAGATAATACCTGTAATTTGCAAAATTAATCCCACCTTTTATGAAAAAAATATAAAACAGGGGTTGAGAATTCTATGTAAATCAGTTATAATCTTTTCTGTATGGATATATTACCACAAAAAAGCAAAAAATGAAACAATATTTTTAGGAGGATGATTCCAATGAACATTCTGGTTATCAATGCCGGCTCTTCCAGCCTGAAGTATCAGCTGATGAACCCCGAGACCGGCGACGTAGCAGCCAAGGGCCTGTGCGAGCGTATCGGTATCGACGGCCGTTTGACCCACAAGACTGCTGACAAGAAGATCGAGAAGGAAATCGCTATGCCCACCCACGGCGAGGCTATCTCTGCTGTCATGGCTGCCCTGCTGGATGCTGAGCACGGCGTGATCAAGTCCGTCTCCGAGATCGATGCTGTCGGTCACCGTGTGCTGCACGGCGGCATGAAGTTCTCTGAGTCCTGCATCATCAATGACACCGTCATTGCCACCATCGAAGAGTGCACCCCCCTGGGCCCCCTGCACATCCCCGCAAACCTGCTGGGTATCCGTGCCTGCCAGGAAGCTATGCCCGGCACTCCCAACGTGGCTGTGTTCGACACCGCTTTCCACATGACCATGCGTGCTAAGGCTTACCGCTACGCCATCCCCACCGAGTACTTCGAGAAGGACGATGTCCGTCGCTACGGCTTCCACGGCACCTCCCACAAGTATGTTGCTCTGCGTACTGCTGAGCTGGTTGGCAAGACTGAGTTCAAGATGGCCAACTGCCACCTGGGTAATGGTTCCTCCATGGCCGCCATCCTGAACGGCAAGTGCCAGGATACCACCATGGGTCTGACTCCTCTGGCCGGTGTCCCCATGGGCACCCGCTCCGGTGACATCGACGGCGGTGTCATCCAGTTCCTGTGCAACAAGTATGGCTACAGCGTTGACGAGTGCCTGAACATCCTGAACAAGAAGTCCGGTGTTCTGGGCCTGTCCGGTCTGTCCTCCGACTTCCGTGATCTGGAAGACGGCGCTGCTAAGGGCAACGCTGATTGCCAGCTGGCTCTGGATAAGTTTGCTTACGAGGTTGCCAAGTATGTTGGCGCTTACGCTGCTGCTCTGAACGGTGTGGATGTGCTGACCTTCACTGCCGGTGTTGGCGAGAACGGCATCTCCAACCGTGCCGCTATCTGCGAGTACCTGGGCTACCTGGGCATCAAGATCGATCCCGAGAAGAACAATGTTCGTGGCAAGGAAGCTCTGATCTCCACCCCCGATTCCAAGGTGCAGGTCTGGGTTGTTCCCACCAACGAAGAGCTGATGATCGCCCGCGATACCGCTGAGCTGGTCAAGGCTGCCAACTAATTAATCCTAAAGCGAGAGCCGCCGCAATTCGCGGCGGCTCTTTTCACTAAGTTAGTATGAAGATAAATTGTTGTTTACCAGTTTGTATGTCATTCCGAGCCAGTGCGCACACTGGCGTGGGAATCCCCCAAACAGAGAGAAAAACCTCACGAAGAGCGCCCAAAACCTTTGGGGATTGCCACACCAGTGACATCGGTCACTGGTTCGCAATGACACTTCTTTTTTAGTGCACTAAACAACAATTTATAGCATCAAAGGAGAAAAAATATGGCATCTGTTATTGATCGTTTTTTGAAGTATGTGTCTTTTGACACCCAATCCAATGAAGACAGCGAGACCTGTCCTTCCACAGACAAGCAGAAGATTCTGGGCACTGCCCTGGTGGAGGAGATGCTGGCCATGGGCATTGCGGATGCCCACATGGACGAAAATGGCTACATCTATGGCACTGTGCCCGGCGATCCCAGTCTGCCCACCATCGGTCTGATCGCTCATATGGATACCGCACCCGATTGTTCCGGTGCCAATGTGAAGACCAAGATTGTAGAGTATACCGGCGAGGATATCTGCCTCAATGAGGAAAAGGGCATCTATCTGAAGCAGTCTGAGTATCCCGGCTTGGCTGAGCATATAGGCAAGCATCTGATCGTCACTGATGGTACCACGCTGCTGGGTGCTGATGATAAGGCTGGCGTGGCTGAGATCATGTCCTGTGCCGAATTTCTGCTGAAGACCAAGATGAGCCATGCCACATTGAAGATCGGCTTCACCCCCGATGAGGAGATTGGCCGTGGCGCTGACCGCTTTGATGTTGCCAAGTTTGGCGCAGATTATGCTTACACCGTTGACGGCGGCACCATCGGCGAACTGGAATATGAAAACTTTAACGCTGCCGGCGCTACCGTGGAATTTGTTGGCCGCAATATCCATCCCGGTTCTGCCAAGAACCAGATGGTCAACTCCCAGTATATCGCCATGGAATTCCAGAGTCTGCTGCCTGCTGCCCAGAAGCCGGAGCATACCGAGCATTACGAGGGCTTTATTCATTTGGCCGGCATGGAGGGTGAGGTGGAGAAATCTACCCTGTGGTACATCATCCGTGACCACGATATGGCCAAGTTTACTGAGAAGAAGGCGGTTATGGAGGCAGCTGCCGCTTTTCTCAACGCCAAGTATGGCGAGGGTACGGCTACCCTGAAACTGAAGGATAGCTACTATAACATGAAGGAGAAAATTGAACCCTGCATGTTCATCGTCGAGCGGGCCAAGAAGGCTATGGAGGCCGTAGGCATCATCCCGGTCACCGTGCCCATCCGTGGTGGTACCGATGGCGCACGGCTCAGCTTCATGGGCCTGCCTTGTCCCAATCTCTGCACCGGCGGTGCCAACTATCACAGCCGCTTTGAGTATGTGCCGGTGGAGGATATGGAGAAGATCACCCAGATGCTGGTGCAGCTGCTGACTAGCCTGTAAATGAACGGATATTATGCGTAGGGGAGACCTTCATTGTCTCCGCTACGCAGAAAAACTCCCAGGAATGGATCCTGGGAGTTTTCTTATGTGTTCAATTAGCCTTCGAAGTCAGCTTCTTCGGCAGCGGGAGCTTCCTCTGCTTCCTCAGCAGCGGGCTCTTCGGTAGCCTCTTCGCACTCGCATTCTTCGCACTCGCACTCGCAATCGCACTCGTCGCACTCGCAATCGCAGCAATCGCAGTCGTCGCACTCGCACTCGCAGGTGCACTCGCCGTTTTCGTTGCACTCGCAGCCGTCGCACTCGCACTCGCAGCAGCCGCACTTGCCGATCAGACCCTTGGCCCAGGCAACGATCTTGTCACCGTAGGTGGCGATGATGTAGACAACACCGGCAATGGCAGCCAGAGCAGCCACGATCTTAGCGATAGTAGAAGCAATTTTCATAGTTGTTACCTCCATATATTATGATTTTACAAATATAGTATAACCATGTGACTTAAAAAAAGCAACAGGGAATTTACAAAAAACAGAAAAATTATACGTAGCCGTACATACCTCGGATACTGACCTCGCCTGAGGTGACGATCTCAGCGGAATCCCCGGGATATTCCACCACAAGACCACCGTCATCATTGACCCATACAGCTTTTCCGTGACGGACATCATCTCCCCGTACTACAGATATCTGTGAGCCAATAGTAATGCATTTGGATCGGAATTCCTCCATGATCTCTGCTTGCTTCACCAACAGGGACCCGTCCATTTCGTATAGGGCCCGGATCAGATCAGCAGCGAGCTTCGGCACACCCTGCCGGTCCATGTTCAGTGAGCAGGCCATATGCTGGATATCCTTTGGAAAATCACTGTTTCTTTGACAGCAGTTGATGCCAATGCCGACGACAACCCATGCAATTTTTTGTGTAAAGTGATTGATCGACAATTCGGTTAATATGCCGCCAAGTTTTCTCTTTCCCAGTACAAGGTCATTGGTCCATTTGATGCCGATTTCAGGATCTCCAATGGCTTTGACTGCTGCCACGCCGGCAGCACAGGTCATGTGCATAATTTCTGAGGGGTAGCAATCCGGACGCAGGATTACACTCAAGTAGATGCCCATATTCTCGGGAGAAGAAAAGCTGCGTCCCAATCGTCCGCGACCTGCGGTTTGATGCCCAGCCATGATGATGGTACCGGAAGGCGCACCTTCAACAGCCAGCTTTTTTGCATAAGTATTTGTGGAGTCGATGCTATCAAAATATTGAAGCTTGTCCGCCCAGGGGTGGCCGGAAAGATGGTTCTGTATCTGTGAGAGCATAGTTTTCTCCTTTGTCTTTTTCTTCAGTTTATCATGCTCCGGTGCGATTGACAACAGAAAATTTTGGAAAGCTCTTTACCTTTGAACGAAAGTTTGCTAAAATGTGCTTATCTATATGCTACTTAGGAGAACTTATGAACGAACAGCTGATGCAGAAATATTTGCATGCCCGGCAGCGCTACATTGCCGGCGAATTTGCTAACCTAAATGATATGCAGCGGCAAGCTGTGATGACCACAGAAGGGCCGTTGCTGCTGCTGGCAGGTGCTGGTTCCGGTAAGACCACCGTGCTCATCAACCGTGTGGCCAATCTGATGCGCTTTGGCAAGGCCAGCGATTCCGATCTTGTGCCTGATTTTGTGACGGAGGAGGAAGTGGCCTTCCTGGAAGGACTTACTGAGCCTGTTTCGGATATTGACCGCAGCCATGCCGATTGGCTCTGCGCTGTGGAGCCTGTAGCGCCCTGGAGCATCCTTGCCATCACCTTTACCAACAAGGCGGCAGGGGAGTTGAAAGAACGGCTGGAAGCCATGCTGGGCCCCCAGGCACAGGACGTATGGGCAATGACCTTCCACGCTGCCTGTTGCCGCATGCTGCGTCGTGATGCTGAGCGGGTGGGTTTGACCAGCCATTTTACCATCTATGATACCGCTGACTCGGAGCGGATCATGAAGGATATTATCAAAGAGATGGGTCTTGATGACAAGACATTCCCGGCTAAGTACATCCTCGCCATCATCAGCCGGGAAAAGGACAAGCTGACCACTCCGGAGCGAATGCTTGCCCGTGCTCAGATGAGTGGAGATTATCGTGCCATTCAAGTGGGCAAGGCCTATAAGATCTATCAGGATCGTCTGCGTGAGAATGATGCGGTGGATTTTGATGATATTATTTTGCTGACGGTGCGGCTGCTGCAGGAAAATGAGGATATCCGAACCTATTACCAGAAGAAATTCAAATATGTACTGGTGGACGAGTATCAGGATACCAACCATCTGCAGTATCTGCTGACCAGTTTGCTTGCCGGTGGGTATGAGAATATCTGTGTGGTGGGTGACGATGATCAGAGTATCTATCGGTTCCGTGGCGCCACCATCGAGAATATTCTGGATTTTGAAAAACAATACAAGGCTGCCAGAGTGATCCGTTTGGAACAGAACTACCGCTCCACGCAGGCTATTTTGAATGCAGCCAACGCGGTGATCTCCCACAATCTGGGTAGAAAGGGCAAGCGTCTGTGGACCGCCAACGGTTCCGGTGATCCCATCTGCGTGTACGAGGCATCGGATGAGCGCAGCGAGGCAAACTATATTGCCAATCGGATCATTGCCGGTTCAAAGGGCAAGAATTTCAAGAATTATGCCATACTTTATCGTACCAACGCCCAATCCAACGCCATCGAATATGCCTTTAAGATGAATGCCATTCCTTACCGTATTATTGGCGGTACCCGGTTCTTCGACCGGGCTGAAATCAAGGATATGCTGGCCTATCTGGTGGTGATTCACAACCGGGCGGACGACCTGCGCTTAAAGCGCATCATCAACAACCCGCCCCGTGGCATCGGTGCAAAGACGGTAGAAACCGCCGAGCGGCTGGCCATTGCCGACGGCAAGGCGCTGTATGATGTTGTTTCTGATCCCTATTCCTATGGCCCGCTGGAAAAATCGGCTAATAAACTGATGCAATTTGTGTTCATGCTGGAAGACCTTGCCAGCTTGCTTGACAGCGGCATGAGCCTGCCGGAATTTTATGACGAGGTGATGCGCCGCACCGGCTATACGGAGGCGTTGGAGCTGAAACCTACGGAGGAAAATAAGACACGGCTGGAAAACGTAAAGGAATTGCGTTCGTCCATCCTTTCCTATTGCGAAAACGCCCAAACGCCTACCTTAGCAGGTTTCTTAGAGGAAATCGCGCTCTATACCGACATTGAGCAGTATAACGACAGCGAGGATGCTGTTGTTATGATGACCATGCACTCTGCCAAGGGTCTGGAATTTCCCAATGTGTTTCTGGCGGGTCTGGAAGATGGACTCTTCCCCGGCATGCGGGCGATTGGCGACCGGGACGAGATGGAGGAGGAGCGGCGGCTGTGCTATGTGGCCATTACCCGTGCTAAGAAAAATTTGACCATTACCCATGCCCGACAGCGTATCCTGTACGGCCGCACCAACCCCGCCATGCCCAGCCGATTCCTCAAGGAGATCCCTGAGGAGCTGACGGTGAAGAAGGGCGGCTATCAGCGTGCCAATGCCTATGTGCAGCCCCAGCAGGTGCAGTATGTGCGGCCTGCAACCAAGTCGGAGTTCTCCAGCTATACGCCGCCCAAAAACACCAATGTGCCAGATTTCCACAAGGGCGATATGGTGGAGCATACCGCCTTTGGCCGTGGTTTGGTACTCAGCGTGCTGAAAATGTCGTCCGATGCCTTGCTTGAGATTGCTTTTGACCGTGTGGGCACGAAGAAGCTGATGGCGAAAACCGCCTCGGCCCATATGAAGAAACTGTAATATTGCCTTGTTTTGCCGCATACCATTTCCCGGGAGGGGATGGCTATGGGTTGGTGGCTGAGGCGAACGCTGAAAACACTTCTGATTATCGGGCTCATCGCCTGTGTATTATTACTGCTGCTGCGCAGGAAATATGATTCTGTCATGGTGGAGCTGACGCGCACACAGGTGACGAATTCTACTTCCGATCTGATCAATGATGCCATTGCCCAGCAGATTGCCACGGGTAAGATCGAATATGATCGGATCGTGTATTTTGAAAAGGATCTGCAGGGCAAGATCACTGCGCTGAAAACCAATATTGGTGAAGTTAACAAGCTTAAAACAGATACGCTGAAAATCATCAATGACGAAATACTTTCCAATGAACATTCCCAAATGGGCATTCCGCTTGGGAGCCTGTTTCTGCCGGAGCTCCTGTCCGGAAAGGGTCCGGAGATCCCGGTGAAGATCCTGTCCATTCGAAATTCCGACGCTAATTTTGAAAGCACCTTTACCCATGCAGGGATCAACCAGACCATGCATCAGCTTCGCATGTGCGTGCTGATCGATGTGACGGTGCTGGTTTTGGGCCAGACTGTCAGTTTTACGGTGGAAAGTGATGTGGTGATCGCTGAAACCATTATCGTGGGCGCTGTGCCCGATACATTTTTACAAACCGGAGGCTAATATGAACGCCAAAGAGAGGATCGCGGAGTTAAGTGCTCTGCTGAGCGAAGCCAATTACAAATATTATGTGCTGGATAATCCCTCCATGCCGGACTTTGAATATGACCGGTTGCTGCGGGAACTGGAAACATTGGAAGGGGAGAATCCCCAGTTTGCAGACCCCAATTCTCCCACCAAACGAGTGGGTGGTGAGGCATTGAGTCAGTTTCAGAAATATACCCATCCCGTGCCGCTCATGAGCCTGCAGGATGTATTTTCTCAGGAGGAACTGACAGAATTTCTGCATAAGGTGGCAGTGGAGTGCCCCGGTGGGGCCTTCTCTGTGGAGCCCAAGATCGATGGTCTGTCTGTGGCTCTGGAGTATGAGAACGGCCAGTTCGTACGTGGTGCTACCCGTGGCGATGGTGTCACCGGTGAGGATGTATCGGAAAACTTAAAGACCATCCGCTCCATTCCCATGACTATTCCCAATGCCCCGTCCCGACTGATCGTCCGTGGCGAGGTATACATGCCGAAGAAGAGCTTTGAAAAGCTGAACGAGCGGCAGGAGATGGAGGGAAAGCCCCTCTTTGCCAATCCCCGCAACGCAGCAGCCGGCAGTCTGCGGCAGTTGGATCCCAAGGTTGCGGCCTCCCGTGGCCTGGATATTCTGATCTTCAATATTCAGCTTTGCGAGGGCGTGGAGTTTACCACCCATGGCGAAACCTTGGATTATCTGCGGCAGCGCCGCTTCAAGGTGATCCCCAATGCGGTGCTTACAGAGGCCGATGCCATCGTTTCCGAGGTCATGTCCATTAATGAGCGGCGGGAACAGTTCGCCTTTGACATTGACGGCGCGGTGATCAAGCTGGACGATTTGACTGACCGTGAGCGTCTTGGTGCTACCGCCAAGTTCCCCAGATGGGCAGCTGCCTACAAATATCCCCCGGAGATCAAGCCTACCGTGGTGGAAGATATCGTGGTGCAGGTGGGCCGCACCGGTGTGTTGACCCCAAAGGCTGTGGTGCGGCCTGTTCGCTTGGCGGGCACCACCGTCACCAACGCCACCCTCCACAATCAAGATTTCATTTCCCAGCGGGATATCCGCATCGGTGACACGGTGCTCATCCGCAAAGCCGGTGAGATCATTCCGGAGATTTTGGAAGTGGATCTGAAGCTGCGACCGGGAGACACTGTCCCTTATCATTTGCCCTCTGCCTGCCCGGTTTGCGGTGCGAAGGTGGAGCGTGACCCGGAGGGCGCATTCCTGCGCTGCACAGGATCCCAGTGCCCGGCCCAGCTGGTGCGGAACATCGCCCATTTTACCAGCCGGGACGCCATGGATATCGAGGGCCTTGGCTCTGCTATTGTGGAACAGCTGGTGGAAGAAAAGCTGATTGCTTCCACTGCGGATATCTACTACCTGCAGCTGGAAGATGTGAAAAAACTTTGGAAATCTGGTGAGACTGCGGCAAAAAAGCTGCTTTCTGCCATTGAGAATAGCAAAAGTCAGGATCTTTCGCGTCTTATTTATGCCCTGGGTATCCGACAGGTGGGCGCCAAGACCGGTAAAGTCCTTGCACAGCATTTTGGCAGCATGGATGCCTTGGCCTCTGCTTCCATCGAAGAACTGACAGAGGTTAGTGATGTGGGCGCTGTGACAGCGGAAAATATTTTCGATTGGTTCCAAGCCCCGCAGTCCCAGCATCTGCTGCAGCGGCTGAAAGAGGCTGGTGTGAATATGGAAAGCAAACGGGCTGTGACGGACACCCGATTTGCCGGGATGACCTTCGTGCTGACCGGTGCGCTGACCAAGTTCACCCGTGACGAAGCCACGGAGAAGATCGAGTTATTCGGCGGTAAGGCTGCCGGTTCTGTCAGTAAAAAGACCACATACGTGGTGGTGGGCGAAAATGCCGGCTCCAAGGAAAAGAAAGCCCGGGAACTGGGTATTCCGATCCTCAGCGAGGATGATTTTCTTGCCATGATCCAGTAAAGCAAAGGAGAGATTATGAGTTTTCTTGAATTTTTTATTCTCGGAATTTTGGCATGCATTGCAATTGCTTTTCTGATTCCATTGATCTATGGCATCGTAAAGAGAAAATATTGGCTCATCATTGCGGAAGGAATTGTAGTTCTGTGCATTGTTCTCTTTTTCTATTTGTTCCCCACGCAGTTTCCATATATGGACAACTGGATTATTGGAAAAACCAGGGAGGAGATTGTAAATCTCTATGGCGAGCCTACCGGCTATGATTGGGACAGTATGATCGCCTATGACCTGGGCCCGGATCGCGGATTCTTTGGCATCATGTCTGATGCCCACCATTGGTATTATTATATTCATTTCGATGCCAACGGGGTTGCCTGTAAGGTCGAAGAAGGCGGCCCCATCGGCGGATAAGTTTACAGTAAGGGAGGGGCGTGCTGCTTCTCCCTTTTCTTCCCGTTTCTTAATAAGAAAAGGACCGCCGAAGCGGTCCTTTTGTTATGTATTCACCTGAGTTTGATGATCTCATATTCATCTTTCGAACGATCTTCCTCATTGACTTTCATCAAGGTGTAGGAGAACATTTCGTTGGTATCTTCGTTAAGATAGATTAATCTTGTTTTGCCTCTTGTATCTGTCTCCGGGCCGCAATATTTTAATGGCTTGCCATCTACAAAAGGAAACGGGAGGCCCCATCCTAAGAAGAATCGTTTTCCTTTTGCAAGGAATATCTCTTTGCATTGCTGATCGCACCATTTAGAAACCGCTTTGCCCTTTAAGTCTTTCGGAATGTGGGGGATCACGTTTTCCATAATATAGCGCGCAGTATTATGATTGACAAATCGGTTATCAATACCATACACATTCTCAAGAATGTACTCGTCAGACAAATACCAGTCATGTCCTCTTTCAGCGGCAAACTCTCTGTGTCCGATCTTCTCAGCAGAGTCCTTGAAAAGGTTCATTCTCCTCTTCATCCATGAGGGCATATCTTTCTCATAGAATTGATTGTATGTGTTGATGCCAGCCACAACGCCTTTTTCAAAACCACAGATGAACGATTCATATATCTCGTGAATTTTTGCGTCAAAATCGTCGACGGGAATATTGTAAAGATTATAATCGAACCCGTGTATCGTATTTGATGTACTGAAAATGAGTTCATCATAGTTATAAGTATCAATTAGCATCTTGTCTTTCAGCACGTTTTTTGTGATTTTCTGAACTTCGGGATGACATTCTTTGATGATTACTCGAAGGTATATTTCAGCCGCTGTATTATAGTTAGTCTGCTCCAGAATTAGGATACAATCCGGAAGATCACGGAAAAAAAGCTTAGGCCCATAGTTCTTAAAATGGTATTTATCCAAAGTATTGATCAATAGGCTGGCTAAAGTCTTTGCATCCATTTCTGACCATTCCTTTCTATAGCATTATTAGCAAAAGGACCGCCGCAGCGGTCCTTTTTGTTATGTGGGGGAAATTACTTTTCCTCGTTTGCGTAGGGCTCCAGGAAAGCGTGGAAGTGACGCATGGGCAGGGTACGGCCCTTGGTGATGCGCATGTTGGGGATGGACTCACGATCCTCATACAGCTCCTTAACGGCAGCGATGACGTAGTCCATGTGCTCCTGGTTGAACATGGAACGGTTGACAGCAAAGCGAACCACGTTGCACAGCTCTTCCTGCTGCTCGGGGGTCTTCAGATCGTACTCCATGGAGTAGTCGCCCAGCTCGGAGGTACGGATACCGTAGCGGCGGATCAGCTCGATGGAGAAGCCCTGGCCTGCGAAGGTCTCGTGGCCACGCTTGTTGTCGAAGAACTCGGTCATGTTGATGTAAACACCGTGGCCACCGGCGGGCAGGATAACGCCCTTGACACCGCCCTTGTAGAAGCCCTGAGCCAGGTACTCACACTGCTTGAGACGGGATTCCTGATAGTTGAAGTTGCACTCCTCGTACAGACCGGCGGCCAGAGCCATGATGTCACGGCCGGACATACCGCCGTAGGAGTCGTTGCCGTAGCAGGAGATCTGCTTGGCCTTCAGCTTCACGCCGATGTCAGCGATCAGGTTGCCATCAGCATCGAAGTCGGAGAACTTCTTCCAGAAACGGCCCTTGTCGCGGAAGGCCAGCATGCCGCCCATGTTGGAGTGGCCGTTCTTCTTAGCGGACATGGTGAAGCCGTCGCAGTAGCTGAACATCTCGGTAGCGATCTCGGCGATGGACTTGTCGGCATAGCCTTCTTCGTTGACCTTGATGAAGTAAGCGTTCTCGGCCCAGCGGGCAACGTCGAACATGAAGGGGATGTCGTACTTCTCGGCAACCTTGGCGGTCTCACGGATGGACTTCATGGAAACGGCCTGGCCGCAGACGGTGTTGTTGGTGATGGTGGTGTAGATCAGGGAAGTCGGAGGCCAAGCGGGCTTAGGAAGACAATGGTTCCACTCAACTCCTTG
>JAZUAW010000104.1:0-3775 GCA_045638225.1 Faecousia sp. | reverse complement strand
TATCCTCCGGCTTCGGCGTGGGATTGCGGAATTCATTTAATAAACGCCCACCGGGCAGATCTTGCAGCATGGTATAAACTCCTTTTATGTAAGGTATAACAGACACTTACCGCTATTGATAAAAAACCTTTATAACAGATAGCCTTTTGTTGTGGTATGATTGAATCGCAGATGTAATGAATTATCGCTTCAGATCCGGGTGCAATTCCCAAAAATCCGGTTTGGTGCAGCAGTCGGTAATCAGTTTGATCAGCTCGCTTACCAGAGGCAAGCACTCCATATTGGCAGGTGCGATCCAGGCCATAGCGACAGAAGGCTTCTTGCCGGTCTGCCGAATATGCAATGCGCGCGCCTTGTAGTGCCAGGGTAAGTTTTGATACATATATTCTGTGGCGAAGCCATAGCAGTATCCATCGCTGGAGTCAAGCATCTCATACAGTGCGGCCATATCTGTGATAACGACCCGCAAATTGTTGGCGGCGTTAAGAAACACAGCGCGATAGTAATCCAAGGCGGATGTATGGTCGTGAGCGATCATAGGATAATTGACCAATTCGGCAGCGTCGATTTCCGTAACGTTGGTGTTGTACAGGGGATGCCCCTCACCGATGATGATCTTGAGCGGTGTTTCGTAGATTTTGGTGCATTGAAGCTGCTTTTTCTTCATCAGCTTCAGGAATTCTTTTTCTTCCGAAACAAAGTAGTGCACGATTCCGACGTCGCATACACCGTTGGCGACCCAATCGATACAGTCCTGGATAGCGCCGGTGCGCAGAGTGAACTTGGAACCGTCGTTTTTGTGGCGGTTGAAAAGCGCGGCTGCCAGCGGAGCGATAAACCGATAGCGACCGGCAGCAACGGAAAGCGTCCGGGATGCTTGCGAGGGGTTATCCTTGCCGATATTCTCCAATGAATCGATCTGCTTGAGAATTTTCTTTGCTTGGGCAACAAAAACAGCACCGGCTTCCGTCAGCTCCACACCCTTGCTGTGTCGCACAAACAGATCCGTGCTCAGTTCATTTTCCAGTTGCTTGATGGAAAAGGACAGACCCGGCTGGGTCATAAACAGATTGTCGGCAGCCTTGCTGATAGATTGGGTGTTGGCTACCTCTACCACCTGCATCAGTTGTTCCAGTTTCATTTTCTCACCCCGTTTGGATTTCTGATTCTATTATAGCAAAACTTATTGTGTAAAGTAAAGTGCCAGACACTTTTTAGGAGGAGATACTTATGAAAAAACTACTCACTATCTTGTTGTCCCTTGCCATGATCCTCTCCCTGTGCGCCTGCGGTGGCGGCACCGAAGCAACGGTGGAGGAGGAAGCCGGTTTGCTGGTGGGCTATGCCAGAGAGACGATCACACCCAATGAGCCGGTACCCCTTAACGGCTATGGCAACAATCAGCAGCGCCTGCACAGCAACGTTCTGGATAATATCTATGTGACCTGCATTGCCTTCCAGGATGGCGAGGATACGGTTTTGTGGATCGCCCAGGACCTTTTGAACACGGAGCCTGCCACTTATGATGTGTTTGACCGGGTAGCCGCTGCTACCGGTGTGGACAGAAACCGGGTCATGGTCTGCAGCTCCCATACCCATTCCGGCCCGGATACCAACATGCCCTCCCATCCGGCAATCGCCAATTATTTAACCTCCGTCTATTACCCAGCTGTGGTCAAAGCGGCCCAGCGGGCGCTGAAGGATCTCCAGCCGGCAGAGCTGTACGGCGGCACCACCACCCTGGAGGGTATGAACTTCGTGCGCCATTATATCATGAATGACGGCACCTATAGTGGCCCTAACTTTGGCTCTTCCGCCAGCGGCTATAAGGAACATGCTACCGAGAACGATGGGGAAATGCGGGTCGTGAAGATCGACCGCGCCGGCGAAGCCAAGGATATTTTGATCATGAACTGGGGCGCTCACCCCACTATGACCGGCGGTGTTACCACCTATGATCTGTCTGCCGACTATGTGGGGGCTGTCCGCAATAAGATCGAGCAGGATACCGGTATGTATTTCGCGTTCTTCCAGGGCGCCGGCGGCAACCAGGTGGTAGACAGCTGGATCGCTTCGGAAAAGCATAATTTGGGTTACATCGACTACGGCCAGAAGCTGGCGCAGACCGCCATTGACCTGCTGCCTTCCATGACTAAAATCGAGGGACAGGGCATCGAAACGATCAAGTTTGACATGGAGGCCGCCGTCAATAAGGACGATGTGGATCGGATCGCCGATGCGCTTCCGGTCAACGCACTGTATAAATCCGGTGCCAGCCGGGATGTGTGCAACGCAAAGGCGCTGGAAATGGGGCTTACCTCGCAATATCATGCCAATGCCATCGTGGCTCGTCAAAGCCGTAAGGATGTGGACATCCTGCGGCTGGATGCTGTCCGTATCGGCGGCATGGCCTTCATCACCGCCCAGTATGAGATGTTCACCGATCACGCGGTCTATATCAAAGAAAATTCTCCCTTTGCCATGACGATGATCGCCACCAGCTCCAACGGTGATGCCGTCTATATCCCCACAGCGGAAGCCTATGATTACGGCTGCTACGAAAGCTATGTGAGCTACTTCGGCAAGGGTACCGGCGAAACCGCGGCGGATAAGTATGTTGAAATGCTCAAGACCCTGAAGGAGGGAATGTAATGGAGAAACTGCTGGCAGGGTATGCCCGCTTGCCCATCACACCGGACGGTGCTGTGCCGCTGGACGGCTACGGCAACAACACCCTCCGTACCACTGACCATGTGCTCGATGATCTGTACGCCACCTGTATGGCATTTCGCTGGGGCGAGGAAACGATTCTGTGGTATACCACAGACCTGCTGAACACCAAGTGGATTTTGCTGCCGGAGGCCAGAAAACGGATCACGGAGCGCACCGGCGTAGCTGCCGATAAGATATTTTTGTGCAGTACCCATACCCACTCCGGTCCCGATGTGAACGGCGACACCCCGGCGGTAAAGGATTTTTTGGAGAAATACTGGTCAGCCGTTGCCGATGCTGCCCAAATGGCCATTGACGATTTGGCCCCGGCGACCCTCGGCAGCGCTTCCAAAACCGTGGAGGGCATGAACTTTGTCCGCCACTACCTCATGAACGATGGTACTTATGCCGGCTCCAATTTCGGTTCCACAAAAAGCGGTGTCCGCTGCCATGCCGATGTGAACGACCCCCAGCTGCAGATCGTACGTGTCTGCCGGGAGGAGAAGCAGGATATTCTTATTATGAATTGGGCCGCCCATCCCTGTTTTACCGGCGGCACCAACAAAACCGATATCTCTGCCGACTATATCGGTGCGATCCGAAAAAAGATAGAAGCGGAAACCGGACTGCTCTTTGCCTTTTTCCAGGGTCCTGCCGGCAACCAGACCGCCAGCACCTGGATCGAAAAAGAAAAGCACGGCCTGGATAATAACACCTACGGCTGGCGTATGGCCCAGGAGGTCATGGACCTGCTGTCTTCCGTAAAGCCTATGGAATCCACCGGCATCCAAACGGTGCGTCTGTACCTGGAGGCAGATGTGAACCACGATGGCGAGGAATTGCTGCCTTACGCCCGGGAAGTTGCTGACCTGTGGCATTCCACCAAGGATCGGGATGCAGGCAACGTGCTGGCAAGACAGTATGGCCTGACCTCCGTCTACCACGCCACCACTGTTATTGCCCGGAGCCAGCGCCCGGCCAAAAATAAGATGGAGCTGAACGCCGTTCGCATCGGCGATCTTGCCTTTATCACCACACCCTATGAGATGTTTGCCGCCAACGG
>JAZUAW010000103.1:0-3243 GCA_045638225.1 Faecousia sp. | reverse complement strand
TTTGGGGATTGCCACACCAGTGTGCGCACTGGTTCGCAATGACAGTTCTATCTGAGCGACAAACGAAAATTTAAAACATGACAAAAACGCAAGTGCCGCCCGGGTGGGCGGCACTTGTACTATTTAGAAATTATTTACCGGCCACGCTCAGGCCATCCACCAGCACGGTGGGAGCACCGAAGGTGGTGGAGCCCATGGCACGGGGCAGCTGGCTGTTGTTGGCCAGAGCCACGATGTTCTTCAGCAGTTCATAGAAGTTGCCGGCCACGGTAAAGGACTTGACATAGGTAGTCTTCTTGCCTTCCTCGATCATATAACCGGCAGACTGCAGGGAGAAGTCACCGGAGATGGAATCCGCACCGGCATGCAGACCGCTCAGGTCCGTGATGTAAACACCGTTGCCGGCCTTAGCCAGCAGTTCTTCCTCAGTCATCTCGCCGCCTGCCAGATACATGGTGAAGGGGCGGATACCAACAGCGGAGTCATAGCCAGCCTTGGAAGCGTTGCCGGTGGTCTTCTTGCCAGCCACGGCAGCGGTCTTCAGGTTATACAGCAGCGTATTCAGCACACCGTTTTCAATAACAGCCTTCTTATGGGTGGGGCTGCCTTCGGCGTCGAAGTTCATGGGTTCGGGATTGTCCTTGTGGAAGGGATCGTCGATGAGGGTCACGCAGGAAGCAGCGATGACTTCGCCTTCCTTGCCGGCCAGCTTGCTCAGGCCCTTCTGGGCAGCCTCGGAATTGAAAATACCGGAGTAAACGCCCAAGAGGCTGGTCATAGCCTCGGGGCTGAAGACCACGGGGTACTGACCGGTGGGAGCCACCTCGCCGCCCAGCTTTTCCTTGGCCCCATTGATGGCCTTCTTGACAAGCTCGTCGGTGTCGATCTTATCCAGCTGACCCAGCTTGATCTGGTAGTCATTGGACATTTCCTTACCATTGGACACAACGCCCACCACAACCAGGCCGGCTGCGCTGGTGCTCAGCTGCAGATCCAGGCCCTTGGAGTTGTAGATGGCCACTTCGCTGGTTTCGATGATACCCTGGGTCTGGCAGCCGTCAACAGCGAACGCGTCGGCAGCATACAGCTTCTCGGTGGTTTCCAGCACCTTGGCGATCAGCTCTTCGGTGGTAGGCAGAGGATAGCTGCGATCCTCCAGAGGCTCATATTCCTGGCCGCCTTCGCCCAGGAACACGGCTTCTTCGCTTTCCAGCACGGAAGCGGAGTCCACAGCCTTGGCAACCACAGCCTTGGCCTGCTCAGCGGACAGATCCTCGGTGGAAGCATAGCCCATCTTGCCATTTACGATGGCACGGAAGCACAGGCCGCCGGAGAAGTTGGAAGTAAATTCGTTAATTTCATGCTGGAAGGTATCCACGCTGGTGCTGGAACCTACCTGGTAATACAGCTCATATTCAGCAATGCCCTGTGCTTCACACTCGGCAATAACCAACTGCTTAAATTCATTAAAAGTCATGGTGTTACCTCCTTATCTGCCGCCGACGGTAATGGTGGACACACGGATCAGGGGCTGACCCACGTTGGTGGGAACGGAGCCACTGGAAGAGCCGCACATGCCCTGGCCCATATCCATATCGGAGCCGACCATATCGATGTTCTGGATGACCTCGCTGCCCTTACCGACCAGTGCTGCGCCACGGACAGGCTCGCAGATCTTACCATCGCGGATGATGTAGCCTTCGTTGACAGAGAAGTTGAACTCGCCGGTGACGGGGTTGACGGAGCCGCCACCCATGGAGGCTGCGTACAGACCGTACTCGATGGAGGCGATGATGGCCTGGTTCTTGTCTTCGCCGGCAGCGATGTAGGTGTTGGTCATACGGCTGGTGGGGGTGTAGCGATAGCTCTGACGGCGGGAATTGCCGGTGGAAGCCATGCCCATGCGGCGGCCGTTGAACTTGTCGATCATGTAGGACTTCAGGATACCGTTCTCGATCAGCACATTGCGCTGAGCGGGGGTGCCTTCGTCGTCGATGTTGATGGAGCCCCAGGCATTTGGGATGGTGCCATCGTCAATGGCAGTAACCTTGGGGTTGGCGATCTGCTGACCCAGCTTGCCGGCAAAGACAGACTGGCCGTAAGCAACGGAGGAAGCTTCCAGACCGTGGCCACAGGCCTCGTGGAAAATAACGCCGCCGAAGCCATTGTCAATGGCAACGGGCATCACGCCTGCGGGGCAATAGCCGGCGCCGGCCATGGTGACGGCCTGCTTGGCAGCACGGACACCCACACTCTTGGGTTCGATGATGTCGAACATTTCCATGCCCATACGGCGGCCGGGGCCGAAGAAACCGGTCTGGGTGCCGCTGCCCTTGTCGGCAACAGCAGAAATAGACATACGGGTGCGGATCTGACGATCCTGGGCATAAGTACCCTCGGTGTTGGCGATGAGGATATTGTGATCCACATCCAGCAGGTTGGCAGATACCTGCACCACGGATTCATCATATTCCTTGGCTGCGAAATAGCCTTCCTTCAGAACGGCCACCTTCTCAGCATTGTTGCAGGAATTGGGGGCGATCTTCACAGGGTGGATGTCGCCAAAGATGCGCTCCTTCAGCACGATGTCGATCTGGGCAGTGCCCTGGCCCAGAGCCTCGGCGGCAGACTCGGCGCAGCGCAGCAGACCCGCTTCGGTCATATCCACAGTGGAGGCCATAACGCTTCTCATGCCCTTGTAGACACGAACAGCAGCACCGGCAATGACGGTATCCTTCACAGAATCGACCTTGCTGGCGATCATGGAAATCGCATGGTTGGTGGTGTTCTCCGCAAAAATCTCGGCGTAATCAGCGCCGGTGGAAACTGCTTTTTGCAGAACACGCAGGCAGGTATCTCTTGAGATCATATTGTCGCTCCTTTTTATTTGGTGATATGGACATTGTACCACGACACATGGATAATTGCAAGAAAAATTCCAAACAGATGGAAATCCTTGCTTTTCCCATAAAAGTTTGGTATAGTAAAAAAGTATTGAAAAAATTGGGGGAATTACCATGAAACATTACATGACCACCTTCAAAGAGCGATTAAGCTATTGGACCTATTTCGTGGGTCAAAATGTATACTACAATATCACCTTTATTTATCTTTCGGCCTACCTTGCCATGCAGGGCATTGAACTTTGGAAAGTGTCACTGGTTCTGCTGGTAGTCAAAATTTGGGACGCCATTAACGATCCCATCTTCGGCTACATCTTCGATAAAGTTAAATTTAAAAACG
>JAZUAW010000102.1:0-32074 GCA_045638225.1 Faecousia sp. | reverse complement strand
ACATGGCTACGATCCGACTTCCTGCCACGGCAGGGGAGTTTTTTTGTATCTGCAAAAATCAGTTGCACGCCGTCAAAATTTGTTATATTATTTAGAATAGAGTAGTTTGGATATATGTACCTATACATCATAATCAAGTATGGAGACGATTGCATGAGTACGATTTTAATGGTAATTTCCCTGCTGGGCGGCTTGGCTATGTTCCTCTACGGTATGGAGATCATGGGCGACGGTCTGAAGCAGAGCTCCGGTGCCGCCCTGAAAAACTTCCTTGGCAAACTGACTCAGAATGCATTTTTTGGGGTGCTGACCGGTACTCTGGTGACAGCCATCATCCAGAGCTCTACCGCCACCATCGTGCTTGCCGTTGCGCTGATCAGTGCAGGCGTGCTGAATTTGAAGCAGGCTGTTTCCGTCGTTATGGGCGCTAACATCGGCACTACTATGACCGCATGGATCACCACCCTTGCTTTTGTGGAATCCGATGGCAACAATTGGCTGCTGTGGCTGTTTGATACGGACACGCTGGCACCTATCGCCTTGCTGATCGGCATTGTTTTGATCATGTTTATTAAAACCAATAAGGCCAAGACCGTGGGCGATATTGCCATCGGCTTTGGTATTCTGTTTGTGGGTCTGATGAATATGACCGGCGCAGTGAAGATTTTTGCCGGTTCTCCTATGTTTATGGAGATGCTGACCAAGCTGGCAGACGTGCCTGTTCTTGGCATTCTGGCAGGCCTTGTCATCACTGTGATCGTGCAGTCGTCCTCCGCAACGGTGGCCATGCTGCAGTCTTTGTCCGCCACAGGCGCCCTGAATTTCAGCGGTGTGTATCCCATCATCATGGGTATCAATATCGGTACAACCCTGGTCACTGCATTCTATTGCTTCCTGGGCGGTGAGAGCCGGGACTCCAAGCGTACCGGTGTTGTTCACATCGTCTTTAACTGCATCGGCACGGTGGTGTTTATGATCATCCTCAGCGTCATGCAGTCTCTGAATGTGTTCGGCACTGGTTTCTGGAGCATGCAGGTCAATAGCAATATCATCGCCATTTTCCAGACTGCCTTTAACCTGTTCACTGCCGTCCTGCTAATCCCCTTCACCAATCAGCTGGTGAAAATGTCCGTGGTGCTGGTGAAGGACACGCCCACCAAGACCCACAACCATCCGGAACTCTATACCCTCAGCGAGAACCTGTATATTTCTCCTGCAGTGGCCGTTGTAGAGGCTACCAAGGCTGTCGCTTCCATGGGTCATGTTGCCAAGGATAATTTCCGCCGCTGCTGCGATGTGCTGCTTGATTATGACGAGAGCAACTTCCAGCAGATCGATACCGATGAAGATAACCTGGATCGCTTTGCTGACCGTGCTGACCGCTTCCTTATCGGTCTGTCCAAGGTTGTGGAAACCAACGCTGACGATAACCAGGTGGACATGCTGCTGCAGACCGTTCCCAGCTTTGAGCGTGTTGGCGACTACGCCACCAATCTGGTGGAGCTGTCCCAGCGCCTGCAGGCTGAGAAGACCAGCTTCTCCGAGTCCGCCCGCCGTGAGTTGGCGCTGCTGTGTGAGGCTGTCAACGAGATCATCAGTATTACTGTTGACGCTTTTGAAAGCGGCGACAATGTCAAGGCCAAGCGCATTGAGCCCCTGGAAGAGACCATCGATGATATGGTGTTGATGCTCCGTGACCGCCATACCCAGCGCTTGAAGAATGGCACCTGCACCGTGAGCACAGGCCTGGTATACATGGAAGCGCTGACCCATCTGGAGCGTGCCGCAGACCATTGTTCTTCTATTGGCGTGATGATGCTGGCCCGTGAGGACGACCGAATCCTCCACAACCACCACAGATATCTGCACGAGCTGCATGAGAGCGCGGATGTGAACTATCGCGCCGAAAGCGATCGCCGCAGAGCCCAGTACCTTGCTCCGCTGATGCAAAAGTAATTTTATTCCCACCCCTGGTGTGAAAACACGCCGGGGGTGGTTGCTTTTTCAAAACCGATGATATATAATAACTTTTGTAAACACAAAAATAGTGAAAAGAGGTTATTTCCTATGAACATGACCACTGCTGAAATGAAAGTTGCCTATGAAGCTGCCCTTGCCGCCTTTGAAGGCTGGAAGGCAAAGAATCTGAAGCTGAACATGGCCCGCGGCAAGCCTTCTTCCGCCCAGCTGGATCTGGTCAGCGATATTCTGAACGTGCTGGTCGACCCTGCCGAGTGCAAGGTGGACGGCATGGATGCCCGTAACTATGGCGAACTGGGCGGCCTGCCCTGTGCCAAGGCCTATTGGGCCGATGTGCTGGGCTGCCAGACCAACGAAGTGTTTGTTGGCGGCAGCGCCAGCCTGACCCTCATGTACGATCTGATCGCCAAGGGCTACACCCACGGCCTCAAGAACAGCCCCAAGCCCTGGTGCAAGGAAGAAACCCTTAAGTTCCTGTGCCCTGCACCCGGCTATGACCGCCACTTCCGTATCACCGAGTCCTTCGGCTTCGAGCTGATCACCATTCCCATGACTGCCACCGGCCCCGATATGGACATGGTAGAGGAACTTGTGAAGGATGCGTCCGTTAAGGGTATCTGGTGCGTGCCCAAGTATTCTAACCCCGAGGGTATCATCTACTCCGATGAGACCATCGCCCGCTTCGCTAGTCTGAAGCCCGCTGCCCCCGACTTTACCATCATGTGGGACAATGCCTACTGCGTCCACGAGTTTGAAGGCGAGTTCGTGCCCTTCAAGGACATCATTACCCTCTGCCGTGAGGCCGGCAATCCCGATATGGTCTATGAGTTCGCCTCCACCTCCAAGATCACCTTCCCCGGCGCTGGTATCTCCGTGATGGCTTCCTCCGCCGAGAATATTAAGTATATGGAAAAGATTATGGGCGTGCAGATGATCTCCTATGACAAGGTGAACCAGCTGCGCCATGTCAAGTACCTAAAGGACAAGGCCGGTACGCTGGAGATCATGAAGCGCCACGCGGAAGTTATGGCTCCCAAGTTCCAGATGGTTCTGGAAGTGCTGGACCGTGAGATCGCGCCTCTGGGCTTTGCCCAGTGGAATAAGCCCAAGGGCGGCTACTTTGTATCCCTGAATACCATGCCCGGTACTGCCAAGCGTGCGCTGGCTCTGTGCAAGGAAGCCGGTGTTGTGATGACCGATGCCGGTGCTACTTATCCCTACGGCGTGGAGCCTGCAGACTCCAATATCCGTATCGCTCCCAGCCTGCCCCCTGTGGCCGAGCTGGAGCAGGCTATGGAAGTGTCCTGCCTGTGCCTGAAGATTGCCGCCTGCGAGAAGGAACTGGGCATCTAAGTTAAGCTGTCATTGCGAACCAGTCCGAAGACTGGTGTGGCAATCCCCAAAGAATGCATGCAGCGGGATCAAATTGATCCCGCTGTTTCTCAAAAGGAGTATGATTATGAACGAAATGCAGAAGAAATATTATGACAAAAGGGGCGAAATTCTGGTTAAAAACCTGAAAAATCGCCATTTTGATGCCTATTATTGTGAAACCAAGGAGCAGGCTCTGGAAAAGGTCCTGTCCCTGATCCCGGAAGGCAGCACTGTCGGCTGGGGCGGCAGTGTCAGCTGCCAGCAGATCGGCCTTTTTGATGCCATCCGTGCCGGTAACTATAAGGCCATGGACCGTGACGCCTGCAAAACCCCCGAGGAACGGGAAAATTTGATGCGGCAGGCCTTGCTGTCTGACACGTTTCTCACCAGCGCCAATGCCATCAGTTTGGACGGCCAGATGGTCAACATCGATGGCAACGGCAACCGTGTGGCTGCCATCGTTTATGGCCCCAAGCAGGTCATCGTGGTGGCCGGTATGAACAAGGTCATGGATACGCTGGATGCTGCCATCACCCGTGCCCGCACCATCGCCGCTCCCATGAATCAGCTGCGCTTTGGTCATCCCAATCCCTGCACCACCACCGGCACCTGCGCCGATTGCAAGAGCGAGACCTGCATCTGCAACCATATCCTTGTAACCCGCCATTGCCGCCCTGTGGGCAAGATCAAGTTCATTCTGGTGGGCGATGACCTGGGATTCTAAACAAAACGGCAGCCTCGATGTGAGGCTTCCGATTTTTTATCCCATTTGGAATATAATGCCCACCAAGGCAGAAAAGCCGATAAACACGATGGGGTGCCATTTTTTGGTTTTCTTCACCACATTGGTCAGACACCACAGGACCACTGCCAGCACGATGCCCTTCCAGTTGAAAGCACCCAGTAAATCGCCGGCCTGCCACAGGGCAGGGAAGAACAGGTTACTTGCGATTACCGTAATGCCAGCTGCGGCGATCAGACCGGTGGAAGCAGGCCGTAGACCGTAAAAGGCATTATTTACATACTTGTTGTTGCGGAAACTCTTGAGGATGGCAGCCACGATCAGGATCACAATCACAGAAGGGGTGATCAGACCCAAGGTGGCGATGACGGCACCCAAAATAGCGGTCAGCACGCCGCCTTGCTCCATGCCGGTCAGATAGCCCACATAGGTGGCCATGTTGACACCAATAGGGCCGGGGGTGGACTCGCCTACAGCGATCATGTTGGCAAGATCATTGTGAGTAAACCAGCCGGTTTTGTCAGAAAGGTCATAAAGGAAGGGGATGGTGGCCATACCGCCGCCTACAGCGAACAGACCCGTCTTGAAAAATTCCCAGAAAAGCTGTAGATAGATCATGCTTTTTTACCTCCCATTGCCTTGAGGATGATACCGGCCATGGCGGCTAACAGCACAAAGATCACCGGACTGACGGGCAGGAAAATGCTGCCGGCGGCTACCAACAGGAAGATCACCATGGTGGGAATATCCACAACGGCTTTCTTAAACAGTTTTACAACCGCATTGGTGATCAACACGCATACACAGACACGAATGCCGCCGAAGGCATTTTGTACCCACACCAGATGGGAAAAAGCCTCGATCACACCGGCAAGAATACTGATGATGACAAGGGAAGGGAACACTACGCCCAACGTGGCAGAGATGGCCCCCCAGAAGCCCTTGTATTTCTGGCCGATAAAGGTAGCTGTGTTGACGGCGATGACACCGGGGGTGCACTGGCCAATGGCGAAATAGTCCATCAGCTCTTCTTCTGTGGCCCAGCCCTTGTTGTCTACCACCTCACGCTGCAAGATGGGCAGCATGGCATAGCCGCCGCCGAAGGTCATGACACCAACCTTGGCGAAGGTAAGGAACATTTGCAATAGAACTTTCATAGAAACCTCCTGCAATAGAAACATAGTAGGGAACGCTGAGGACAGCGTTACGTACTGACAGTAAAAGAACGCCACCTGCTGTCGCAAGTGGCGTTACTGGAGCTAGTGACCTGACTCGAACAGGCGACCTTCTCATTACGAGTGAGATGCACTACCGACTGTGCTACACTAGCAGACCAAAATATTATATCGGTTTTCGGCTGAATTGTCAACTGCTTTTTTTGCTGCGAGGTGTTCGCGAAGAGAAGGCGACTGCTTTCTTGACAAAAACGGAGGGGGATGGTAGTATGTTCTTATCAAAGGAAAGGAGGGGTCTAATGCGTTATTTGATCGCTTTGCTCTTGGTTGCAACTGTGCTGACCGGCTGCGCCTCTGCCGGTTTGGATGCCGGCGTCTTGCCCTCCACACAGCCCCCTGATTCACAGTCTGCCGCTACCACGCAGCCGACGACAGTGCCTCCCACCACGGCGGTGCCGCCCGAGACGAAACCTCACTTCTACCATCCCTATGACCAGTTGTGGAATTTGAATCTGCCTAAGCTTTCCGATATGCAGCTGCTGCAGATCCGCACCGATTACTGCGCCCAGCTCAATGGCTCCTATGAGCCTGAGGACGTGACACTTTGGTTCATCGGTATATTTGCAGAAACCTATGTGCTATTTGTGGATGTGCCGGATCGGATGTACCTGACATGGATCACCACGGATGTGGTGGCCGGCTATACCTTTGTTTATGGCAGCTCCCACCAGATGGAGGTCTATTATGATGGCGGCTTTTACGGCCTTGAGGAGGCTTACGCCGCAGGCTACTTGACCAGCGAGGATGTGGCCACGCTGTACAAAAACTATTGCAGTGCCTTTCCGAATTTCTCTGAAGAACATTACGAGTAAGACATAAAAACGCTCCCGGTTTTTCGGGAGCGTATTTTTATAGGTCAAGCTCCAATCCCACGGGGCAGTGGTCACTGCCGAAGATATCCGGATGGATGGTGGCCTCGGTGATCTTGTCTGCCAGACGGCTGCTGACCACGAAATAATCGATACGCCAGCCTGCGTTGTTGGCTCTTGCATTGAACATATAGCTCCACCAGCTGTACGCGCCCGTTACATCGGGATACAGATGGCGGAAAGAGTCCACAAAGCCGTTTTCCAGCAGACGGGAGAATGCATTGCGCTCTTCGTCGGTAAAGCCTGCGTTGCGCTTATTGGAGCCGGGATTTTTCAGATCAATGGGCTTGTGGGCCACATTCAGATCGCCACATAGGATCACAGGCTTCTTTTCGTCAAGCCCCTTCAAATAGGCAAGAAAGGCGTCCTCCCATACCATCCGGTAGTCAAGCCTGGTCAGCTCCCGCTGGGCATTGGGGGTGTAGCAGGTGACCAGATAGAAGTTTTCGTACTCCAATGTGATCACACGGCCTTCGGTGTCATGTTCCTCCACGCCAATGCCATAGGCCACCGACAAGGCCGGTGCTTTGGCGAAAATGGCGGTTCCGGAATAGCCTTTCTTTACGGCATAGTTCCAGTAGTCGCTGTAATCGGGCAGATCCATTTCAATCTGACCGGCCTGCAATTTGGTTTCCTGCAGGCAGAAAAAGTCAGCATCCAAAGCACGGAAGGAATCCATAAAGCCCTTGCCCATACAGGCCCGCAGGCCGTTTACATTCCAGGAAATCAGTTTCATAGCAACCTCGTTATCAGTTTTTGCTGCTGTCTGTCAGCAAAATGGTGTTTTTGTTCATGATGATGGTGCGCTGTCCATCCAGCAGACCGTAAATGGGACTGATCTGTACCTGCTGGGCGTCAGTCAGCGCCAGACTGGTCATCGTCAAACAGCCACAGGCTATGGTCAGCTCCAGACCGGTCAAGGTGGTCAGCTCCATAGATACTGTCAGATAGACTGTATTGCCTTCTTGCGTAGCAGAAAGGATCTGCATACCATCCGGGAAGGGTGACAGAAGATCGCCGGATTGGGGACCGGCCAAATAAAGCTCCAAAGCGGCCATCAGTGAATCTGAAGGCACATCATCACGGTATTCCTGTATAATGGCGGTGCTGCCGCTGCTGTAGTCCGGTGTTGCAGCGCAATAGTAAAATGGTGTGCCGGTGGGTTGGGGCTGTTGGCTGGAGCAGCCTGCGGAGAAAAGTGCAGCCAAAATCAAGAGGAAACAAAGGATCTTCTTCATGCTTCTGCCTCCTCTTCCAAGTCAAACCGGGGGAAGGATACGGTGAAAGTGGTACCTTTTCCCACAGCACTTTGCAAGCTGATCTCGCCGCCGTTGCGTTCGACCATGTTGCGCACAATGGCCAGACCCAGGCCGCTGCCGCCATGCTGGCGGGAACGGGCTTTGTCCACACGGTAAAAGCGTTCAAAAATATGGTCCACGGATTCTTCCGGGATGCCCATGCCGGTGTCCTGCACCTGCAAAATACCCATATCGTCCTGCCGGTGCAGGGATATGGTCAATTTGCCGCCGGGTACATTGTATTTGATTCCGTTTTCCACAAGATTGAAGGCGATCTGATACAGATCATCCTCCTGGACCAAAACATGGGAGTCTTCACGCAGGTGTAAATCGATCTTGATATCATGTTCTTCCGCCAAGGAAGACAGCATTTTGCTGACTCGACGGACGGTAGGCGCCATCTGGATGATCTCCGCGTCCTGCTCAGGCGCGGCCAATTCACCTTTGGTAAGGGCCAGCATTTTCAGGGTCATGCGGTTCAGACGCTCTGCCTCACTGCCGATATCCTGTACAAATTCTCTGGTGGTGGGACCGTCCATTTCATACTGCAAAATGGAGTCGGTCAGCAGTTTAATGGAAGCAAGGGGTGTCTTTAGCTCATGGGAAGCGTCGGAGATAAAACGGCGCCGCTGCTCTTCGGAGTTTTGCAGACGTTCCGTCAGATCGTTAAATTCCTCACCAAGCATGGCCAGTTCATCGTCACCGTCCAATGCGACTTTATGGGTGTAGTCACCGTCCTGTATGATGCGCATGGATGTCATGATCTTGCGCAGGCGGGTAGAGAAACGCCGGGCGGATGTCAGGGAGAAGAGCAACAAAAATAGTTCCAGAAGAAGGGAGATCACCAAAATGCCGCCACGCAGGGTCTGCAGGAAAAGACCTTGATCTCGGTCTATGTCCATGATATATAAGCATCCACTGATGGAGTTGTAATTGACAATGGGAATGGCGGTTTCGGCCGAGATCACACCCTTGGAATAATGCCATGAGAAAACATCCTTACCCCGCAGCGCGCTTACGATCTGGGGATACAGCGCGAAATGCTCATCTGTGGCTGTTCCCGTAGAATCATATAACACACGGCCTGCGCTGTCCGTGACAATCAGCCGGGTGGCGTTGGGTCCACCCAGCTTGGTGATGGCGGCAGCGGCACTTTCCGCGGTAAGCACATCCGCGTTGCCCATTTCCTCAGCGGTCAGCATGGCTTTGTCCACCAACGCCATTTGCTTACTCTGGTAGAACAGCTCCTGACTGAAATGGGCAAAGTAAAAATTCAAAAACAGCAGCACCACACCGGTGACAATGGTACTGGTTATGGCAAAGCGCAGCTGGGTCGAATTATACTGCCGGAATTTTGATGCTTTATTTCTTGAAGTAATAACCAACGCCCCACTTCGTCAAAATGTATTTCGGATCGGCCGGATTTTCTTCCAATTTTTCACGCAGACGGCGGATATGTACGTCCACGGTGCGGATATCGCTGCGGTACTCATAGCACCAGATGGTGTCCAACAGATTTTCGCGGGAGTAGACATGGTTGGGCTTCTTCATCAAATATTCCACCACGTCAAATTCCTTGGCGGTCAGATCCACCAGCTTGCCGCCTACATAGGCATTGCGGGCATCCAGATCCAACCGGATATCGCCGATGGACAGTATATTGGTGCTGCTCTTTTGTACGGTGGCACTGCGACGCAGCAGCGCTTTGATGCGTGCCTTTAGTTCCAGGATGTTGAAAGGCTTGGTGATATAGTCGTCAGCGCCGTGGTCAAAGCCCATCAGCTTATCCATATCATCCACCTTGGCTGTCAGCAGGATGATGGGCACATCGGAAAACTCCCGGATCTTGCTGCAGGCGGTCAGACCGTCCATTTCCGGCATCATCACATCCAGAATAATCAGATTGACAGCGGGATCTCTGGCCAGCTGTACGGCTTCCACACCGTTGGAGCCGGTGATCACATCATAGCCCTCGTTTTGCAGATTGAAGCGGATGCCCTTAACCAACAGGGCTTCATCATCAACTACCAGTATCTTCATCTTGTAACCTCCCTCGGAAATACTCGATTATGTTTTTCATTCGTTTCTCGCCGATACCTTCCACATGCATCAGGTCTTCCGGCCTTTCAAAATCACCATAAGTGGTGCGATAGTCTACGATTTTTTCGGCATAGGCAGTGCCAATATTGGGCACCTGATCCAGTTCCTCCAAGGTAGCTGCGTTGATAGCGTCCATGATCCGCTGGGTGACGGCATCCAGAGTAGGGCGAACCGTGGTGTCGGTGGTTTGCTGTGTGCTGCTGCCAACGGGAGAGATATTTGGCTGGATGCCGGAGATCTGGATGTTGTTTCGGTTGTGATTTCTGCCCACATAGAATCCGGCTGTGAAGCCGGCAAAGGCCATGGTCAGGCACAGCAGGATCGCGATGGCGGATTTTTTCATAGTTTCACCCGGCTTCCTTCATTGACTACTGGGGAAATAACTGATATAATGCCTATACTGCATTCCATTATACACGATAATTTTCCGCCGGACAAGTGCGGTTTTCTATAATTGAGGTCAAAATATGAAAAAATCCTTGCCAATATGTATAATTTTGGTTATTTGCCTGTTATTTACCAGTGTTCCGCTACCGGTGTATGCTGCCAACGAAGGCGTCAGCTGTCACACCCTTTGGGCAGACATTCCGCTGGACAGCTCAGGTAAAAAGCTGGATACTGCCAAATCGGTAATCCTTTACGAGCTGGAAACCGATACACTGGTTTATGGCTATCAACCGGATAAGCAGGTCGACCCTACCGGTCTTGTGAAGTTGCTGACGGCACTGGTGGCATTGGAGAATGGCAATCTGGATGACATGGTCAAAGTACACCAGAGCACCCTCAATACTGTCGCTGTTGGCGCTGTGTCCGCCAAGCTGAAGGCAGGGGAGGAGATCTCTTTGCGGGATCTGCTGTACTGCGTGATGGTGTCCTCTGCCAACGATGCCTGCGCAGTGATTGCGACCCATATCGGTGGTGATCAGGCCGGCTTTGTATCCATGATGAATGCCAAGGCCCGGGAACTTGGTTGCACTGCTTCCAATTTTACCAATCCCCATGGCTTGAGCAGCGAGAACCAATATTCCACAGCCCGGGATCTGGCTATTATTACACAGGCGGCTCTGGATAATCCTATTTTCCGGGAAATGTTTGCCGTAACTGCCTATACGGTGGCAGCTACCAATAAATCCGAACAGCGGGAACTGAAAACAACAAATAACATGATGCGTCAGAGCATGGCGCATTATGATGAAAG
Organism: Faecousia sp.; assembly: GCA_045638225.1. Taxonomy (GTDB): domain Bacteria; phylum Bacillota; class Clostridia; order Oscillospirales; family Oscillospiraceae; genus Faecousia. Next base: position 21,278 of record JAZUAW010000102.1, on the reverse strand, counting down.
AGTCACCGGCGGCAAGCCGGCGGCGGCTACAACCACCGACCGCAGCATGATCTGCACAGCACAGATCGGTACAGCCAATTATCTTTGCGTGGTGATGAACACCAAGGGCGAGGTGTCAGAGGACGGCTTGTCCGTTGTGCGCTACGGTATCTTTGAGGAAATGTCTGCCCTGCTGAATTATGCCCAGGCTGGCTTTGAGGTGCGCCAGATTCTCGATGACAGTCAGGCCATGTATCAGTATGATGTGTTGGGCGGAGAAAATGGTGTGACACTGCGTCCTTCCAAGGATGTGTCTGTGGTTCTGCCGAAGGATTGTGATGTACAAAAGCTGGGCTTCACCCACCAAGTGGACGTGGCAGGGCTGTCCGCGCCTGTAGCCATGGGACAGAAGTTGGGAAGTGTCACGATCACCTACGGTTATCTGATTATGGGCAGCTGCGATCTGCTGGCCATGCATGGTGTTGCTGCCCAGGGCACGACCATTACCCCGGCGCAGCGCCATGAGGTGACTCGGCAGGAAAAATCAGACATGTTGAAGCAACTGCTCGGTTACGGCGCGCTGATCGTGCTGGGTATTTTGATCCTGGCGGTGCTGATTTCCATGTTGGTCCGCGGGGTGCGCAATGCCAGAATCCGTAAGGAGCAGCGCCGCAAAGCCAGAAGACGCAAAAGGAGCCGCTGAATATGCTGGATTGGGAAAGTTTGGAACATACATGCGCATCCTGTGTGCGCTGCGGTTTGTGTGAGACCCGTCGCAATGTGGTGTTCGGTGTCGGTAATCGCGAGGCGGATGTGCTCTTCATTGGCGAAGGTCCGGGGGAGCAGGAGGACCTGAAAGGGGAGCCCTTTGTGGGTCCGGCTGGTAAACTGCTGGATGATATGCTGCGCATTATTGATCTGAGCAGAGCCTCCAACTGCTATATTGCCAATATCGTCAAATGCCGCCCACCCCACAATCGGGATCCGCTGCAAACGGAGCAGGATGCCTGTATCGAATATCTGCGCAATCAGGTGGCTTTGATTCAGCCGAAGATCATCGTCTGTCTTGGCAAGGTGGCGGCTTGCCGGGTTATCCGGGAAGATTTTCGCATCACCCGGGAGCACGGACAGTGGACCGAGCGCAATGGCATCTGGATGACTGCTATCTATCATCCGTCTGCATTGCTGCGGGATGTCGGCAAACGCCCGGAAACTTTCCGGGATCTGCTGAGCATCCGAAATAAGATTTTCGAGCTTGCCGCAAAGGTATAAACATAGCTTCCCGGGATGTATATTCCGGGAAGTTTTTTAAAAAGGTGGTTGCTATTTTCTGGAAAATGGTGCATAATGATTGGCGGTATGTGCCGATGCCGGCATAACAAAAATTACAAGGGAGAGAAGATTTATGAAACACCTGTTTAGACGCAGTGTCGCATTGCTTCTTGCACTGATGATGCTGCTGTGTGCTGTGGGCTGTAGCAAAAATGATGGTGGCGCAAGTACACCGCCCCCCGCGACGGAAAACTATCCCGACATTCCCGAAGGCCAAAATCAGCTGGTCCTGTACTGGGATTACGCCGGTGATCTGTCCACTGCCGCGTTCTGGATCTGGCCCGAAGGCGGCGAAGGTCAGGGCTATGCTGTGGAAGCCGATGAATACGGCTGCAGAGTTATTGTGAACCTGCCTGCGGATGTGACCCGTGTTGGCTTCATTGCCTGCTACGGCTGTACCTCCACCAGCGGTACCACCTGGATCGGTGGCACCAAGGATGTGGACACAGACCGCTATATCGATATGACTGACCGCCGTGTCGTCGCTTATCTGAAGAGCGGTGACCCCAATATTTATTTCAGTAAGGATGGAGGAAGCTCCTTGGAAACCGATAAGAAGATCAATGTCGCCGGCATTACTTCCATGAATACCATCAAGTATTCCACTAACGTTGCCAATAAAGTTACCTCTCTGGATCAGATCAAGGTTATGGACGGCGACCGTCAGCTGCAGGTCGTTTCTCTGAGCACCCTGAACAACGAAGTGAAGAATGGTATTATTACCTTGTCTGAAAATCTGGATTTGACCAAGACCTATACCTTGGAGATCGAAGGCTTCGGCAAGAAAACTGTGGTTCCCACCACTGTGTTCGATAGCGACGAGTTTATTGCCAACTTTACTTACGATGGCAATGATCTGGGCGCTGTGATCCAGACTGATGGCAGTACCACCTTTAAGGTTTGGGCACCCACCGCTTCCGAGGTGGTTCTGAACCTGTTTACTGCAGGTAACGGCGGCTCTGCCTATGCCAACCTGCCTATGAACAAGGCTGAAAAGGGCGTTTGGGAGCTGAACGTTCCTGAGACCGGCCATGGCATCTATTACACCTATTCCGTCACCACCTGCGTCGGCACCCAGGAGGCTGTGGACCCCTATGCAAAGGCTGCCGGTCTGAACGGCGACCGTGGCATGGTAGTCAATCTGGCTATCACCGACCCGGAAGGCTGGGCTGACGATCAGGTCATTACCCTCAACAAGTACACCGATGCCACCATCTGGGAAATCCATGTTCGTGACTTCTCCAATACCATCGCATCTTCCAAGTATCCCGGCAAGTATCTGGCCTTCACTGAGCATGGTTTGAAGAATTCCAGCGGTGTCAGCGTTGGTGTGGATTACCTGCTGAATTTGGGCGTGACCCATATCCATCTGCTGCCTTCTTATGACTACGCCAGTGTCAACGAGGCCAATCCCTCCTTTAACTGGGGCTATGATCCCGAGAACTACAATGTTCCCGAGGGTAGCTACTCCACCGACCCCTACAACGGCGAAGTGCGTATCAACGAGTTCAAGCAGATGGTCCAGTCCCTGCACAAGGACGGCCTGGGCGTGATTCTGGACGTGGTGTACAACCACACCTACGACGCCAACTCTAACTTCAACAAAATCGTTCCTTACTACTACTACCGTCTCAATAGCGACGGCACCAACACCAGCGCCTCCGGCTGTGGCAATGATACCGCTTCCGAGCGTATTATGTTCCGCAAGTTCATGGTCGACAGCGTCTCTTACTGGGCCGAGGAATACAATCTGGACGGCTTCCGCTTTGACCTGATGGGTCTGCACGATGTGGAGACCATGCAGGCCATTGAGACCGCTGTTCACGCCATCAACCCCAACGCCATCATCTACGGTGAGGCTTGGAATATGGCTGGTTCCACCACCCAGGCTACCATGGCCACCCAGCCCAATCTGAAGAAGATCACCGGTACCGTGGGCGCTGCCGGCGTTGTGGCCGCATTCAACGATGCCATCCGTGACGGCCTGAAGGGCAGTGTGTTTGATGAGAAGGCTCAGGGCTATATCAATGGCGACTATGCTGCCAACACCAAGAAGGTCCAGTTCGGCATCATGGGCGGCAGCACCAACAACGGCATTGGCTGGAGCATCCCCGGCGCGGCAGTCATCAACTATATGTCCGCTCACGACAACAATACCCTGTGGGATAAGCTGCACCTGTCCAACCCCGATAATACCAAGGAAGAACTGCTGGCTATGAACCGCCTTGGCGCGGCCATTGTCATGGTATCCAAGGGCACTCCCTTCTGGCAGGCAGGTGAGGAATTCCTGCGTACCAAGCCCAATGCTGATGGTAGCTTTAATGAGAATTCCTACAACGCCAGCGACGCTGTGAACAACATCCAGTGGGATGCCATCACACCCGAGTCTGATGAGTATGCCATGATGCTGTACTATCAGGGTCTGATCGCGATGCGTAATACCTATGGCATCTTCCGCTCCAACGGCGACGATGTGACCATTACCTTCGAGGCATTGCCTGGTGGCGGTATGGTGGTCAAGTATGTTGCCACCAGTGGCGAGGAAGCTATTGTGCTGATCAACCCCACCAATGCTGCCGATACCTATACCCTGGAAGGCAGCTGGAAGCTGGTTGCTGACGGCACCCGTGCAGGCGCAGAGGTTCTGGATACCATGTCCGGTTCTGTCAGTGTTGCTGCATGCAGCGTAATGGTCTTCGTAAAGTAATCTCCCAATTGCAACAAGCCGCCTTCGGGCGGCTTGTTTTTTATATAGTGGTTGCATTTTTTCGGCAACTATGTTACGATAAATTGGGCAAGGCCTGTTATAAATCCAATTAAGGAGCAATTTTTATGGGCGAAAAGATCGAAGTTAAGAAATCGGTGGGATTCCTGCAGGGTCTTGCCATTGTGGTTGGCATGATCATTGGTTCCGGTATCTTCCTGAAGCCAGGCGTGGTGTTGGGAGAAGCCGGTAGTACGGCAATGGCACTGATCGCCTGGGTACTGGGCGGTGTAGTGACGCTTTGCTCTGCGCTTTCCATTGCTGAGATCGCCTCCAATATTCCCCGTGCCGGTGGCTTGTACACCTACCTGGAGGAACTCTATGGCGAAAAATGGGGTTTCCTGCTGGGTTGGGTCCAGTCAATCATTTCTTATCCCGCTTCCGTGGCTGCACAGGGTATTGCCTTTGCTACCTATGCTTCTGTTTTCCTGCCGGAATCTTTCGGGGCCAATGCCTGGGCCATGCGTGGCCTTGCCATTGGTGTGATGCTGTTCGTGCTGGTGATGAATGTGATCTCCACTCGTTGCGGCGGCTTCATTCAGGTAGCTGCTACCGTGGGCAAACTGATCCCCATTGTGGCGATTTTGGGCATTGGCCTGTTTAAGGGCATGGCGCCCGATGCCGGCGGTATGTCCATGGTGCTGATCGGAGAAGGTAAAGCCAATATCGGCGCGGCCATTCTGGCTACGCTGTGGGCCTATGACGGCTGGATCGGCGTCACCAATATGGCAGGGGAGATGAAGAACCCCAAGAAGAATTTGCCCAAGGTAATTTCTGTTGGTATTATCTTCGTGGTTGCCGTGTACGCCCTGTTTAATTTTGTGCTGTTCAATGCGCTGCCCGCGCAGCAGCTTGTGGAGTCTGAAAAGCCCGCTGCTGATGCCGCCGTTGCCCTGTTTGGCCAGGGAGGCGCTGTCTTTATCACCGTCGGTATTATGGTCTCCGTATTCGGTTCGCTGAATGGATATCTGATGACTGCGGCCCGTGTGCCCCAGGCCATGGCGGAGCGTAAGCAGCTGCCGCTGAGCGGCCTGCTGGGTAAGATCCATCCCAAATTCGGCACGCCTGCCAATGCGCTGATCATGCAGGTCATTTTGGCAACGGTGTATGTGATGTCCGGTTCTTTCAACTATTTGACCGACATGCTGATGTTCGTGCTGTGGATCTTCTTCACCCTTGGTGTGGTGGGTGTGTTCGTCCTGCGCAAGCGTGGGCTGTCTCATCGGAACAACTACCGTGTACCGCTTTATCCCATTACCCCCATCATTGGCATTGCCGGTTCTGTCTATATTCTGGGCAGCACCGTGATCAGTGACCCCACCCGTTCTCTCATTGGTCTTGCCGTTTCTGCACTGGGCTTCCCGGTGTATTTCTGGCTGAAAAAGAATCAAAAATAAGTTCACCCTAAATTCTGGAGAAATTGACCCTATGAAACGATATGTAATCCTTCTGCTGATCCTATCCCTGCTGCTTGTACCCGGCTGTCGTAAAAAAGTGGAAGAAAGCTGCACCGCCCATCTGGACGCTGATGCGAACCTGATGTGCGATGAATGTGGCAGCACGGTACTGATCTACTTGGATTTCTATAACATTAACGATCTGCATGGCAAGCTGGCCGATGGCCCCAGCCATCCCGGTGTGGATGAACTGACTACGTTTCTGAAAAACGCCCGAAGCAGAGATGATTATGCAATATTTCTGTCCACCGGCGATATGTGGCAGGGCAGTGCGGAGTCCAATCTGACCTATGGTAATATCATTGTGGATTGGATGAACGAGTTGGATTTTGCCGCTATGACCTTGGGCAACCATGAGTATGATTGGGGCGAGGAATACATCGCCGCCAATGCCCAGATCGCGGAATTTCCCTTCCTTGCCATCAATGTCTATGACAGAGCAACCGATGCCCGGGTAGAATACTGTGAAGCTTCCGTGGTGGTTGAATGTGGTGGTATTCAGGTCGGTATTATCGGTGCCATGGGAGATTGTTATTCTTCCATTTCTAAAGACAAAGTGCAGGATGTTTACTTTAAGACGGGCAAGGAATTGACGGCCCTTGTGAAGGCGGAGAGTGAACGTCTCCGCGGCCTAGGCGTGGATGTGATCGTGTATACCCTTCATGATGGTTGGGGTAGTACCGGTGGTTCTTATCTCAGTGCCTCCCAGTTGGCATCTTACTATGATGTATCCTTGTCCGATGGCTGTGTGGATCTGGTCTTTGAAGGCCATACCCACCAGAAATATCTGGCTGTGGATGAATACGGTGTCTACCATCTGCAGCATCGGGGCGATAATTCCGGCGGCATTTCCCATGTGGAGCTGGCTTACAACACTGTTACAGGCGAGGTAACTGCCAATTTCAAGCAGCTGGTCTCTACCGGCAACTACCAGCATATGCCGGCAGACCCCATTGTGTCCGAACTGCTTGACAAGTATGAGGAACAGATCGCCATTTCCAAGGAAATTCTGGGTTACAACAGCAGCTTCCGCAACAGCACATGGCTGCGGCAGAAGGTGGCAGAACTCTATCTGCAGGCCGGTCTGGAAAAATGGGGTGACGAATATGATGTTGTCTTGGGCGGTGGTTTTATCTCCGTCCGGAATCCCTACGAGCTGGAAAAGGGGGATGTGACCTACGGAATGCTGCAAAGCATTTTCCCCTTTGATAATGAGCTGGTGTTGTGCTCCATCCGTGGCAGCGATCTGTTAAGTAAATTTATCAACACTTCCAATGATAATTACTATATCGCCAGAAGCAGCAATGCCACCATCGATCCCAATGCTACTTACTACGTGGTGGTGGATACATACACATCCAGCTATGCCCCCAATCGTCTGACGGAGATCGCCCGCTATGGCGCGGACATTTTTGCCCGTGACCTGTTGGCTGCCTATATCGCGGAAGGAAATTTGGAATAAAAGCAGGGGAGGGGCATTGCCCCTCCCTTAGGTATTGGAATCCCGAAGCACATTACGTGCTTCGGGATAGTTCTTTCGGAATATGTCTGCCGGTGCTGCTGAGGAATGTAAAGGCGGCAAACAGCAGCAGGTTGTGTCCGATCATGCAGGCCCATGCGCTGATCAAGCCCATGTCCAGCAGCTGGGTGCAGATACAGGTGCCCACAATGCGGATGCCCCACATGCCGGCCAGGTTGAAAACAAGAGGCAGCTTGGTGTTGCCCATGCCCTGCATCATGCCCTCGATGATGATGGAAACGCCATAGAAAGGCTCCGATACTGCCACCATCCGCAACACCGTTGCGCCAAGTAAGATTACCTGTGCTTCCTTGGAGAATAGACCCATCATCTGCGGTGCGAAGGCAAATAGCAGACCACCGGAAAGAATCATCAACCCCACCTCAATCACAAGGATCATGCGGGTCAAATCTTGGATGCGCTGCTTGTCCCGGGCGCCCCAGGCATTACCTGCCAAAGTAGCGGCTGCGGTCTGCATACCATAGCCGGGAATATAGAAAGCGGATTCGACGGTGTTGGCAATGGCGTGGGCTGCTGTGGCTATGTCGCCGATGGAATTGATCATAGTAGCAAAGAAGACATAGCCAAGGGAAGTGGCAAAACGCTGCAGGCAGTTAGGCAACGCCACACGCAGACATGGCCGCAGCACTTCTATGTCCGGTTTGATAGAACAACCCAAAGGGGACACCTTTGGATGAAGCAGCAGCTTTATGGTAATGGCGATGCCGCCTGCCGCGAAAGCGATGGCACTGGCGAGGGCAGCGCCCACAACACCCAGATCAGCACCCCAGGTACGAATCGTTATGCCCAGCACATTGATCTGACCGGAGGGGAAGATCAGCAGGGCATTGAGCACGATGTTGATCAAATTAACCCACAGACCGACCCACATGGGGGTCTTGGTGTCACCCACAGCCCGCAGAACAGTGCCGAATATGATGGTTGCCGTGCGGAACAGCATGGGTGCGTAGATGATGAAAAAGTAGGTGGCAGCGGTATCTCGGATGTCGGGGTCTACCTGCATCCACCGTGGGATCATAGTGCTGAATCCTAGGGTGATAGCGGTAAAGAACGTGCCCAGCACCAGCACAGCCAGTGCCGATTGGGCGGCTGCGCGTTTTGCCTTGTCATACCGGCCAGCGCCACAGGCCTGGGAAATATAGGCGAGGAAGCCGACGCTTACAGCGGATATGGTGGAGTTTATCAGCCAGTTGACCGTGGTGGTCGATCCCACGGCGGCAGTGGCCTGGGTACCCAGTACGCCTACCATGGCCGTATCGATATATTGCACAGCGGTCTGCATCAGTTGTTCCAACATCGTTGGCCATGCGAGGGTGAGAATGACCGGTAGCATATTCCAAGGCAATGGCTGTTTTGTCAATTTGCCCATAGATAACCTCAATTCGTTTATGTTCTTATGACAGTATACAAAATTTGTCTGAATGTGTCAAGTTTTTGCAAAATGGGATTGCTTTCCCAGGAAAAAAATGCTAGAATAAACTGTAATTTTTTTGTTAAAAAGGAGATGTATCCCATGAAGCGCGTCCTTTCCCTGGTTTTGACACTGATCTTGGTGCTGAGCCTGTTTGCTGCATGTTCTGAGCAGCCTGGTTCCACCAACGGCGCTACCACACCTTCTACTTCCACCACTCCCAGCACGCCCACTGAACCCAGCGTTCCTCCTACCGAGCCTGTTGATCCCTGGGCTGAGTACGATGTGATCACCGTCGCTGAAGCTATTGCCATCTGCAATCAGACCGGTGAGACCCAGACCACCGAGAAGTACTACATCCGTGCTACTGTCTCTGAAATCTGGAACGACATCTATGGCAACCTGAATGTTACCGATGAGACCGGCACCATCAAGATCTACGGCTCCTACTCTGCCGATGGTTCTACCCGTTTCGATGCCATGACCGAGCGTCCCGCTGTGGGCGACGAGGTCCTGCTGTACGGTCCTCTGGTCAACTACAAGGGCAACACCCCCGAGATGGTGGATGCCTGGATCATTGACTACCGCACCCCCGAGGTGGATATCGATGAGACCGATTACACCGAGATGTCCATCAATGATGCCCGTAATGCTGCTACCGGCGCCAAGGTGAAGGTCAGCGGCGTTGTGGCCCGCATCACCTACGCTTTCGGCCAGAAGCCCAGCGGCGTGATCCTGGTGGACGGCACCAACTCCATCTATGTCTACGACAGCGCTCTGGCCAGCCGTGTGAAGATCGGCAACCAGATCACCATTCTGGCTTCCAAGACCTACTGGATCCTGGAGGACGAAATGAACAATGCCCAGAAGTTCGGCTATCAGGGCTGCAACCAGCTGGAGGCAGCTGTTCTGGTCAGCAATGACGATGGCAACCATGCTTTCGATACTTCCTGGATCACCGAGACTACCGTCAAGGAGATCATGGATACTCCCGTTACCGAAGATATCACCACCACCATCTTCAAGGTGACCGCTCTGGTCAAGAAGGTGGAGGGCACCGGCTTTATCAACTACTACATCGACGATCTGGACGGTAAGACCGGTTCTTACACCTACACCCAGTGCAGCGGCGCTGACTTTGCCTGGCTGGACGAGTTCGATGGCAAGATCTGCACCGTTTATCTGACCGCCATCAATGCTAAGTCTCAGCCCGCCGGCTGTGTCTGGCGTTTCCTGCCTGTGGCTGTCATCGACGAAGGCTTCGATGTTTCCACGGTCAATGTGTCCGAGCATGTTGTCAAGTACTACGGCGTTCCCCAGTTCCTGTCCAAGTACACCGGTGACCCCGCTATGGAAGTTGTTACCGCTGTTACTTCCGAACTGCTGAACTTTGCTGACGCTAAGCTGACCTATAGCTCCAACAATCCTGATGTTGTTTATTTCGATGGCAATGTGATGCACTGCGGCGCTGCCGGTGTTGCCACCATCACCATCACCTGCAACTACAACGGTGTTCTTTACGCTGAGGATGTTACTATCACCGTAGAAAAGAACGAAGATGTTACCTTCGGTACTGTTCAGGACGCTATCGACGCCGAGCTGAACCAGACTGTTACCGTCAAGGGTATCGTGGGCGCTTCTCTGGTTAACCAGGATGGCTTCTACCTGATCGACGAGACCGGTATCATCGCGGTTCTGACCGACAAGGAAACTCTGGCTACCCTGGAAGTTGGCTATGAGGTCGTGCTGGAAGGCACCCGCTTCTTCAAGTCCAAGAGCGGCGGCAACTGGGGCAACACCTGCATTTCCGACGCTAAGGTTCTGGTCAACAACTATGGCAATCATGCCTACTCCACCGAAAGCTTCGACGGCACTCTGACTCTGGCTGAGTTTGTGGCTCTGAGCGTGGAGCAGGACTACACCACCAGCGTCTTTACTGTGACCGCTACCATCGAGGTGGTGGAAACCGCTTACTACACCAACATCAAGCTGGTGGACGGTGATGTTTCCGTGAACCTGTATTGCTCCAGCGCCAAGCAGTACAAGTGGCTGCAGGCTTACGCCGGCCAGACCATCACCATGGAGCTGGCTCCCTGTAACTGGAGCAGCAAGAGCACCTATCCCGCTTGCGTGCTGGCTGTTCTGCTGGAAGACGGCACCAAGGTTGTTAACACCCTGAACTTCGACTAATGTACCTTTATCCGCGGAAGAGCTTGCTTTTCCGCGGATTTTTCTGTATACTTGAGTTGTAGAGATAAGGAAGGGGGGCTTCGATATGTACGAATATGTGCGAATATTTTTGGGTGGGCTTCTGTTCGCCCTGTGGATCGTTGTGGCTGTTAAGTATTTACGTGGCAGGTTCGGGAAAGTCAAAACCGTGAAAGCCCGTGTGGTGGATAAGCACACAGTAGAAACCTTCTCCAAATACAGTGGAAACGGAAAACATATCCGCTATGTTGTGGTTTTTGAGATCAACGGTAAGAAAAAGGGTTTTTATGTTTCTCAGTTTTCCTACGGCGGTTACAGGCTTCATGAAAAGGGAACTTTGAAATACCGGGGCGATCGGCTCCTGGATTTCCAATAAAGAATTTGGAGGGCGCTTTGGCGTCCTCTTTGTTTACCTGTGGCAAGAATTTCCGAAAGAGTCATTGACTTGCAAGCTGTAATGGGATAAAATAAAGGGTAAGAATAAACATGGAGGGATGTGTCCTATGAAAAACGGAATATCCGCAAGACGGCGGCGGCATTCCAAACTGGCCGGCTTGAAGGGCTGGCTGTATTTGCTGCCTGCCTTCCTGTTCCTTGGTGTTTTTATGGTCTATCCGCTGATCGATGTGCTGATCTATTCTCTGGAGGAAGGCTATAACTTTGCTTCCCAGACCTATTTCGATACAGGTCTATATAATTATTCCTATGTGCTGCACGACCCTTATTTCCTGCAGGCTGTGAAGAATACCTTTATTCTGGTTATCATTACGGTTCCTGTGTCCACGGGTATCGCGCTGCTGATCGCTCTGGCCCTCAGCTCTATCAAGAAGCTGAAGGAATTGTTCCAGACCATTTATTTCCTGCCCTATGTGACCAATACGCTGGCTGTTGGTTTGGTGTTTATGGTCCTGTTTGACAATACAGATCTGAGTACGGGCCTAATCAGCGTGCTGCTGCGATTCTTCGGCGGCGAGGGCGTTGACTTCATCGACGGTCCTTATTGGGCAAAGATGCTGGTGCTGTGCGTATATACCGTGTGGATCGTATTGCCTTTTAAGATCATCATCCTTACCAGCGCCATTGCCTCCGTTGACCAGACCTATTATGATGCCGCGCTGGTGGATGGCACCCAGAAAAACCGTATGTTCTGGAGGATCACACTGCCCATGATCTCTCCTTCTGTGTTCTATCTGATCATCACCGGTTTTATCGGCGCATTCAAGGCCTACAGCGACTCGGTGGCGCTTTTTGGCTCTGACCTGAACGCGGCGGGTATGAATACCATTGTCGGTTATGTGTATGATATGCTTTACGGCAATTCCGGTGGTTATCCGTCTTATGCCTCTGCCGCTGCCATTATTCTGTTTGCCATCGTGCTTACCATCACGGTGATCAATCTGATGGTCAGCCGCAAGCATGTGCATTACTAAGGAAGGAGGGGAGCTGTATATGGATTATTCCCGCATCGAGCGCAATGCCAAGTTGCGCAAGAAGACCTTTAAGGTCTTTGTGTATGCCTTCCTGGTGTTCTGGGCCATTATGGTGCTGTTCCCGTTCTTCTGGATGATCCTGACATCCTTTAAGACCCAGGGTCAGTACAACGCGGAAATGGTGCCCCAGTTCACCATTAAGAACCCCACCGTCGAAAATTATCTGTTTGCTTTCAGCGCTGTGCCGTTGGGCCAATATTTGCTGAATACTGTTTTGTTTGCGGTGATTACCACAGCTGTGATGCTGGTGATTACGGTGCTGGCAGCTTTTGCCTTCTCCCGGCTGGAATTTAAGGGCCGCAATCTGGCCTTTACCCTGTTTCTGGCACTGATGATGATCCCCTCTGAGCTGGTGGTTATTACCAATTATATCACTGTGACCAATTTGGATATGCGGGATACCTTTCAGGGCCTGATCCTGCCCAGTGTGGCGTCTGTGTTCTATATTTACCTGCTGAAGGAGAATTTTGCCCAGATCCCAGACGAGATGTATTATGCGGCAAAGGTCGATGGTACTTCTGATCTGAAGTATTTGTGGAAGGTCATGATCCCCATCTGCAAGCCCACCATCATTACCATCACCATTTTGAAGATCATTGAGTGCTGGAACAGCTTTGTCTGGCCCCGTCTGGTCACCGACAGCGACGCCACCACCATTGTGTCCGTCGGTATCCAGAAGATCCGGGAACAGGGTTTTGGCCGTGAGAACATTCCATCTATGATGGCTGCTGTCGTGGTGATCTCTGTACCGCTGATCGTGCTGTTTATCATTTTCCGCAAGAAAATTATGGCCGGTGTGGCAAGAGGAGGTACGAAGGGATGAAAAAAGCAATTTCCGTATGCCTTTTGCTGGCTTTGCTGTGCCCGCTTTTGGCCGGCTGCCATGGAGCCAAGGAGCGTGTGGCTTTTGAAGTTCCGGAAGAGTTTGATACTTCCCGGAATTACGAGATCACCTTCTGGGCCAAAAATGATACCAATGTGGTTCAGGTCAATACCTATAAAAAGGCTATTGAAGACTTTCAGAAATTGTACCCCAATATCACCGTCACGCTGAAGCAATTTACCAATTATGATGATATCTATAACGGCGTGATCACCAACCTGGCCACGGATACTACTCCCAATATCTGCATTACCTATCCCGACCATATTGCTACCTACATGCAAAGTGATGACGCGGTGGTTGCGCTGGATGACCTGTTTGCGGATAAGAAGTACGGCCTTGGCGGCAGCGAAGTGCGGTTTGATGGACCTACCGTCCAGGAAGTGATTCCACAATTTTTGAATGAATGTATCGTTTCTGGTTACTACTATGCTATCCCCTTTATGCGTTCTACCGAGGCTTGTTATATCAACAAGGATATGGTGGAAGCGCTGGGTTATGAGCTGCCGGACGTGCTGACATGGGACTTTATCTGGGAAGTATCCGAGGCGGCTATGGAAAAGAATCCGGACGGCACGTTCAAAGTCAATGGCGACAATGTGATGATCCCATTCATTTATAAGTCCACGGATAACATGATGATCCAAATGCTTAAGCAGTTGGGAGCGGATTACTCTACAGATCAAGGCGATGTGCTGATCTTCCACGATACCACCAAGCAACTGCTCTATGAAGTGGCAGAGCATGCCAAGACCCGTGCCTTCTCCACCTTTAAGATCTCCAGCTACCCCGGCAATCATCTCAATGCAGGTCACTGTATTTTCGCCGTGGACTCCACAGCAGGTGCTACCTGGATGGGTTCTGACGCACCGCTGATCGACATTCCCGAGGAAGATCTGGTGGATTTTGAAACCGTTGTCATGCCGATTCCTCAGTTTGATCCGGAAAATCCGCAAATGATCTCCCAGGGACCCTCCGTCTGTATCTTCAATAAGGAAGATCCCCAGGAGGTTCTTGCCAGCTGGCTCTTTGCGCAGTATCTGTTGACCAATGAGGTACAGATCGCCTACAGCCAGACTGAGGGCTATGTGCCTGTCACATCCAAGGCCCAACAGAGCGAAACCTATCAGGACTATCTGAGCCGGGCAGGGGAGGACAACGACCTGTATTACGATGTGAAAATCGCTGCCTCCAAGCTGCTGCTGGACAATACGGAGAACACCTTTGTAACGCCTGTGTTCAATGGTTCTGTTTCTCTGCGCAACGCGGCGGGCCAGATGATCGAAAATGTCACCAAATCCATGCGCCGCAACCAGACCGTTGATGAGGCGTATATGGAAACCCTCTTTACGGAGATGACCTCTCTGTACCGTCTGGATCAGATTCAGGTAGAAGGGGAATGGAAATTGAAATTGGGACCGCTCCCAAAGGAATCGGTGATTTTGCTCAGTTGTATCGGCATCACTTGGCTTGGCATTGTGACTTTTGCCATTGCCAAAAAGAAAAAAGTAAAATAATTCAAAATTAACACATTTTGGGATTGAATTATTTTGTTTTTGTTGTATAATGTTTGAGCGTGTGTATGATCACACATTATATTATTAAGGAGAATGAACTATGAAGAAGTTTGTTGTAATGCTGCTGGTTCTGTCCATCGTGATGGCATTTGTCGGCTGCACCGACAATTCTGGCTCCAGCAATCCCTCTACTGACAAGCAGGAGCCCAGCTCCACTGGTACCACGCCTACTGACCCCACTGATCCCAGCGTGCCTCAGTTTGATCCCTCCGCTAAGAGCGAAGGCGTCATGACCTATGCTGAGTACGCTGCCGCTGCTCTGGATACCGAAGTTGTCATCGAGACCTTCATCCAGGCCAAGCAGGGCTGGTGGGAGAACAATGGTGTGGGTATGGCTACCTTCTACACCCAGGACACTGAGGGCGGTTACTATCTGTACAATATGCCCTGCTCCAAGGAAGATTTCGATAAGATGGTTCCCGGTACCCACATCCGCGTAACCGGCTGGAAGGCTGAGTACGCCGGTGAGGTGGAGATCATTGAAGCTACCTACGAGATCCTGTACGACGGCACCTACATTGCCGAGCCCATGGATATTACCTCTCTGCTGGGCAATGAGAAGCTGGCTGACCACATGAATGTGTTTGCTACTGTCAAGGGTGCTGTTGTGATGCCCGCCAATGACAACGGCGACGCTTTCCTGTACAAGTGGAACGGTTCCGGTACTGAGGGCGATGACCTGTACTTCAATGTGTCCGTCAACGGCGCTGTGTATACCTTCTGTGTCGAGTCCTACCTGTGCGGTGTTGGCTCCGATGCTTACGAGGCTGTTCGTGGCCTGAAGGTGGGTCAGATCATCGATCTGGAAGGATTCCTGTACTGGTACAATGGCGCACAGCCCCATATCACTTCCGTTAAGGTTGTCGCTCCCGCCAAGGGCGAGGGCGTTATGACCTACGCTGAGTACGCTGCTGCTGCCCTGGATACCGAAGTTGTTATCGAGACCTTCATCCAGGCCAAGCAGGGCTGGTGGGAGAACAACGGTGTCGGCATGGCTACCTTCTACACCCAGGACCTGGACGGCGGTTACTACCTGTACAACATGCCTTGCTCCAAGGAAGATTACGATAAGATGGTTCCCGGTACCCACATCCGTGTAACCGGCTGGAAGGCTGAGTACGCCGGTGAGGTGGAAATCATTGAAGCTACCTACGAAATCCTGAACGACGGCACCTACATTGCCGAGGCCAAGGATATCACCGATCTGCTGGGCAGTGAGAAACTGGCTGACAGCATGAACGTCTTTGCTTCCATCAAGGGCGCTACTGTTGTGGCTGCCAATGACAACGGCGACGCTTTCCTGTACAAGTGGAACGGTTCCGGTACCGAGGGTGACGACCTGTACTTCAATGTTGAAGTCAACGGCGCTACCTACACCTTCTGTGTTGAGTCCTACCTGTGCGGTGTTGGCTCCGAGGCTTACGAGGCTGTCCGTGCTCTGAAGGTTGGCGATGTCATCGATCTGGAAGGCTTCCTGTACTGGTACAACGGTGCACAGCCCCACATCACCTCTGTGAAGGCTGCTGCCTAATTACATCTACAAAAACACCTCTGCTTTTGCAGAGGTGTTTTTATTTGGGAAAAGGGTAGATTTTTTTGGCGAATGTGGTATAATTAGGATAATCATAGCAAAAGGAGAAATGTACCATGACGAAAATCGATATTTTTTCCGGTTTTCTGGGCGCGGGTAAGACCACGCTGATTAAAAAAATGATCCAGGAGGCCTATGCGGGCCAGAAATTGGTGTTGATCGAAAATGAATTTGGCGAGATCGGCATAGACGGTGGCTTCCTGCAGGACGCCGGCATCAACATTACGGAAATGAATTCCGGTTGTATTTGCTGCAGCCTGGTGGGTGACTTTGGTAAGGCGCTGGAGAAGGTGATCGCAGAGTATGCACCGGAGCGTATTCTCATTGAGCCTTCTGGCGTAGGCAAGCTCAGCGATGTGGTTGCTGCCGTAGAAAAGGTGACCAATGACGAGGTGATTTTGGGCTACACCGTTGCCGTGGCTGATGCTGGCAAGGTGAAGGTCTATATGAAGAACTTTGGTGAGTTCTACAACAATCAGATCGAAACTGCCTCCACCATTATCCTGTCCCGCACCGATGCCATCCCTCAGGCGAAGCTGGACGGGGCTGTGGCGCTCCTCAGAGAGCACAATGCACAGGCTACCATCGTGGTAGCACCCTGGCATGAACTGACGGGCCTGCAGCTTCTGGAGGCTATGGAGGGCGAGGCTACTCTGGCTGCCGAACTGGCAAAGCTGGAACAGGAGCATCACCACCATCACCACGAGCACCACGAATGCGGCTGCGGTCACCATCATGACCACGACCACCATGAGCATCATGAATGCGGCTGCGGCCATCACCATGACCACGACCACCATGAGCATCATGAATGCGGCTGCGGTCACCACCATGACCATGATCACCATCACCATCATGCGGATGAGGTGTTCACCTCCTGGGGTGTAGAAACCGCCAAAAAGTTTACTGTTGGTCAGATTGAGGCTGCGCTGCATAGCTTGGACACCGGCCGTTTTGGCATGGTTCTCCGTGCCAAGGGTATCGTGGCATGCGCGGACGGCGGCTGGATCCATTTTGATTATGTTCCCGAGGAACACAATGTACGCATGGGTTCCGCAGCTGTGATTGGCAAGCTCTGCGTCATCGGCAGCCAACTGACGGAAGTAGATGTAGCGAAACTGTTTGGGGTGTAAGTATGGTACAGATTCCCGTATATGCCTTTACCGGATTTTTGGATTCCGGCAAAACCAAATTTATTCAGGAGACCTTGGAAGACGAGCGCTTCAATGCCGGCGAGCGGACACTGCTGCTGGTGTTTGAGGAAGGTGAGGAGGAGTATGACCTTTCCACCTATCCTCATAAAAATGTATTTGTTGAGGTGTTGGACCAGCAGACCGTTACTACCAAACAGCTTCATAGCCTTGCCAAGCAGTATAAGGCTCAGCGCGTTGTGGCAGAGCTGAACGGCATGCAGCAGGTGGGCGACCTGTATAGCCGCTTCCCTGAGGATTGGGTGGTGGCACAGGAGGTCATGTTTGCCGATTCCACAACCATCATGACCTACAACGCCAATATGCGCAATCTGGTCATGGACAAGCTTGTGGGGGCTCAGATGGTGGTATTCAACCGCCTGCAGCCCGGCGCAGATGTGATGCCCTTCCACAAGCTGGCCAGAGCTGCCAGCCGACGCATCGACATTCTCTATGATTATACCGATGGAACCACCCAGTTTGACGAGATCGAAGATCCGCTGCCTTTTGATATCAATGCTGCTGTGATCCATGTTAAGGATGAGGATTTTGCCATTTGGTATCGGGATATGACGGAAGAACCCCAGAAATATCATGGCAAAACCGTCTGCTTCAAGGCACAGGTGGCCATGCTGCGCAGAGAGAAAAAGGGCATGTTTGCTCCCGGCCGCTTTGTGATGACTTGTTGTGTGGACGACATCCAGTTCTGCGGCATTCCCTGCGTGTATGCGGATTCTGTCAAACTTGAGCCACGCAGCTGGGTTATGGTCACTGCCAAGATCTCGGCAGAGCAGCACCCACTGTACAAGGGCGAGCTTGGACCGGTGTTGACAGCCTTGGAGGTTACCAAGGCAGAACCTGCTGCCCCTGATGTTGCAACCTTCTAAAAAACTCGGCGTCGATTCGACGCCGAGTTTTACTTTTATAGAATGTGGCTCACGATATACCAAAGTACCAGCACGATCAGCAGCAGCGGAATATAGGCTGTCAGCACGGATGCGGCGATGTGCACCACTGCGATTCCCAAATAGTCCAGCGCGACAATCAGACCGGTCAGCAGTGCGGTGCTTACCATGGCTTTGGCCAGTGAACGGCCGATGAAATTGGAGAAGAAAAAGGTGTAGAGCCCTGCGATTACCGGGTTTACAAACACCATGGCGGCGCCCACCAGCAGCTTCAGAGAGCCCAGCAGCACCAATGCCACCAGAGCGCACACCAGCACCGTGGGGGCGATATCTTGAAAGCCTTGGGGTAAATAGGTGTTCAGCACCAATTCTGCGGCATAGATCATCGCAACTGCCAAAACAACGGTGACGATCCGCAGGAAAAACCAACTGAGCACATGCTCGCCCTTGGGGATGAACTCGTTTGCCATATTAACAAGGAAGGCGATGATCAGCAGTTTGAGAACATGCTGGCAAATGTCTGTAAATTCCGCGCTCAGAATGGGATAGATCAGCAGGTAGTCTTCCCAGATGGTGACAAAGGGTAGGGGAGTGATGAACTCTTTCAGCCGAAGACCCAATGCGTAGACCACCACATGGATCACATACACGCAGAGGATCTCCATGGCGGATGTGACAGCCAGATTGATTTGGGCCTCCTTGCCGAACAGCAAACGGACAAAGGAGCTGAGCAGCAAGATACCGAAGATCAGAATGCCAAGGAATTTGCCGTACTGCGCGGCGGAAGTGGAGAACTCCTGTGCTTTGAGCAGCATATCTGCACTGATCTGCTGGGCGCCGTCCAGACCCGCGTTGAAAATATCCAGAATTTCATTCATAAAGTCGTGCCTCCGGGGAAGGAAACAGCCGCCGGAAATTTCCGGCGGCTGTCATAGGTAAGGAATATGAGTGAGATTAAATTACTTGATCTCAGCTTCAGCGCCGGCTTCCTTCAGCTCAGCGACCAGCTTCTCAGCGTCTTCCTTGCTGATAGCTTCCTTCAGGGTCTTGGGGCAGTTGTCAACGATTTCCTTAGCTTCCTTCAGGCCCAGGCCGGTAGCGGCACGAACAACCTTGATGACGCCCAGCTTGGAAGCGCCGGCAGCCTTCAGGATGACGTCGAACTCGGTCTTCTCCTCGACCTCAACAGCAGCGGCAGCGGGAGCAGCAACAGCAGCGGCAGCGGCGGAAACACCGAAAACTTCCTCCAGGGTGTGAACGAGCTCGGACAGCTCCAGAACAGTCAGTTCCTTAACCTGCTCAACCAGAGCAGTGATCTTTTCAGATGCCATGATAAAAATCCTCCTAAATAATGTTTTGAGTTAGATAGTTTGTAGGGCTAAGCGATTAGGCTTCTGCTTCGGCAGCAGGAGCGGTGCCATCCTTCTGCATCCGGATCTGATCCAGAACGAAGGCCAGGCTGGAGATAGGTGCCAGGAAGGTACCCAGGACGGAAGCCACCAGAGCAGCCTTGCTGGGCAGTTCGCTGAAGCCGGTCAGCTGTTCTGCGCTCAGAACGCTGCCTTCAACCATGCCACCCTTGTTGCTCAGGGTCTTCATCTTGTTCTTCTTGGCGAATTCGGCGACGATCCGGGCAGGAGCGATGGGGTCGCCGGTGGTGCAAGCCATAGCGGTAGTACCGTTCAGAACCTCAGTGAAATCATAACCTGCATTCTTTGCAGCGAAATTGGTCAGGGTGTTCTTAACGACGGAGTACTCGACGCCAGCCTCGCGGAACTGCTTACGCAGCTCGGTGTCCTGAGCAACGGAGATACCCTTGTAGTCGATGAAGACGACAGCGGTAGACTCCTGAATCTTGCCGGTCAGAGCTTCGACAACGGCCTTCTTGCTCTCAAGAACCTTTGCGTTGGGCATATTTTTCACCTCCGAAAAATAAAAAATGTCTTCCTGCCAGAAGACAGAAAGACACGCAAACAATCAAAGAAATGTTAAACGCACCTCGGCAGGACTTACGCCTTGCGGCACCTGCTGTCTTTGGCAACAGATGCATTCTAGCATAGATATTATCATTTGTCAAGCATTATTTTTATAAAATTGCAATTATTTTAATTTATACGGTAATATGCTGACAAAGACAAACATAGGATATATAAAACTCCCACAGGCCGAAACCTGTGGGAGTGTTTCGTATAGCAATTAGTTGCCGTACTTGGTGGTGTTGACCTTCACGCCGGGGCCCATGGTGGAGGCCACGGTGCAGGAACGGATATACTGACCCTTAGCTGCGGCGGGCTTAGCCTTCACAACAGCACGAACCAGAGTGTCCATGTTCTCCTGCAGCTTCTCAGCGCCGAAGGAAACCTTGCCGATGGGGCAGTGGATGATGTTGGTCTTGTCCAGACGGTACTCGACCTTACCAGCCTTGATTTCCTTAACAGCAGCGCCAACGTTGGGGGTCACGGTGCCAGCCTTGGGGGAGGGCATCAGGCCCTTGGGGCCCAGAACCTTACCCAGACGGCCAACGACGCCCATCATGTCGGGAGAAGCAACGACCACGTCGAACTCAAACCAGTTCTCCTTGGTGATCTTCTCAACCAGGTCCATGCCGCCAACATAGTCAGCGCCAGCAGCCTGAGCTTCCTCAACCTTAGCGTCCTTGGTGAAGACCAGCACGCGGCGGGTCTTGCCGGTACCGTTGGGCAGAACAACTGCGCCACGGACCTGCTGGTCAGCGTGACGGGAGTCAACGCCCAGCTTGATGTGCAGCTCGACGGTTTCGTCGAACTTAGCGGAAGCACCCTTCACAACCAGATCCAGGGCCTCGTTGGGATCATACTGAACAGAGCGGTCAATCAGCTTAGCGCTCTGCTGATACTTTTTACCTCTAAACACTTTTGTTATCCTCCTATATAGTGGTGATGCGGAATAATCCTCCCACATTTCCGGGTCAA
>JAZUAW010000101.1:0-13709 GCA_045638225.1 Faecousia sp. | reverse complement strand
CGAACCAGTGCGCACACTGGTGTGGCAATCCCCAAAGACTTTAGGCAGTGCTTTTCGACACATCTTTGCCTCTAACCGGGGGATTGCCACGTCGCTTCGCTCCTCGCAATGACATATGATTGAAACGATAAACAGCAATTTCTCAGCGGAAAAAGAAAAAATTATCTTTACTTTTTGTAACAAATGTTGTATGATAGCGGCGAACAGAGTAGGAGACCTCGCGTTAAGTGCCACCGGGACGGGGAGTTGCCCGGAGGACGAAGGATATTTCTGCGATGGGGTCACCGCACCCGCTGCGTCATATAGGACTTACCTCCTCTATGTAGCAACGATACTCGGTTAGGCAAACGATGCTTCTGCGGTTTGTCTGCCGGATCCGTATCTGTAAAATGCTCCCCGACCGTGTTGCGTCGGGATTTTTTATTGGTATGGGGCCGCTGCGGATCGTTTGCCAAACATGAAGGAGGCTATTTTTATGGCTAGAATTGAAAGAAGCACTGCCCTGTACCCCCATCCGTTCTCAAAGGCTTATTGGCGTGATGCTGCTTCTGAACTGAAGCTGACGAAGATGCTGGTGGTCACCGCATTGATGACCGCTCTGCGCATCGCTTTGAAGCCTTTGGCTATCCCGGTAGGTCCCGGCCTGTTTATCCAGACCGCCATGCTGGCCACCTGTCTGGGCGCTATGATCTACGGACCCATTGTGGCCATTCCTGCGGCCATCATTTCTGACACAGTGGGCTTCCTTATTTTCCCCACCGGCGACTATTTCTTGCCTTTCGTGCTGACTGAGATCGCCAGTACCTTGATTTACGCACTGTTCCTGTACCGCGCCAAGGTTAATCCTCTGCGCGTGATGCTGGCACGCTTCTGCATTTGCTTCCTTGTAAATGTGGTGCTGCAGCAGCTGATCTACGCATGGTACTATGTGTACATAGGCAATCCTGAAAGCGCGCAAAGCGCGGTGCTGGGCATTATGACCACCAGCCGTATTATTAAGAATCTGTTCTTCTTCCCCATTGAAGCTGTGGTGCTGACCCTGTTTTTGAAGGTGCTGCTGCCGGTGACCCAGCAGGCTAAGCTGACCTTCTGCAAGGAAACAGATATGCGCATCAGCTTCAAGCAGATCGCAGCGCTTGTTTGCCTGCTGGCAATCGGTGTGGGCTGCGCTACCTGGTATCTGACCGATCGCTACGGCAAGACATCCCGCTCTGCTGACTATTCCGATGCCCAGCGCATCAAGGCCAATAAGGCTGTTACTGAGTTGGTGCTGGAAAAGACCGATGATTGGGACAGCGAAACTGTGGTTTGTATCGTAGACAGTTGCTTCCAGGGCCTGTTTGAGAAGGATGCGGAATACACCGTTTCCATCTATATTCTGGACAAGGAAGCCTTTGCTGCCGGCCAGGCTGCTGACAAAAAATACGACATGGACACTTTGTGGACCTACTCGAAATCCGGCCCGAAGAAAGACCCCTACGGCTCTTTGGTGAAGGTAGCCACCGTGACCTATACGCAAAACACTCGCTCTGACGAGGTGACTGACTGGAATCTGAAGGTTGTAGAATAATCATGAAAAAACAATTATGGATTATCGCTATCGTTGCCGCTCTGGCGATCGTGCTGGGTATTGTGTTCTTTGGTGCCGGTAACAATGCTGAAAAATACAACACCAGCGCTACGAACCATGCGCAGAACGCGCTGAAGATCAGCAAACAGGATATTTTGATCCTGAAATCTCTGACAAAGAATCCCGGTGAGGATACCAAGGCGGAGTTTTACATCTATCGCCTGCCGGAAGGCGCCAAAGCAGAGGACTATTTGCACTTGGAGGTTTCTGAGGTGAAGGCTGATTCCGGTTTGGTGCATATGGGTAGTGCCAGCTGTACCTTTGTTGGTGATGACCCTAACTCCATTTATAATTTGACGACCTTGTTCCTGCGATAATTGCAAAGCCCGCGGCTACAGCCGCGGGCTTTCTTGTGTATATTGGGTTATTTTCGCTCGGCAACCAGCATGGGGGACATGAGGGGCTTACCGAAACGCTCTTCAAAAAACTTGCATTTGATCAAAAAGGCATAGTAAACATTATAGCCACAGCCATACAGGGTCTCATTGTTGGCCATGCCCTTGGCCAGAATTACATCGGCTTTTTCAAAGGCGTCTCTGGCTTCCGGACCCAGCATATCCAGCTGGGTGCCCGGGATGGCGTTGCCATTGTCGATGACGGGGAATTGGATTCCCACAGCCGCGGCATCCTCCCGGGTGGCATCGTTGAGTGCCGGTGTGCCGCGGACGCAGAAAGTGATCTGTAGATGGGGATAACGCTTGTGGATCTCTTCTGCGAAGATCCGATCAAAGCCGATCTCACCGGCATTATCTGTTAGATACAGCAGCCGTTGTCCCTTGGAAAGTTCAGCACAGAGGCGGGCATAGCAATCCCGATCCAATTCCATCTGCAAACCCATATCCAGCATTTCATCCAGCTTTTCAAAGGAGACCTGCCCCTGCAGGGCGGAAAAGTCCAGATAATTGCCCAAAATGGAGAACTGCAGACCGGCGAAAACAGGATCTGCCTGCGCCTGCACCCGTTGGCGGATGGTATCCAGCCGCTCTATAACAAAGCGATTGGAATCCAGCTTCTCCTGCACGAAGCGGTCTTCTTCCAAACCGTAGTATTTTTGAAACAGCTTGGAAACACCGGGAGCAAACCAGGGCGAAGCCACATGCGCCGGTGCATCCACATACATCTGCAGTAGTTCCCGGGCAAAGGCTGTGGCGGTTTTTTCGTCGCCAAGGGCCTTGGCGGTTTCTATATTTTTTCGAAAATGGCAGGCATAGCAGGTTGCGTTCATACCTTCAGTTTCACCACGACCTTCACAAAATCATTGGGCACATCCAGATGGCGGCCGGGCATGTGGGCATCCTCGGGGAAGGCCACATAGCAGATGCCCTCGTTGATGGTCATGTACTCAAAAGGACCGGTGTACTTGCCGATATCTTTCTCCTCGTTGAATTCGCCAACGATTTGGCATTCGGCGAGGTCTGCCCAGCCGACCACTTCCTTGCCCTTGACAATGTACTGGATGTCCAGATACTTGCGATGGGCTTCGGCCACATCGGGTGCCTTGGTTCCTTGCACGGCCAGGAAGAAACGGTTGCCGTCGGACAGGGGGTAGTTCTTTTTGTCCTCATACTCGGTCAGGGCATTGACGGCGTCGAAGGCCTCTTCGATGCCGGGCAGCAGAGCGGCGTACTTCTTAATGTCTTTCCAGGGGCAGATGATCATAATATTTCCTTCCTTTCGGTTTAAATTACAAATTACAATTTAGAGGTTTTCAGAAGTTCGGGCAGGTGGCGAATATCTTCCAGCTTGGCTGCATATCCTTCCGGGTTGCCGAAACCGAAGGCACACCAGATGAAGGGGATCCCGGCAACCAGAGTAGCTTCGTAATCGCCCTGGGTGTCGCCGATATAAATCGCATCGGTGATGTTATGGCGGCGCATCAGGGTCAAAATGGTCTCGCCCTTTTCTGTGCCGGTGTCGCCGAAGCAAAGATGGCCTTCGATCAGATGGCCAATATGCAATTTCTCCATACACAGTTGGGGATAGCCGGCCTGTCCGTTACTGACGATAAACAGGCGATAGGACTTGCGCAACTGCTCCAGCGTTTCCTTCACGCCTTCGTAGCTAACATCGCAGGTGCTGTCAGCCAGATACTTGTCCTCCATTTTGATGCAGCGCTCCAGCAGAGCATAGCGCTCCGCCGCAGGCAATTCCCGGAACAGTGCATCGGCAATGTCGTCCATGGTTTTGCCGAACAGAGGCTTCAGCGTTTCCGCGTCTACGCACAGGTGGTCGTATCCTTCCGATCTCAGCTGTACATTGTATCCCTCAGCCACCAATGCGCGGCAATCCCACAGGGTTCCGTCGATATCAAAAATTAAACTTTTCATATGTTTTCCTCCAAATGTCTTCGAATGTAGCCCATGATCATATCCAGTGCCACCCAGTTTTTACCGCCCTCCGGCACTACGATATTGGCGTAGCGTTTGCTGGGTTCCACATACTTTTCATGCATGGGTTTTACCGTGGTCTGATACTGGGTGATGACGGACTCCAGCGTTCTGCCACGCTTGTTCACATCCCGCTTGATGCGCCGGCACAGACGGATATCCGCGTCGGTATCCACAAAGATCTTGATGTCCATCAAATTCCGCAGATCTTCATTTTCAAAAATCAGGATGCCTTCCACAATGATGACCCGCCGGGGCTGGATACGAATGGTTTCTTGGCTGCGATTATGCTGGGTAAAATCATAGACGGGGCAATCGATGGCCTGGCCGTGGCGCAGAGCCTCCAGATGCCTTGCCATCAAATCGGTTTCCAAAGCTGCAGGCTCGTCGTAATTGAGCTGGCAGCGCGCCTCAAAGGGCATATCATCCCGGCGGCGGTAGTAATTGTCGTGGCTCAGCACTGTGACTACATCGCCGAATTTTTCTATGATATTCTTCATCAGTGTGGTTTTGCCACTGCCGGTACCGCCGGCAATGCCAATGACCAGGATATTCTTGTCCATATCGGCACTCCATTTCTAAAGCGTTTCAAATTTTCGTTTATCGCTCCGTTGGGGATGCGAATTTGTCGCCCCTTTCCAGCCGACAAGTTCTATCAGTGCGACAAACTGCAATTTACAGCAATGATTGGGCCAGCTGAATGAAAGTGGCTTCGTTACCGCTGGCCATCCATGCGATACTAACCGCACCTTCGGTGCGCAGAAGGTTGGCTGCTTGCAGGCGGCGCTGTGTTTCTCTTGCGGTGCCGTCACCGCCGTCCAGCAGCATGACATCCGAACCAAGCACCCGTTGGATTGCGTTGGCTGCAAAAGGATAATGGGTGCAGCCAAGCACCAGAGTGTCCAACTTGCCCACATAGGGGCCAAGAACCTGCCGAAGCAGGGTATCTGTTTCCAGGGTGTCCGTCTTACCTTGTTCAATCAGTTCCACAAGGCCAGGGGCCGGAATCTTCTGAACTGTGCAAGTGGCATCAAAGCGATGCAGCAGCTGGTCAAATTTTTCTTCCCGCAAAGTCACTTCCGTAGCCATTACACCGATGTGTCCACCGGGGAATTTGTCTGCAGCCAGTTTTAAGGCAGGCTCGATACCGACGATGATCCGCTGAGGATATTTTTGGCGCAGCACCGTAATAGCGGCAGCGGTGGCAGTATTGCAGGCTACCACCAAGGCTTTTGCTGGGTAGGCGTCAAATATACGCTCCACGGCGGCAAGGGTCAAAGTCCGGACATCTTCGGTGCTACGGCTTCCGTAAGGCGCATTGGCGCAGTCGCCGAAATAGACAAACCGCTCCCCGGGCAATATTTGCCGCAGATGCCGCAGAACACTGATGCCGCCTACACCGGAATCAAAAACCGCGATATAATCGTTGGATGTCATGGACTTCACCTGCCTTCCGTGAGATAAATTATCGTTTCCATTATATTTACTATCATATCAAAAAAGTGGGCGGCTTGCAATGGTCTGGGGGAAATTTTCGCAAAAAAGAGAACCGATATGCCACTTGTAAGGCATCAATTGATCAAGTGTGCAAAATTTTTCTTCCCTTTTGCCGGTTCTTAGTATATAATAATCGTATTCATACTAGGGAGGAATGTACATGCACAAAAAGACAGAGTTTATCATCCGTAAGGTCCTGCATTTTATCGAGGGTGTGATCGCCATTAT
The DNA here is from genome assembly GCA_045638225.1 of Faecousia sp. Lineage (GTDB taxonomy): Bacteria > Bacillota > Clostridia > Oscillospirales > Oscillospiraceae > Faecousia. Next base: position 7,967 of record JAZUAW010000101.1, on the reverse strand, counting down.
GACGCTGATCGTTATGGTGGGTATGGTCGGGCTGGAGGTCTATCGGATGGTTACCGTAGATGGTTATTTTTCCAATGTTCACACCTATCTGCACACAATTCTGACCATCGTGGTCGGCTTAGAGTTTGTGCGTATGCTGATCGATATGACCCCGGCTAACACCTTGGAAGTGTTGATCGTGGCTATTTCCCGTCAGGTTATTGTCAGTCATGAAGATCCCATCAGCAATGTCTGCTGTGTGCTGTGCATCGCGGGCCTGTTTGCCACCCGCCATTTCCTGATCCCCAGAAACGAAATGACCATCGAGATGAGCGAAGTCGCCCCCGAAGAGGACGAGCCTGCTAAGACCCACTGACCTTAAAAACCGCCCACTCGGGCGGTTTTTGTGTATTGCATAATTTGGAATTTATTGTACTGCTATCTGTAGGGGAGAGATAAACGAAGATTTGCAGCACCGATGGATAATATCCGGCATATATTATCCTTGACTTTTACAAAATAGGAGGTACATCCATGAAAACATATACCGTTGCCATTTTGGGCGTCACCGGGGCGGTAGGCCAGGAGATGCTGCAGGTTTTGCAGGAACGCCAATTTCCTGTTGGTCGGCTGATCCCTCTTGCCAGCGGCCGCAGTGCTGGCAGTACCATCACATTCCGCGGGGAGGAGATTTCTGTGCAAGAAGCCTGCCCCGAAGCCTTTGCCGGCGTGGATATTGTGTTGGGCGCGGCAGAAAACAATATTGCCGTCCAGCTGGCACCTGCCATCCGGGCAGCCGGGGCGGTGTTTATCGACAATTCCTCTGCCTTCCGAATGGACCCCAGTGTACCGTTGGTGGTACCGGAGGTCAACGGGGAGGATGTGAAAACTCATAAGGGCATTATTTCCAATCCCAACTGCACCACGGCCATTTCCTTGACCGCTGTGCAGCCCCTGCGTCAGCTAGGAACGATCAATTCTATGGTGGCATCTTCCTATCAGGCTGTGTCCGGTGCGGGCGTGGCGGGGCTTGCAGAACTGGAGAAGCAGATGGTAGCATACACAAAGGATCAGCCCTTGGAAAAACAGGCATTTCCTTACCAGATCCTCTGCAATCTGATTCCCCAGATCGGCCCGGAGCAGGAGTCTGGCTATACTGCCGAAGAAATGAAACTGCATTATGAAGGCCGCAAGATTCTGCACCTGCCGGAGCTGACCGTCAGCTGCACTTGTGTGCGTGTGCCTGTGATGCGTAGCCACAGCATCTCCTTGCGGATCACCTTTGACCGGCCCGTATTGGTGGAGGAAGCCAGAAAGCTGCTGGAAAGCGCTTCCGGTTGCCGTCTTGTGGATGACCTTGCCCAATTGCAGTATCCCATGCCGCTGGATGCTACCGCGCAAGATTTGGTGTTGGTGGGCCGCTTGCGGCAGGATTTGACGGATTCCTGTAGCCTGAATCTGTGGTGCTGCGGCGATCAGCTGCGTAAAGGCGCAGCCACCAACGCAGTCCAGATAGCGGAACTGGTTATCCAATAAAGTGGGATTTGTCGCAAGTGTATGATAAACAAAATTTGAAATACCGCAAAATAACCGCCGCACCCGGGTTGGGTGCGGCGTCGTTTATTCTTGAGGCTTTTCTACATTCAGTTCGTCCATCACGATATCCGGGTAGGGATTGGCGATGACGGTTTTGTAGCTGTGGTAGATCACCATGCCGGGTTTGCCGTTAGGAATTTTCTTCACTTGCTTGACAGGGGTCATGTCCACGGCGATGTTTTGACCCGTGCCGGTTTCGGCATAGTAGGCTGCCAGCTGGGCGGCCTGGGTGATGGTGTTGTCCGGGGGCGTCACACCGGCGCAGGCGATGATCACATGGCTGCCGTGGACCTTGCTGGCATGCAACCACAGGTCATCCTTGCGGGCCATGCGGAAGGTCAGCTCGTCATTTTGCTGATTGTTGCGGCCTACATAAATGGGATAACCGTCGGTGGATTCAAAGCGCATGGGGGGCAGTTTGCCCTGCTTGACCCGCTTCTTACCGCTGTCAGCCTTCAAATAACCCACTTCCTGCAGTTCCCGGCGAATTTCTTCCAGTTCCCGTTCCGAGGCGGCACGATTCAGTTCCTCCAGCACGCTTCGCAGGTAGTGCAGTTCCTCTTGGGCCATGGAGATCTGCTTGGTTAGCTCCTTTTCCGCATTCTTCATACGGGAATAATCCTTGTAGAATTTGGCGGCATTCTGCTGGGGCGACAGGATGGGGGAGAGGGGAATGTCGATCAGAGCCATGTTTTCGTCATAGAAATCTTCACAGCTGATCTTGGTCTGCCCCTTTTGGATGCGGTGGATATTGGCGGTGAGAATATCGCCCAACTGGCGCAGCCGCTCCCGGTCGTAGGTGGCGGTCAGCTCCTTTTCCTGGATGGCGATCTTGCGGCTCAGACGCTGGCAGAGATTGCTGACCGTCTTGCGCACGGCCTGGCTCTTTTGCCGCATGGCATCCTTTTGATCCCGGACGGTGTAATACATATCCAGCAGACCGGAGAAGCTGTCGGCGGTTTGGTAAGTGCCGTACTGGCGGATGGGGCAGAAGGCAAATTGCTTGGGAGTGCCGTCCGCCTGTGCATAGTAGCAGGGGGTGGGATGGGTCAGATTCTCCGTAAAGAACAGCGCCAGCTTTTCTGCTGTGGCGCAGATGTCCAAAGCTTCCAGCCGGGCATCCACATCGCCGGTGGCGAACAGAGCTGCTTCCCGGCAAACCAGGGGGGAAAGACCACCTAAGGTATCCATCAGCCGGTCTGAGAGTAGGTCAGCACCGGGCATGGCCAAGATGGCGGCAAGGTCGGTAGTTCTGGGCTCCTGCTTTTCCACAGGCTCCGGCTCCTGATAGTACATACCGGGCAGTGCCGTGCGCTTGGCACCGGCATCCAGACCGATGCGTCGCAGACAATCAATGATGCGCCCATCGGGACCCAGCAGGTAGATGTTGCAGGTTTTGCCCATCAGCTCAGCTACCAGTTTTTTCTGCACTGCGTCGCCCATTTCGTCGATGCAGTCGAAGGTGAAGATGGCGCAGCGCTCCATGGGGGGCTGGGAGATTTCCACAAGCCGGGCGCCGCTCAGATGCTTACGCAGCAGCATGCAGAACATGGGCGGCTCAGCGGGATTTTCCGGGTTGGCGGTGGTCAGATGGAGACGGGGGGCGGCGGGGTTGGCAGCGATCAGCAGCTTGGCCCGGCCCTCTTTGTGCTTTAGTTGCAAAATCAGGGTGTCCCGGCTGGGCTGATGGATCTTGTCTACACGACCTTCACCAAAATCGCGGATCTCCGACAATACCGCGGATAAATAAAAAGCGTCAAATGCCATAATGGCCTCCTTGGGAAGATGAATTGTTGTTTACCCAATTTTCTGTCATTCCGAGCCAGTGCGCACACTGGCGTGGGAATCCCCCGGTTAGATAGGAAATATGATAAAAAGTGCCCATATAAGTTAGGGGATTGCCACACCAGCCTGGCGGCTGGTTCGCAATGACACTTCTTTTAGTGCGCTAAACAACAATTTATAGTTCCATCATTATGTGGAATAGTTCATTGATCCGGTCGGTCTGACCGGACAGATACAGCGCACCGAAGAGCGCCTCCAGGCCGGTGGCCTTGGCGTATTCGGCAGGCGTTGCGCCCTTGGGGACAGCATGGACATGGGCATTTTTGCCACGACGATACCAGCTAAGCTCATCTTCTGTTAGATGGGGCAGAAGCTTGTCGGCGAATTTCGCCTGTGTAGGGGCTTTTACCATTTGCACAGTTTCCCGATGCAGATTGCCCACAGTATGTTTGCCACTGGCGCATAGATAACTGCGGCACAGCAGTTCGTACACGCCGTCGCCAATGTGGGCCAGACCCAAATTGGAAAAGGCATTGATGTCCTGTCGGCTCAGATTCATTTGGAAGTAATTGTCCATAATTTCCCTCCACGATGGATTAATACTTGGGCGCTCAAACCGGTGAATAGACCGGTTGCGATGCTGCAAGCGATCATGATCGGCAGATAGATGGCGATGGAAGGTGTGCCGCTGACAAAAATCGCCATAACCATCTGTCCGATGGAATGGGCGACCGCACCCATGCAGCCGGCCACCCAAAGCTGCTTGGGTGTGAGAATCTTTCGGAGCAGTATGGTCACTAGAATGGCGCACAGGCCGCCGGCACCGCTATATAGGATGCTGCTGAAATTTCCTGAGAAAACAGAGCCGAGGAAAATGCGCACAAACAGAACTGCCATGCCCTCCAGCGGGCCAATGGCAAATACGGTGAAAACTGTTACAATGTTGCTCAATCCCAGCTTGATGCCTGCAATGGGGACAAGGGCTGGGATCTGGGCCTCTACCATGAAGATGGTCAGGGCAATGGCGTCCAGCAGCGCTAAAAGCACCAGTTTTTTTGTTTTCAATGCCACCACCGCCTCTCAAATTTTCGTTTATCGGGCAGTTGCATCGTAGGGCGGAGGCATGCCCCCGCCCTACGGTGGTTATTTCAACGGAGCGATAAACAGCAATTTCATTTATTATACCATCTTTCCGGGAAAAGTAAAGAAAAAAGGGCGCGGATGCGCCCTTTCAGTATTTTAGGTAGCTCTGCAGATTTTGCTCTGCCCGGTACAGGGTACGCCAGACGGTGCTTTTATGTACACCTCGCTCTTTGGCGATTTGCGGGATATTCTTCTTGTGAAAATAATAGGCGGTCAGCACATCCCGCTGGGAAGGGGAGAGGGCCTCATGAATGACGCGCTGGAGCCGCTTGAGCTGTACTTCCTTGGGAAGCTTGGGGCCGAGATAGCTGTCAAAGTGTATATTTCGCATTGCGGTAGTACCCCCTTTCGTAGTATCGTGCGGTCAATTCCGACAGTTCATTCATCTCTGTGAGCATGGGTGTCAGTTCAGCGATGCGTCGCTTCAGATGAAAAACATCCTCTGGGTCAGTTGCTGTGGCCAATTGCTGCCGCAGAAACCGTAGTCGCTGCCGCAGTAGTTTTGCCGCAGCCTCGTAATCCTTGCTCAGTTCCTCTAGTTTCATGATTGCCTCCTTTCGCAACGTGGGCAGTGAAAGGAGGGGGCATAGACCAATCCACCGCAGCGTCGACATTTTCCGGCAGGCCGGCGCTGCTGAGGATCGATATACAGGATTTCCTCTATTTTTCCCATATCCTTCCTCCTCATTTGTGTGTTGCGGCGAAATTGTCGATGACCGAGGCAGCTTTTCGTCAATTCCGTCAATTTCCCCGTTTGAGGCCAGTATAGCATGGGGAAAATGCGGAAACCATCGAAAGCTGACGATTGCGACATTCGGCAAATTTTGCAGGCGAAATGGGATATGATCCTGTTACAGAGGAAGCTTTGCAAGTCTTGACAAATGAGCGCCCCATGCGCTATCATAACCTTTGAGGTGATGGTATGCAGGATTTGGAATTTATGGATGCAGCGCTGGAATTGGCAAGGGAAGCGGCAGCGGAAGGTGAAGTGCCGGTAGGCTGTGTCATCGTGCGTGATGGTAAGATCGTAGGCAGAGGCCGCAACCGCCGGGAAACGGAAAAAACTGCCCTGGGTCATGGTGAGATCGAGGCCATAGCCGATGCCTGTAAGAATCTGGGCGGTTGGCGGCTGTGGGATTGCACCTTGTATGTGACGCTGGAACCCTGCCCCATGTGTGCCGGCGCTATTATCAATGCCCGAATCCCCCGTGTGGTCTATGGTGCGTCGGATGCCAAATGCGGCGCCTGTGGCTCGGTTTGCAACCTGTTTTCCATGGAATTTAACCATCATCCCCAGGTGGAGCGGGGTGTGCGGGAGGAAGAGGCGGCAGCTTTGCTGCGGGATTTCTTTGCCACCCTGCGTGTGGAATTGCGGTCAAGACCCAAATGGAAAAAACCGGAGAAGGAAAAGTAAAGGCTTGTTTGCAGGCAACACCCCGCAGGGAACGCTGAGGACAGCATCTCCTACAGACCCTCGCCAAACAACCATTTATGTGACATCTCCGGGCAAATAGCTTCCTCTGAAATTCATAAGAGGAGCTGATATTATGCAAGATAAAAAACGCAGCATCCGTTTGGGTGCTGCGATTGTCATTTTTGCGGTGATCCTGCGGTTTGGCGGTGGCTTGACCACTGCGTCGGACCGCACTTTGCGGTTGCGTCAATCGGTACATATAGCCCTGCAACGGTGGCCTGTAGGTGGCAATCGTGTACTGGCAGTCCAACCGGACGAACAACCTACGATCCCCACCCTGCCGGAACCGGAGATCTTGCCCACCTTTACCGGGCAGGATCTGCGGCTGCTGCAATTTCGCTATGCCAGCGGCTGTAAATACCGCCCGGATCTGGAAGAGCTGACCCGTAGAGCGCTTTCTTGGGATCTGGATTCCGGACAGCCGACAGTGCTGATCCTTCACACACATGGCACTGAAGCTTACACAGGCGGACAGTATACTCCCAGCGGCAGTTACCGCACCCGGGATTTGAACCACAATTTGGTGGCTGTTGGCGAGCTGTTGGCCAATCGGTTGCAAGCAGCAGGAATTGGCGTGATCCACGATAAGATTCTCCACGATGATCCCTCCTACAATGCTGCTTACAGCAGCGCCCGGGTCTCGGTGGAACAGTACCTTGCCCGTTACCCCAGTATCCAGCTGGTACTGGATCTGCACCGGGACGCGGCCAGTTACCCGGATGGCAGCCAATATACCACATCTGTGATGGTGGATGGGGAGAATATTGCGCAGCTGATGCTGGTCATGGGCACGGATGCCTCTGGATTGCACCATCCCAACTGGCAGGACAATCTGTCTGTGGCACTAAAGATGCTGGTGCAGTTAGAGCGGATGGCACCGGGGGTGACCCGCACCACCACGTTGCGTACTTCCCGGTACAATCAGGATCTGCACAGCGCCATGTTGCTGGTGGAGGTGGGCAGTGCCGGCAATACTCTGCAGCAGGCCAAAGCGGCGGTGGAGATCCTTGCGGATGCGATTATTGCGTTAAAGGACGGCGCAAACTAAAAACGGAAAAACTGGTTGATTTTTTCTGCGGAAAGATGTATGATATAATTGCAAATTATGGGATGTGACCCACATCCTGATATGAAAGAGGTAATAATCATGATCGATCTGAAGAAGTACGGCATTACCGATACTACCAATGTGATCCACAACCCCTCCTACGAGGCCCTGTTTGAGGCTGAGATGGACCCCACCCTGGAAGGCTATGAGAAGGGCCAGCTGACCGAACTGGGCGCTGTGAATGTTATGACCGGTATCTACACCGGCCGCTCCCCCAAAGATAAGTACATCGTCATGGACGAAAACTCCAAGGACACCGTGTGGTGGACTTCCGACGAGTTCAAGAACGATAACCATCCCATGACCGAGGAAACTTGGGCCGTCGTGAAGGATCTGGCTGTGAAGGAACTGAGCGGCAAGCCCCTGTACGTGGTGGATGCTTTCTGCGGTGCCAATGCCGACACCCGCATGAATGTCCGTTTCATCGTGGAAGTGGCATGGCAGGCTCACTTCATCAAGAATATGTTCATCGTGCCTTCTGAGGAAGAGCTGAAGAACTTTGAGCCCGACTTCGTGGTCTACAACGCTTCCAAGGCTGCTGTGGAAAACTACAAGGAGCTGGGCCTGAACTCCAGCACCTGCGTGGCCTTCAACATCACTTCCCGTGAGCAGGTCATCCTGAACACCTGGTACGGTGGCGAGATGAAGAAGGGTATGTTCTCCATGATGAACTACTACCTGCCTCTGAAGGGCATCGCTTCCATGCACTGCTCCGCCAACACCGATATGAACGGCGAGAATACCGCCCTGTTCTTCGGCCTGTCCGGCACCGGCAAGACCACTCTGTCCACCGACCCCAAGCGTCTGCTGATCGGTGACGACGAGCATGGCTGGGATGATAACGGCGTCTTCAACTTCGAGGGCGGCTGCTACGCCAAGGTC
>JAZUAW010000100.1:0-1642 GCA_045638225.1 Faecousia sp. | reverse complement strand
TTCGGGTCGGCTGTTTTTTTATTAGCTGATACAGATTTGAACTGGCGAAGCCAGTGAAAATTTGGGGAGCGAGGGGAGCGCCGCCGGTGGCGGATGAAGCGACCCGAGCGAGTGGCAGCGGTCGATCGCTGACGCAGGCGTTCGCGCCAAGGAAGAGATCGGGCACCGCAACAGGATCGCAGCTGCAAAAAACAGTCGACCCATTCGGGTCGGGTGTTTTTTTATTGCTGAAAATGGCCGCATCCTTTTTGTGAATCTCAAAAGGATGCGGGCGATTGTTTTATATAAGGACTGTTAGGAAACCCGGACGCGGTGTTGGGTCAGCCGGCGCAGACCACGATATGCCCAATAAGAGCCCCAGACAAACACAAGATTCAAAGCCGACACGATGGATACATACAGGATCTGGGTCAGCACATAGCCCAGGGTAGACTGCAGGTTCAGGCGTACCGCCTCCAGCACCGGGATATTGCAGCTGTAGTAATTGGCATAGTTGGTTTTTAACAGATGGGCCATGGCAGCAGATACCACGCAGAAGACAACTATAACCAGCATCAACTTACCCACTTCCCCCTTCACAGGGCTGCTCTGGATCTGCAATGCCAGAATCAGAAGAAAGGCCAGCATCACCAGATTATGGAAGGTCACGGTATGGAAGCTCATATAGTCCCGGAAGTAGTTTTCCACATTTGCGGCGCTGTAAATCAGGTTGGGGTAGATCAAGAACAGCAATGTCATTGCGCCGCACAGGGCAGACACCACGCCGTAAACGCTCTGCCTGTGTTTGCCTGTATAGAAGGCCATCACCGGCAGGGCAAAAATAAACAGGGAGCAGAAATGGAAAGGCAGGCAGTACAGGTCATACCCCCGGTACAGAGATAAGCCTTGTTTGCCGATCTCCAGTACCACCAAAAGGCAGGCGATGATCCGGATGGGCAGCAGCCTTACAGACAAGGACTTTCCGCCCAGCCACCGGCGCAGCAAGATCGCCAGCAGTACCATGACTGCCAGTGCGGGAAGAATGGTTTGTGCGTGGGCTTTCGTCCACAACTCCATGGTAACACCCCACTTTCTTTTTTTCAGCCATATTTTACCATAACGCCAGCCCCAGCCGCAACCGGGCAAAACCTAAGATTTCTATAAGATTTTCTGCTGCCACAAAACAGCGGTATGTATATTTAGCCATTCCCATTTAATATTTTATCACTGCCCTGTTTAGTCGGGTGCTGGACGCGGTAACTGTTTTTCCTCGAAAAGCATTTGTCCCCTGGGCAAAAACGCCGAATCTATTGTCAATGTGTATAATTTAGGATGCCGTTTTGGTGCGGTTGTGGATGAAAGTCACAAATAATGGATATTTATGCAAATCTTATTGACATTTCTTGGGTCTGCATGTATAATTTGTTGCATATTAAAGAATAAATCCTTTGGAGGAATTTACAATGAATAATGAAAACATCAAGAAGGTCGTTCTGGCCTACTCCGGCGGTCTGGACACCTCTATCATCATCCCCTGGCTGAAGGAAAACTACAACAACTGCGAAGTCATCGCTGTGGCCGGTGACGTGGGCCAGGCTGACGAGCTGGAGGGTCTGGAAGAGAAGGCTCTGAAGACCGGCGCTTCCAAGCTGATCGTGGCTGA
>JAZUAW010000099.1:0-21846 GCA_045638225.1 Faecousia sp. | reverse complement strand
CGAGCCAGTGCGCCACATCTCGCGCTAAGAGCCGCCGCTTTGCGGCGGTTGCGCTCGAAACGCGCCTGCGGGCGCAGTGGCGTGGGAATCCCCCAAACAGAGAGAAAAACCTCAAGAAGAGCGCCCAAAACCATTGGGGATTGCCACACCAGTGACATCGGTCACTGGTTCGCAATGACATTCATTTTGTTGCGCTAAACAACAATTTATATTACCAAGGGGGTATTCGTATGGAAAAACTGGAAACATTAAAGAAATGGATCGAAGAAAGCAACCGCATCGTCTTCTTCGGTGGTGCTGGCGTTAGTACTGAATCCGGCATCCCGGATTTTCGCAGTGTGGACGGTTTGTATCGGCAGAAATTTGAATATCCCCCGGAGACCATTATTTCCCGCACATTTTACGAGCGCAAGCCGGAATACTTCTTCAATTTCTACCGGGAAAAGATGATGCCCTTGGGCTTTGAACCCAATATTACCCACAAGGTTTTGGCAAGATGGGAAGCAGAGGGTAAACTCTCTGCCGTGGTGACCCAAAATATCGATGGCCTGCACCAAAAGGCCGGCTCCAAGGCAGTCTATGAACTCCACGGCTCCGTACTGCGCAATTACTGCGTCCGTTGTGGAAAATTCCACAGCGCGGAATTTGTGAAAAGCGCCCCGGGGATTCCCCGTTGTGACTGCGGCGGCATCGTCAAGCCGGATGTGGTGCTCTACGAGGAGGGGCTGAGCGACGAAACCATCGAAGGCGCTGTCGCTTCCATTTACGATGCGGATATGCTCATTGTCGCCGGCACCAGTCTGACGGTCTACCCGGCAGCAGGCCTGGTCAATTACTATCGTGGCAACCGTCTGGTCCTCATCAACCGAGATAAAACGCCTTATGATGATCGGGCCAATCTGGTTTTCCATGATTCTCTTGGAAAGGTTTTCTCACAACTGTAACAAATAACAGGAGGGGTGTCCCTCCTGTTTTTTCTTGACAAAGCGGTCTATTCGTGATAGACTTGTACTACAAGGTCTATAGATGATAGACCAAAAGGAGGTTGCCTATGGATAATCGAAAACTAGGTGTGATCGAAACCCGGTTTGCAGAACTGATCTGGCGTCATGCACCCATTTCCTCCGGCGAACTGGTGAAGCTGTGCCAGCAGGAACTGGAATGGAAAAAATCCACCACCTACACCGTTCTGAAAAAACTCTGCGAGCAGGGGATTTTCCAAAATGTGGGAGGCGTGGTTTCTGCTGTCCTAAGCCGCGAGGAATTTTATGGGCTGCAGAGTGAGAAATTCGTTGAGGAAACCTTTGCCGGTTCTCTGCCTGCCTTTTTGGCGGCATTTACCGCAAGAAAAGCCTTGTCAGAAAAGGAGATTGCCGAGATCCGCCGCATGATCGACCAAATGGGGGAGGGCTGATATGGATACGTTATTCTTGCAGATCTTTAACACAGCCGTTACTGCCGGGTGGCTGGTTTTGGCGGTGATTCTGGCCCGCCTGCTGCTGAGAAATGCCCCTGCATGGATCAAATGCGCCCTGTGGGCCATCGTTGCGCTGCGGCTACTGTGGCCCTTTTCGTTTGAGAGCGTGCTGAGCCTGCTGCCCAGTACGGAGGTGATTCACCAAAGCCAGCTCTATGTTCCCGCTCCTCAGGTCAATACCGGCATTCCTTCCTTGAATACCGCCATCAACCCTGTGTTTACGGAAACCTTCTATACTGAGCCTGCAAACAGCGCCAACCGCTTGCAGACGGTCTTGTGGGTGGCTGGCTGGGTGTGGGTGGTGGGTATGGTTGCCATGGCGGCCTATGCTCTTGTCAGCTATTTGCGTATTCGGCGACAGGTGCGTTTCAGTGTCCCTGAAGGGAAGGGGATCTATCTCTGTGATGAGATTTCCGCACCCTTCATCCTTGGCATCACCAAGCCGAAGATATACCTACCTGCCGATTTGCCCCGGGAAAAGTGGGATAGCATCCTCTCCCATGAGCATGCCCACCTGATTCGGCGGGACCATTGGTGGAAACCTTTGGGATTTTTGCTGCTGACGGTGTTTTGGTTCCATCCGTTGCTGTGGCTTGCCTATATCCTGCTATGCCGGGATGTGGAGCTGGCCTGTGACGAGCGGGTGATTAAGGGCCTTTCTGCCGAGGAAAAGCAGGCATATTCCACAGCATTGCTGGAGTGTAGCATCCCCCGTAAGTGGATCACAGCTTGCCCGCTGGCCTTTGGCGAAACCGGTGTCAAGCAGCGCATCTGGGCGGTTCTCCATTATAAAAAGCCTACCCTGTGGATTCTCATCGCCGCACTGATTGTCTGCTCTGTGCTGGCTGTGGGTTTCCTGACTGATCCCAAAGACGAGCCGGTTACACGGGAAGATGTGGCAGGAAAGACCTATGTCTATGGGGGAGAAGGATTTGGTAGCAGTTTTAAAATTTTAATTGGAGAGTACGGCAGTTTCCAATACTATGAGGGCTTACTCAGTAGTCACATTGGCGAAGGGAAATGGGAAATCAAAGATGGAAAGCTGTATCTTTACGATGAAGGCTTGTCGCATACCAGAACCTATGTTTTTTCTGTTCAAGGTGATTGTTTGGCTTTTTGCGCCGCCGAGTCAGACGAATTCACATATGTACCTGTTCCCGATGGAGCAATCTTCTATGCCAACCAGCCTTTGGCACCGGAGGAACCCTTGCAGCAGAACTTAATGTGGGTACAGGTGGTGCGTTTTGAAAACAACATCCTATATGCCGTCGATGGGGACGATAATTGCTGGAAGATCCTTACCCGTGGTGATGTGGACGCAGAAGACTTTTTCTTCAATGCGTGCTGGGTCAGCTTTCTTGGGGAGCCAACACAAATCGATGAGCAGATATCCGATACCATGGTTGCGCAGTATCAGATCACAGCGGAAAAATGCTGGTGGCGTTTGGATGCGCCCGAAGGTGTTGACGAAAAACGGTTGGTGTATATTTATGACTATTGCTACTATGACATTGACATGGACGGGGTAACAGAAATATGCGTTCTCTCGGCTGGCCGTACATCCGGTGCTTCTACATTTATTTTTTCTGTATGGGAAAACGGCGTTTGTGTGTTGGAAAAGTGGATCTATGAAGATGAGCACAGTTATTCCACGGCCTTTGTCTTGAGAGAAAACAGGCTGAGCGCAGTGAACACTGTGGGCAAATTTTTTGATTATATTTATGCAGATGGTAAGATTCGCGTCATTACAGAAGGATGGATACAGTAAAAAACGGGCACCTGCCGCGCTTGGCAGGTGCCCAAAATTTATTTTTTCCTACGTTCCGTTTTCCATACCAGCCACATTCTCACAGAAGTGGAAACCAGCAGCACACCGGCGGCCATCAAGCCAGCCAGCACCACCGTCTTCATGCCCTGATTGCCGAAGGCGGCCATTTCGCCCCGAACGGCGTAGTTCATGGTGTAATACAGTGCGGAGCCGGGGATCAGAGGCAGCAGCGCCATGATCAGGAAACCAATGGCCGGACATTTGCGGACGCGGGCCATAATCTCGGCATAAATGGCGGCGCAGATGGAACCCAGCAGCATGGCGGCATTGTCATTACCGCCGCAGGCCAGCACTCCGCAGTATAAGCCCCAGCAAAGTGTGGCACCCAGCAGACACAGCACCAGACCTCTACCACGGACATTGAACAGGAAAGAAAAACCGATGCAGCCCACACAGCCGGCAAGTGCCTCAACGGCGAAGCTGTAATCGATACCCGCTACGCTGACCGGGTCTCCCCAAATGGCCACGGCGGCATTCCAGGCAAAGGCTGTGCCGCAGGAGATGGCCAGGGCAATCAGCAGCACCTGCACGATCCGGTTGACACCGGAGTTGGTATCACCAAAAATTATGTCCCGCATGGCATAAGTAAACAGCAGACCGGGGATCAGCGTCATCACTGCGCCGATGATAGCGGCATCAGGATTGGAAATAAGTCCAATGGCCTGGAAGAAATAGGGGATAAAGGCCAGGGGGAAGGCACCCAGCATGGTCTTGAAGAAGTTGTTGGCCTTGAACCGATCCATAAACATAATGGAGGCACCGGACATCATGCCGCCCAGGCCGCCGACCAGAGCATCCAACAGATTGCCGCCGAAGAAAATGCCGAAAGCGGCAGAGCCAAGAAAATAGCCCAGCAATACAGCCAGAGGGTGGTGATACCGGCGGCTTCGGCGGCACTCGGCCAGTAACTCCATAGCATCGACCGGGTCGGGTTGCTCGGCACAGATGCGGCGCCCCAGTGCGCTGAAACGTTCCACAGCGTCCAGATCATTGCCGTGGATGCCCATACGCCGCATATAGGTCAGCGGATGCCCCTCGGGGCTGGTGATGCTGACAATCAGGCAGTTGGGAATGGCAAAAACTTCCGATTCTACGCCATAGGCGTTGAGAATGCGGTATATACTTTCTTCCACACGGTAGGTCTCCGCGCCGCTCATACTCAGCTCGTAGCCAAAGTCCGTGGCAAAGTCCAATAATTTATAATAGTCCATAGCATTTCCTCGCAGGAATGATATTCAACGCCAACAGTATAGCACAGCTTTCATAAAATGCAAGAGGGCAAAGAAATTCTTTTCATCCCAGCGCCGCAGGCGCAAACGCTTCTCCCCGGGAGAAGGGAAAGCAGCTCTGCCGTAAATTATGAAAAAACAGGCCGTGATTACGGCCTGTTTTGCGTATTTACTTTCTGACAAACAGCACGCCCAGAGTACCGGGACCGCAGTGGCAGGATACGGTGCAGCCAGCCAGCGTCTCATACACGGTCTCGAAATTGCCGTATTCCTTTACAGCAGCCATGACAGCGGCATACTCATCATCGGATACGCTGGTCTTGGTAACAAACAGCACATCCCGGCGGATGTCCTCCCGGTCAGCAAGACGCTCCTTGACATAGTCGCCCAGGCACTTGTGGTACTTGCCGCGATACTTCTTGGAAACGCCCATCTTGCCGTTCTTCACATCAATGCAGGGCTTCAGATTCAGCAGGTTTGCACCCAGCGCGGCCACAGCGGAGCAACGGCCACCCTTAGCCAGATATACCAACTTGTCAACCAGGAAGCTGGCTTCCACCTTCTCGGTGAAGGCCTGCACCTTTTCGTGCAGCTCGTCGAGGGTGGCACATTCCTTGGCAAGGCGGCAGGCTTCCAGTACCACCAGACCCTGACCGGTGGAAAGGTTCATGGAATCGACCACCTTCACATTGTCAAAATCCTGGGCGGCGATGCAGGCGTTCTGATAGCAGGAAGAGAAGCCGGAGCCGATGTTGATATGCAGCACACCGTCGAAATCGGCGGAATATTTGGCAAACTGCTCTTCGTATTCGCCAACGGAATTGGCAGAAGTGGAGCAAAGCGCACCGCCGGCGGCCACATGGGCAAAAATCTCCGCGGGAGTGATGGTGACGCCGTCTTTATACTCTTTATCGTCCTTAATCACGGTCAGAGGAATCAGAGAAATGTTATTCTGGTTGAGAATTTCCTCAGACAGATCGCAGGTAGAATCAGAAAGAATCTTGATATTCATAGAATGTTTCCTTTCATAATAGGTGAAAAAAAGCGAAAAATGCTGTGAATTATTAGAATATTATCATAAAACAAGAATAATGTCAAATAAATAATCCTTGATTTTTTGTCCAGGATGCCCGATAATAACCACAGAAAGAAGGGATTGGATGAAACTGAAATTCGATGTGACCGGTATGACTTGTGCTGCCTGCTCCGCCCGTGTGGAGAAGGTCACGAAGGCGGTAGCCGGTGTAGAAAACGTAGAAGTCAATTTGCTGGCTGGCAAGATGACAGTGGAGGCCACTTCCGATGTATCCGAGGCGATTGCCAAGGCAGTCCGGGACGCCGGCTATGGCATAGCTGGCTCCAACGAGAAGAAAAAGACCGCTGAGCCTGCAGACAATACGCTCAAAGAGATGAAAACGCGGATCATTGGTTCTGCAATATTCCTTGTGGTCCTGATGTATTTTACTATGGGTCATATGGTCCATTTGCCACTGCCTCAGTGGTATCACCACAACGGCATGATGGCTGCCCTGTTGCAATTTTTCCTGACGCTGCCTGCCGTATACCTAAACCGGGTGTATTATACCCGTGGCTTTAAGGCATTGTGGCATCGGGCCCCCAATATGGATTCTCTGATCGCTGTAGGTTCTTCCGCAGCTTTGGTTTATGGTGTGGCGGTGCTGTTTTTGATGGCTGATGCCATGGGCCGGGGCGATGTGGATGCTGTGGCGAAATATAGTCATAATCTGTATTTTGAATCTGCCGCCATGATTCTGACTTTGGTGACCTTGGGCAAATTCCTGGAGACCCGGGCCAAGGGCAAGACCGGTGATGCTATACGGCAGTTGATGGATCTGCGGCCCAACATGGCCACTGTCCGCCGGGATGGTGCGGAAATGGAAATTCCTGTGGAAGATGTCCGAGTGGGCGATGTGATTTTGGTTCGTTCCGGTGGCAGTATTCCTGTGGATGGTGTGGTGCTGACCGGTCGTGCTTATGTAGACCAGAGCGCCTTGACCGGCGAAAGTGTACCTGTGGAAAAAGCGGCAGGGGATACCGTGGCGGCTGCCACCACCATCAGTGCCGGTTTCCTGGAATTTCGGGCAGAAAAGGTGGGAGAGGATACCACCCTGGCCCAAATCATCCGTATGGTAGAAGAAGCGGGTGGTTCCAAAGCTCCCATTGCGCGTCTGGCAGATAAAATTGCCGGCGTTTTTGTGCCGGTGGTCATGTCCATCGCTGTCATCGTTTTTGCGGTTTGGATGTTTGTGGGAAAAGGATTGGAATTTTCCTTGTCCGCGGCCATTTCTGTTCTGGTGATCTCTTGTCCCTGCGCCCTGGGGCTTGCCACGCCAGTGGCCATTATGGTGGGCACAGGCAGAGGTGCCCGTATGGGTGTGCTGTTCAAAAATGCGGCTGCGCTGGAAAACCTGCACCGGATTCATACAGTTGTGCTGGATAAGACCGGCACCCTGACCACTGGCAAGCCTGTGGTGACCGATATTCTCCCCAGCAGCGCATCCAAGACCCGGTTACTGACCGTGGCTGCCGCACTGGAGGCCCGCTCCGAGCATCCCTTTGCCAAGGCTATTTTGGAAGCAGCCAAATCCGTCAGTTGTCCCAATGCCTCTGATTTTGAAACCCTACCCGGTATGGGTGTCAGTGCGGTTGTGGACAATGTGCGCTATTTTGGCGGCAATGCCCGGCTGATGGCAGCCCACAAGATTGCTGTGCCTGCTTATCCCGAACTGACCGAAACCGGCAAAACGCCCCTGTACTTCGGTGCGGAAACCGGGGAATACTTAGGTGCTATTGCTGCCGCGGATGTGCTGAAGCCGGATTCTGCTGAGGCAGTCCGTGCCATGCAGAAACTGGGTCTGGAAGTGGTGATGCTCACCGGCGACAATGAAAAGACTGCCCGGGCCATCGCCGCATCTGCCGGTATCCAGCGTGTCATTGCCGATGTGCTGCCCGGTGACAAGGCTGCGGCTGTCAAGCGGCTGCAAGAGGAAGGTCAGCGTGTCCTGATGGTGGGTGACGGTATTAACGATGCCCCGGCTCTGGTCACAGCGGATGTGGGCATGGCCATTGGTGCCGGTACGGATATTGCCGTGGAATCTGCCGATGTGGTGCTGATGCGTGGCTCCCTTGCCGGTGTATGCAGCGCAGTGGAGCTGAGCCGCGCAACCATCCGCAATATCAAGGAAAATCTGTTCTGGGCATTTTTCTACAATAGTTTGGGCATTCCCGTGGCCGCCAGCGGTATGCTCAGCCCCATGATCGGCTCAGCGGCTATGAGCTTGAGCTCTGTGTTTGTTGTCAGCAATGCGCTGCGTCTGCGGCTGTTTAAGCCAAAGACCCAGATTGCACCCGTTATGATAGAAGAACCTAATATCATTCAGGAGGAAATCAATATGGAAACTGTTATCAAGGTAAATGGTATGATGTGCCCCCATTGCAAGGCTATGGTGGAAAAGGTCTGCAAAGCGGTTGCCGGTACGACCGATGCTGTTGTGGATCTCATGGCGAAGAATATTACCGTCACCGGCACAGCCGATGTGGAAGCCTTGAAGAAGGCCATCGTGGATGCCGGTTATGAAGTGATCGACTAAGGAGCAGGCTATGCGTACTGATTTTTACTATCCGTCTTGCGGCGCGGGCATGATCCACGGTTGCCGCTGGGAGCCGGAGGGCGAGCCTGTTGCGGTGCTGCAGATCGTTCACGGTGTTGCCGAGCGTGTGGAGCGCTATGATGATTTTGCCAGCTATCTGGCCAATAAGGGCTTTCTGGTTGTTGCTGAGGATCATATGGGCCACGGCGGTTCTGTTGGTGATGCTGGGAAATTGGGCCATTTTACCGGTGGCTGGCATAAGGCTGTTGCTGATACTTATCGGCTGCTGGCCGACACGCGGGCAGAGCATCCTGATGTGCCCTATATCCTGCTGGGACATTCCATGGGTTCGTTTATGGCCCGTACCATGCTGTGCAAGTATCCCGATTGCGGCATTTCTGCCGCCATTATCAGCGGAACGGCATGGATGCCGGGCGCTGTGGTCGGCGCCGGTATTGCCGCCGCCAAGCTGGTGGGCAAGCGGCAGGACCCGGATCAGCCCAGCAAGTTCCTCAACGATATGATGTTCGGTAGCTATAACAACCGTGTGGAGCATCAGCGCACCACCCACGACTGGCTGACCCGTGATCAGAAAATCGTGGATCAGTACATAGCAGACCCGCTTTGCGGCTTTACCATGACACCGGGCCTTGCTAAGGATATGCTCACCGGCATCCAATACATTCAGCAGACAAAGCACCTGGCCAATATGCGCAAGGACCTGCCGGTGTTGTTTATCGCTGGTTCCGATGATCCGGTGGGTGGCTACGGTAAGGGCGTGAAACAGGCAGCCCAAGCCTTTGAGAAAGCCGGCATGGAGAATGTGTCTGTGCGGCTGTATCCGCTGTGCCGCCATGAGGTGCTGAATGAATTGAACCGAAAAGATGTCTACGCCGATGTGCTCCATTGGCTGAAAAAGCAGGGATTCTATGCGTAATATTCGTCTTGATATTTGCTATGACGGCACCAGATACCGTGGCTGGCAGCGCCTGCCGGGGAAAGATGACACCATTCAGGCCAAACTGGAGACCACCCTTTCCCGTATCTTAGGGGAAGAAATTGAAATTTCCGGTAGCGGCCGTACCGATGCCGGTGTCCACGCCAAGGGACAAGTGGCCAATTTCCACTGCGAAAGCGCTATGCCTTGTCAGGAGATTCTGCGCCAACTTCGGGCGTTTCTGCCGGAGGATATTGGTATCCTGTCCTGTAAGGATTGCTCACCCCGTTTCCACGCCCGCCTCAATGCAAAGGAAAAAACCTATTGCTACCGTATCTGGAACAGCGAAGTTCCCTGCGTATTTGAGCGCCGCTATGTGGCGGTGTTCCCGGAAAAACTGGACCTGTACGCTATGAACCGTGCGGCCGGATTTCTGGAAGGGGAGCACGACTTTTCCGCTTTCTGCGGCAATCCCAAATTCAAAAAGAGCACTGTTCGCTATATTCGGGCGGTTCGCATCCAGAAAACGAGCGAGGAAGTACGGATCTATTTCACCGGCAATGGCTTTATCCACAATCAGGTGCGCATCATGGTAGGCACGTTGATCGAAGTGGGCAGGGGAACGCGGGATGAGAAGAGCGTCCCGGATCTGTTTGGCGGCAAGCGGGCTGAGGCAGGCTTTTTGGCGCCTGCCCAGGGTCTTTGCCTACAGGAGGTAGAATATTGAATATTCAAATTTTTGGAAAATCCAAATGCTTTGACACAAAAAAAGCCGAGCGCTGGTTTAAAGAGCGCCGCATCAAATTCCAATCCATCGACCTTGTGAAATATGGCATGGCCGGCAAGGAATTTGACAGCGTACTGCGTGCTGTGGGCGGAGTGGACAATCTGATCGATTGGAATAATAAATCCCAGGAAATCACCAATATGCGTTACATGGAAGACAAGATCGCCAAAGAGGATAAACTTTTTGACGACCCGTCCCTCATGCGCACCCCCATTGTCCGCAATGGCAAACAGGCCACTGTGGGCTTCTGCCCCGAGATTTGGGAAAAATGGGAATAATAAGCCGGGCCGTAGGGCCCGGCTTTTGCATGTTTAGGTTCAAATTTCCGTTTGTTGCTCCGTTCCCTGCAACTCACCGATAGGTGTGCGTTAAACAGCAATTTGGCGAAAAATACAAACATGCCAATGGGCAATACATTTTCAGTAAAACCCTTGAAAAATGGAAGTATTAGTGTTATTCTTATTTTACGAATAAACCTATTTTTTGAATAAACCTACCACACAAAACGGAGGTAATTATGAAAATTTCTATTAATGCCAATCGCTGCGAAGCTTCTCCCATGCGTATGTTCCACCCTCTGGCTGTGGCAGCCAAGCAGGCAGGTAAGAAGATTTACCATCTCAACATCGGTCATCCCGATCTGAAGACCCCGCCTCAGTTCTATGAAGCGGTGCAGAATTTTCGTCAGGCTACGCTGGCGTATACCGAGTCTCCCGGTATGCCTATGCTGATCAATGCCATCCGTGGCTACTATAAGGATAGCTTGGGCGTGGAGTTGGATCAAAGTGATGTGCTGATCACCACCGGCGGTTCTGAAGCGCTGTTGCTGGTATGCCTGAGCATTCTCGATCCCTATACCGAGATCATCGTGCCCGAGCCTTACTATCCCAACTATGCTACCTTTGTCCACGCGGCCGGCGGTATCATCCGCGCCCTGCCCACTTGCCCGGAAGAAGGCTACCGCTATGCCGTCCGGGAGCGGATCGAGGCCCTCATCACCCCCAATACCCGTGCCATTATGATCACCAACCCCGGCAATCCCACCGGTGTGTGCCTAACTGAAGAGGAGATGCGGATGATCGCGGATATTGCCAAGGAACATGACCTGTACCTGATCTCTGACGAGGTGTACCGGGAGTTCTGCTATGGCGAAAATGCCGGTGTGCCCACCATGGCCCGCTTTACCGACATTGCCGATAACCTGATCGTTACCGACTCTGTGTCTAAGCAGTTTTCCACTTGCGGTGCCCGTATTGGCTGCGTAGTCACCAAGAATAAGGCCCTGCAGCAGGCTCTGCTGAAATTCTGCCAGTCCCGTCTGGCTGTTGCTACTATGGACCAGGTTGGCGCTGCCTCTCTGTACTCTGTTGGCAAGGAATATTATGATGCCAACCGTGCTGAGTATATCCGCCGACGTGATCTGGTCTATGACCGTCTGAAGGCCATTGATGGCGTGCTGGTCACCAAGCCCGAGGGTGCTTTCTATATCATGGCTGCCCTGCCTGTGGACGATACCCACAAGTTCCAGAACTGGCTGCTGACCAGCTTTGATGATGACGGCGAAACCGTCATGTTCGCCCCCGGCGGCCCCTTCTACGAGACACCCGGCAAGGGCATCAACGAGGTCCGTATTGCCTATGTGCTGAATTTGGAAGACCTGACCCGGGCCATGGACCTCTTAGAAAAGGGCATTGCAAGATACCGCAAGGAAGTTATGGGTTTGGAATAAATCCACTGTAAAAATCTTGACATTCCCCCCATTCGCGTGGTAAAATAAATAAAATCGTGTTGAACGGAAATAGTAACAGGGGACACCCTTCAGAGAGCCTGGGCCATCGGCTGGAAGCCCGGGCAGGGAAGAAGCTGCGAATGTGCGTCCGGGAGCGAAAAACTCAATATCAAGCGATAAATGAGAGTGGAACCGCGAGTAATTTACCCGCCTCTTGTGCCATAAGGCATAAGAGGCGGTTTTTTATGAATGATAGGGAAGGCTGTCCTCAGCGTTCCGACCGAAAAGCGGCATGGACTTGTCATGCAAAAGTTCCATGCAGAAAATTGTAAATAATCATTTGGAGGAAACCAATATGTATCTGTATAATTCTCTTTCCCACAAGAAAGAACTCTTTACCCCCAACAATCCCGATCTGGTGAAAATGTACACCTGCGGCCCCACCGTCTATCACTATGCTCACATCGGCAACCTGCGTACCTACATCATGGAGGACGTGCTGGAAAAGGCTCTGCGCTACACCGGCTATAATGTCAAGCGTGTTATGAACATCACCGACGTGGGCCACCTGGCAAGTGACGCCGATACCGGCGAAGACAAGATGGTCAAGGGCGCAAAGCGTGAGAACAAGACCGTCATGGACATCGCCCGCTACTACACCGAGGCTTTCCAGTCCGACTGCGGAAAGCTGAATATCAAGTGGCCCGATGTGGTGGAGCCTGCCACCAACTGCATTGACGAATATATCGAAATGGTGCAGAAGCTTTTGAACGACGGCAAGGCTTATTTTGTCGGCGGCAATGTGTATTTTGATACCTCCACCCTGGAAAAATACTATATGTTCAATGACCACGACGAGGAAGATTTGGCCACCGGCGTCCGTGAGGGCGTGGAGGAGGATACCAACAAGAAGAACAAGAATGACTTCGTTCTGTGGTTCACCAAGTCCAAGTTCGAGGATCAGGCTCTGAAGTGGGATTCCCCCTGGGGCGTTGGCTATCCCGGCTGGCACATTGAGTGCTCCTGCATCTCCATGAAGCACCTGGGCGAGGATCTGGACATCCACTGCGGCGGCATCGACAATGCCTTCCCCCACCACACCAACGAGATCGCCCAGTCCGAGAGCTACCTGGGCCACAAGTGGTGCAACTACTGGTTCCATGTCCACCATCTGAACACCGATACCGGCAAGATGTCCAAGTCCAAGGGCGAGTTCCTCACCGTCTCCCTGCTGGAGAGTAAGGGTTATGATCCCATGGCTTACCGCCTGTTCTGCCTGCAGAGCCACTACCGCCGCAATCTGGTGTTCAGCTGGGAAAACCTGGACAATGCCGTCCAGGCCTATGATAAGCTGATCGCCAAGATCGCCACCCTGAAGAATGATGGCGAAGTGGAAGCCGAGGCTTTCGAGCAGCTGAAGGGCCGCTTCGTGGGCGCCCTGAACGGTGACCTGAATACCTCCGTTGCTGTCACCGCTTTGTATGACGTGCTGAAGGCAAAGTGCAACGACGCCACCAAGCTGGCGCTGATCGCCGACTTTGACCAGGTGCTGAGCCTGAACCTGCTGTCTGCCGCCGAGGCCCTCAACAAGAAGAAGGCAGAGGAAGAAGCTGCCAATGCCGATCCCGAGATCGATGCTCTGGTGGCTGCCCGTACCGATGCCAAGAAGGCTAAGAACTGGGCCGAGGCTGACCGCATCCGTGACGAACTGAAGGCCCGTGGTGTCGAGATCATCGATACTCCCCAGGGCACCAAGTGGAGAAAAGTATGAAACTCTTGATTTTAGACGGTAACTCCGTCATAAATCGTGCTTATTTTGGTGTGAAGCCCCTTACCAATCGTGAGGGGCTTTATACCCATGCCATCTATGGCTTCCTGAATATCCTGGAGCGCATGGAAAAGGAAGAGCAGCCCGATGCGGTCTGCGTTGCCTTTGACCTCCATGGCCCCACCTTCCGCCATCTTCAGTATGATGGCTATAAGGCCACCCGCCATGGTATGCCGGAAGAACTGGCTATGCAGATGCCGGTGATGAAGGAAGTACTCTCCGCTATGAATATCCACGTCTATGCCTGCCAGGGTTGGGAGGCGGATGATGTCATCGGCACCGTGGGCCGCATTTGTTCCAATAATGATTGGGAATGTGTGGTGGTCACCGGCGATCGGGACAGCCTGCAGCTGATCGATCAAAATGTCCATGTGAAGCTGGTGATCTCCAAGCCCGGTCAGACCACCGCCACCCTCTATACCGAGGAAAAATTCCGGGAGGAATACGGCTTCGAGCCGAAGCGGTTGGTTGACCTGAAGGCCCTGATGGGCGACTCCTCCGATAATATCCCCGGTGTTGCCGGCGTCGGCCCCAAGACGGCCACCGATCTGCTGCTGAAATTCGGCACTCTCGATGGCGTGTATGCCAATCTGCAGGACGCTTCCATCAAGCCAAAGCTGCGGGAAAAGCTGGAGAAGGATAAGGAGAATGCCTATCTTTCCTATGAACTTGCTACCATCGTCAGCGAAGCCCCCATCGATTTTGCGCCCAAGGATGCCATCATTCGGCCCTACAATAAGCCGGAGCTCTACGCTCTGTTCCAGAAATTGGAGTTCGTCAAGCTGATTGATAAATATGGTCTGCGGGGTGCGGCGCTGGAAGCTCCCCAAAAGGCAGAAACAAGAATAACCGCCCTTCCCAAAGCAGACTTTCTGCCCGAAAAGGCAGAAAACTGCGCCGTATATCTGGCTGAGGACGGCAGCATCGGTGTTGCTTGGGCAGAAGGTGTCTGCGTGTTGACACCCATGGAGGCCCAAATGGGTGTTTCCTTTGGTGGCGGCCTCATTTTCCATGATGCCAAAACCACCATGCACCGCCTGGATGGTATGGGCATCGCCTACGGTAGCTGTGGCTTTGACACTGCTCTTGCCGCCTATGATTTGAACCCCAGCCAGTCAGACTATCCCGTGTCCAAGTTGGCTACCAATTTCTTAGGATTGTCGGCTGATGACGGTGACGCTGCCGCTTGCGCCGAAGTGTTGTGGCATCTGCGTCCTGTTCTGACGGAAGAACTGGCGAAAAACGGTATGGAAAGCCTGTATTTCGATATGGAGCTGCCGCTGTGCACCGTGCTTTACCGCATGGAAAACCGAGGCATCGCCATCGACCGCAATCAGTTGGAGCAGTTTGGACAAATGCTTGCACAGCGGATCAGTGATTGCGAGACCCTGATCTACGGCTACTCAGAAGAGAAATTCAATATCAATTCTACCAAGCAACTGGGTGAACTGCTTTTTGATAAATTGGGCCTGCCCCCGGTGAAAAAGACCAAGACAGGTTATTCCACCAATGCGGAAGTGCTGGAAAAGCTGAAAGACAAGCATCCCATCATCCCTGCCATCATGGACTACCGAATGCTGACCAAACTGAAATCCACCTATGCCGATGGCCTTATGGCGGTCATCTGCGACGATGGGCGTATCCGCACAACCTTCCAAAATCTTGTGACCGCCACCGGCCGCCTCAGCTCCACCGAACCCAATCTGCAGAATATTCCTGTTCGTACCGATCTGGGCGCGGAGATCCGCAAGATGTTCATTCCCAAGGCCGGCCACGTGTTGGTGGATGCGGACTATAGCCAGATCGAGCTGCGGGTGTTGGCCCACATTGCCGACGATGCTGTGATGCAAAATGCCTTCATCAGCGGTCTGGATGTCCACACCGTCACCGCTGCACAGGTCTTCGGTGTAAAAGCAGAGGAAGTCACATCCTTGCAGCGCCGGCATGCCAAGGCTGTCAATTTCGGCATCGTCTATGGTATTTCTGAGTTTTCTCTGGCAGAGGATATCGGCGTTTCCCGCTGGGAAGCCAAGGACTATATCGACAGCTATCTGGCCCACTACAGCGGTGTTCGCGGCTATATGAAGCAGGTGGTGGAGCGTGCCCGGGAAACCGGCTTTACCGCCACGCTCTATGGCCGCAAGCGTTATATCCCGGAACTCAGCGCCAGCAATTTCAATATCCGCAGTGGCGCTGAACGCATCGCCCTGAATACCCCTATCCAGGGCACTGCCGCAGACCTCATTAAGCTGGCTATGATCCGGGTGGAAAACGCTCTCAACGAACACTTCCCCGAAGCAAAGCTGCTGCTGCAGGTCCACGACGAACTGATCGTGGAGTGTCCCGAAGCCATTGCGGCAGATGTTGCCGCGTTGGTCAGCAGCCAAATGCAGTCCGTGGCCCAACTGAAAGTGCCACTGCAGGCGGAAGCAAAAATTGGCGAAAGCTGGTATGACGCAAAATGATCGAAATTGTCAAAATGGATGAAACCCATGTGGCTGCCATTGCAGCGCTGGAAAAACTGTGTTTTTCGGACCCTTGGAGCGAAAACTCCATCGCTTATGAGTTGACCAGCCGCCTTTCTTATTGGCTTGTCGCTGTGGAGAATGGGCAAGTGCTGGGCTATATCGGCTCCCAAAGCGTGCTTGGGGAATCGGATATGATGAATGTGGCTGTCCACCCGGACCATCGCCGCCGCGGCATCGCCGAGGGTTTGGTCAATGCGTTGTCTGCCGACCTGAAATCCCGGGATAATGTGTGCTTGACGCTGGAAGTCCGTGCTTCCAATGTCCCCGCCATCGCCCTCTATGAAAAGCTTGGCTTTACTCAGGTTGGCCTGCGAAAAAACTATTACCGCAACCCCAAGGAAGATGCTCTGATCCTCCGCAAGCCGCTTTGATATTTCGTAGGGAATGCTGAAGACAGCATTCCTACAAAGTGTTTTGAAAAATAAAGCCTATGAGAATAAAAAGAACGATCCTCCGCATTAGTTGTATATTGATTTGTTTGGGCCTTATAGGTAGTTTGGCGGTTTTAAGCATCAACGGAATCGTCAAGGGCAGCACGAAAAAACAGATTCTGACACCCGAAGAGGCCGCCGGCCTTACGGATGTGGATTGTATTCTGGTCCTGGGCTGCGGTGTCCGCGCGGACGGCAGCCCCAGCGATATGCTACACGACCGGCTTCGTATGGGTGTGGAACTCTATGACCTGGGTGCTGCGCCCAAGCTGCTGATGACCGGTGACCATGGCCGGGAAAATTATGACGAAGTGGATGTGATGAAGTCCTTTGCCGTCGATGCAGGCATTGCATCGGAAGATGTGTTTATGGACCATGCAGGCTTCTCTACCTACGAGAGTATGTACCGGGCCAAGGAAATCTTCCAGGCGAAGAAGATCATCATCGTCACCCAGGAGTACCACCTCTACCGGGCTATTTATATTGCCGAAAGTTTAGGCCTGGAAGCCTATGGCGTGGCGGCTGATTACCGCAGCTACACCGGCCAAGCCAAGCGGGATGTCCGGGAAGTGCTGGCCCGGGTCAAGGATTTTGGCACATCTCTATTCAAACCCAAACCTACATATCTTGGCACAGCCATCCCTATCTGGGGTGATGGCAACTTAACCAATGATGAAAATTCGAATTTCGCCTGAAAAGGAGTGAAATCATGAACATTTTAGCAATTGAATCTTCCTGCGATGAAACCGCCGTTGCCATCGTTCGTGATGGCAGAGAAGTGCTTTGCGACTGCATCGCCTCTCAGGTTGCCCTCCACCGGGAATACGGTGGCGTTGTGCCGGAGATTGCCTCCCGCAAGCATATCGAGGCCATCTATGGCCTTGCTGACCAGGCTCTGGCAGAAACCGGCCTGAGCCGGGATGACATCGATGCCGTGGCGGTGACCTATGCCCCCGGCCTCATTGGCGCGGTGCTGGTGGGTGTCAATTTTGCCAAGTCTGCCGCTATGGCCATGGGCAAGCCTTTGATTCCCGTCCACCATATCCGTGGCCACATCGCAGCCAATTATATCGCCTATCCCGAACTGAAGCCCCCCTTCCTCTGCTTGGTGGTCTCCGTCGGTCATACCATGATGGTCCATGTGAAGGACTACACCGAAATGGAAATTCTCGGCGGCACGCTGGACGATGCAGCCGGCGAATGCTTCGACAAGGTGGGTCGTGTGCTGGGTATGCCCTATCCCGGTGGTGCGGCTCTCGATAAAATGGCACAGGCCGGTGAGGAAACCAGATACGATCTGCCCCGGTCTAAGCCCGGCGAGAATCCTTATAATATGAGCTTCTCAGGTCTGAAGACCGCAGCGCTGAATATGATCCACCATGCCGATCAGGTAGGGGAGGAACTGGATATCCCCAGCCTGTGCGCTTCCTTCTGTGCCGCTGTCAGTGATACCCTGGTGCCCAGAGTGGAGCGGGCCATTCGGGAGACTGGGTGCCTGCAGGTGGCTGTGGCGGGCGGCGTGGCGGCCAATTCCCGTATCCGCCGTGATGTGATCGCCGCTGCGGAAAAACTGGGCGCAACGGTCTACCTGCCGCCTTTGAAGCTTTGCGGTGACAATGCGGCCATGATCGGCTCCCAGGCCTATTATGAATATCTGGCGGGCAACACCGCAGGCATGGAGCTGAACGCCTATGCCACCAAGTCCATCTTAGGAGAAAAGATCTGATATGCTGATCATCGCCGATGCCCTCCATCAGCTGCGATTTGGCCAGCTGATGGCGGTCTACGAAGAGAGCAACACGGAAAACGGCGCGGAATTTTATCCCAAGCTGCCTAGCGGGCAGCAGATCTTACAGGCAGAGCAGGACTTTTACCAATACCTTCGCACCGGATTTTTCGACAGGCCCGGTGACCGCTACTGCATTTGGGAAGAAAATGGCAGCTATGTCAGCGCCCTGCGGCTGCAGCACTATCAGGATGGCCTACTGCTGGAAGCGTTGGAGACCCATCCCCGGTATCGCAAGCAAGGCTATGCCAAGCAGCTGATCATGGCTGCTTTGGATGCGGCAGAATGCGACCGTGTGTATGTCCACATCAGTCACCGCAATGCAGCCTCCATTGCAACCCACCGCAGCTGCGGCTTCCGCAAGATTCTGGATTATTCTGTCTACGCCGACGGCTCTTCTAATGGCCATTGCGCTACCTATCTATACGAAAAACCCACGCCGTAAGAGGCGTGGGTTTTCTGTTTTCCATCAAGGCTCGTTGACCACACCGGCAAACAGTGGAAGGTTATCCCGGCTGCTGACAATGAACAGGAAGGGCCGATCCAGCACAAAGTTGATCTCATCGGGCTGCCCCGGTGCGGTACCGGGTTCTGTCATGATTACGGTGAAGGCAGCGCCGACACAGCCTTTTTCGTCAATTGCCACCCGGGCAGCATGGTCGATCTTGCTGACAAACAGCTCGGGGGTATCGGTGATGGGGCTAAAATCCGAGACGGTATAGTCGAAAATATCGGTTACGCCCATAGCCTGCATACCGGAGCAAAGATCAGTCTGGCTTGCTACATCGAATTTCGGTAGACTCAGATGGATGGTGTAGATTCCTTTGTTTTCCCAAGCACCGGGGTCCATGGTCATCCGCAGATAGTCCTCGCTTTCCAGAATTTCGGCAACGGTATATCCTTCATCCGGCAATATCAGCCACATTCTGTTGCCTCCTGTTAGATACAGATAAATGGCAGTAAAGTTTTCTCCCCAGTAACACATATGGGTATTCAAGGATTTGTTCATAAAGGGGACGGCAATATCCGTTTTCTGGCTGTGGAATATGGATTCCTTGGTAAGATTTTCGCTGAATTCTTCCCTCCACGATGCGGTAAAGTAAACGGTAGAGGCAAGGGCAAATACGGTACTGGGGCTGAACTGGATAGTTTCTGCCTGCTCTTTCAGTAGCCCTCCAGTGTTGTCATTCAGCCAATTCTGCAGGTGCTTGTTCATTTCCTTGGTGCTCAGGTCACCGCGATAAGAGGACGCAAAGTAGTGATTTGCTAATAGATCAGCGGTTGGCTTTTTGAAAGCATAGTTTTCATCCAGCCACAAGGAATTGGCCAGCAGCAGTGAAGTCTGTCCGTCTTCGCAATAATGGGCATTCCAAACATGGGATGCCTGCTGACGCAGTTGTTCAATGCTGTCCGCACCAAACAGATTCAAGATCTGCTGCCGGGAATTACCGTCGGTGGTTTCTGCCAGCATGGCCATGGCCAGATAGACATTGACAGGGGAGTAGGTAGGATTGTCTTCGCCCTGCAAAAATTGGGCGATGCTGGTGTGGAAGAAATTCCTCAAGCCGTCGGCATAGCCCGCGGGTTGATTATATTGCTGCTCCTGGCTTTCCCGCCAGGCAGTATAGGCTGCATCGTAATCTTTCCAATCGGGATAGTCGTCGTAATTGGGATAGGCTGCCATTTGGGGGTATACGGGCGCGGCCAGCAGGTGGGAATGGGGAATAACGGGATAACTTCCCAACTGCGTAGTGAGTCCAATGGCCAGCACCAATACTGCCGCAATAACAGCAAACCAATAGGGGCGTGCGCGTCGTTTTTTCGAAAGTTCATCGGCTGCCTCAATAAGGTCGGGGTCGATGTACTCCATAGCGTCCAAAATTTTGTCGCCTGTCATAGTGTGTAACCCTCCTTTTTAAGATATATCCGCAAAGTATTGCGGCTACGGAAAAGCATGGATTTGACTTTGCTCTGGCTTATACAAAAACGTTTGGCGATCTCTGAAACGGAATCCATGTACCAATATCGGCGGATAAATACCTTCCGGGCTTCTACCGGCAATGTTCGCAGGAAGGCACTGATGGCCTGGCCCAGGACCTTGGCCTCCATTTTCTCTGCGGGATCATGACCGCCGGGAACGCAGGCTTGCAGTTCCGTGGATAATTCCTGCACATAGGCGCTACGGCAAAGGCGCTGCTGATAGCGGCAGCGGTCAATGGAAATGTGGCGGATGATTCGGGCCAGGAACGCAAAGAAATAGCTGTGGGGTGCGTTGGGAGGAATGGAGTTCCAAGCCTCGAGATAGGTGTCATTTTCACATTCCTCGGCGGTTTCATGATCTTGCACGATGCCATAAGACAGGCTGCGCAACCGTGAACCGTATTGCGCGGCTGTTTGCGCAATGGCCATTTCGCTCCGCTGCAGGTAAAGTTCTACGATTTTGGTATCTTCCATGTTTTCCCTCCTTTCACCCTATATAGCGATATTATATCGTATGTGGTTGCATTGGACAAGAAAAAACCACGCCGAAAAATCGGCGTGGTGATTTTGTGTTATTCGGCATCCTTTACAGGACGGATCAAAATGATGGGGGTGCATTCGTCGCCCTGACCGGCGGGGTTATCACGGACGACCTCTGCCAGAGTATCGTTGCTCAGGGTCAGACCCTTGGACTTACCCAGCACTTCCACGGAGATATCGCAGGCATCCACGATCATGCAGGGGATACCCAGCTTTTCCTCGATCTCATTGCACACGCCGGAAGGATTCTCCGGATTCAAAATGCCGTAATTGACATATTCCTGATAGGAGATATCGTAGTCGATCAGACCGTCAATGCCGTCCACATCATGGCCGCAAACCTTGTAAAACACGCCCTTCTTGCCGAACAGCTTGGTCACAGCGGAGCAGGCGGCAGCGAACAGAACACGGGGCAGACCGCAGAGCATAATGATCAGCTGCATCTTATAGGGGGTGCCTGCGCCGGGGCCGGCGGGGGTCACACGGACAAACTTGCACAAGAGCTTCGCCCAGAAGCCGGGGTGGATGTCCTTGCGGTAGACAATTCGCTTCTGGCACAGGGCGATGATCTTCTCGCTGATGGACAGGAAATCACCTTCCTGCATATGGGGCTTGGCGAACTCCTGCATAAATTCGATGTAATCGTCGCCAATGTTGACGAAACGGGTGGGAATGGCATAGCGCTCGTAGGTTACGCCGTCGACAGTGCGGCAGAGCACCTTGCTTTCGTTAACTCGCAGTTCCATAATGGTCACACTTCCTTGAAAAATTACAGTATTATGCCAGTATTTTATCTTACAAGACCAGCTTTGTCAAGTGGCGCACCGTTTCAATATACGCAAATACCCCGAAAAGGCAAAATTTAGGGTTGACAAAAGCGTGCAGAAAGCATATAATACTATGGCAATTGCGAGAGTGTTGGAATGGTAGACAAGCACGTTTGAGGTGCGTGTGGTTACGCCGTGTGGGTTCGAGTCCCATCTCTCGCACCAAAAAAGAGCTGCCCTTTGGGCAGCTCTTTTTTGGTGCGAAGGAGGACTCGAAAGGCGGGATAGAAAACAGTCCGTGGCAGCATCCATATTTTCACCCCGAAATCTGTAAAAATCAGTAAATCCCTCTTTCATTTTGAAAATGCTTGTGCTATAATAAACTTTG
>JAZUAW010000098.1:0-70973 GCA_045638225.1 Faecousia sp. | reverse complement strand
GTGGGGGGGTCAGAGGGGGGGGGCACCTCCGTGGGGAAGAAGTAGGCGTAAAGTGCAGCGCCGCCGAAACCGGCGCCGCCACCCACCAGGGCGCAGGCGAGGATGAGGGCGATGACTCTGAGGGCGCCTTTGCCCTGCTTTTTCTTAGAGGGCTTGGGAGGTGTGGTGGGGGGCACAACAGTGTCGGTGCTGGGGATCGAAGTGACGGGGGGCGTAGTGCCGGGAATGGTGGCTGGCCGGGTGGGCAAGCTGGTCCAAGTGGGCTTGGAATGCAGATCCTGTAGGGGCTTGTTTACCTGCTTGCTTTCGTTGGAGTCAACAAAGTAAATAACCAAATAAATGGCACTGACCAAGAAAATCAGAGAGAAGAAAATGATCAATGCCCAGTAGAGCTTTTTGTTCAAAGCGGGCACCTCCTGTGTGTGGTGTGGTTTTTGCCATTATAAACGAAGTTCGCCAGAAAGTAAAGGGTATAAAAAAATGGAAAATGTAAACTTTTTTCTTGCTATTTTGAAAAGGATGTAGTATACTATCTAAGCGCACCTGCCGGTGTGATGGAATGGTACACGTAGTGGACTCAAAATCCACCGCTGGCGACAGCGTACCGGTTCGAGTCCGGTCACCGGCACCATATCGAGTGTTCATAACGGATTTGACCGTTGTGAGCACTCGATTTTTCTTTTCAGTTAGTGGGATTGCGCCGTCGCAATCCGATGCTCGTTATAGTATGGGACAGAAATGCCCTTTTCGAGGCCTTTTGCGCGCCTATGTATAGCTTTTTGTGAATTTTTCAAATTAGTTGCACATTTGCGTGCAACTATGCGGCTATTTTTCCCTATTAGTGAAGGGGCTAATCAGCTCTTTACTAAAGGAGGGATAAGTATGAATCAAATCTTCAAAAGAATCAGGGGTTTCATTTTCCCAGGTAGTCCAATATTGCGAAAAAGCATTTTGGATGATATAATTAATACATTGGATGGATTCGACCCTGGGTTAGTTATGGACAGCGCAAATTGGCGGTGCTGGATCGCCATCCGTGATTTGTACACATGCAAATATTGCAGAGATGCACATGGAAAAGTATTCAGCATAGATGAAGTCATTTATGACGAGCCACCCGTACACCAGCGATGCCGGTGTACCATTGAACGCCTAAAAGCAATCGGTGCCGGTTTCGCCACCCGAAACGGAGAAGACGGCGCAGATTACTGGCTGAAATGGTATCAGGCGCTTCCTGATTATTACTTAACGAAAGAGGAAGCAAAAGCACTTGGCTGGAAGGCTGTCCTCGGCAATCTAACCGATGTAGCGCCAGACAAAATGATCGGCGGAGATATTTATCAGAACAGAAATGGGCACCTTCCGCAGGCACCCGGGCGTATTTGGTACGAAGCGGATATCAACTTTACCGAGGGATACCGTACAAGGCATCGTATTCTTTACTCCAACGATGGCCTAATTTTTGTTACTTACGATCATTACGAAACATATGTCGAAATTGTTTAAGGAGGCATACTATGAATGCAGAATATGATGTTAAGCATTTTGATGTGAACTTTACTGACTGCCGGTATGTTGGTGAACTCTATCTGGAATTGAAGCAGAAACTGGAGTTGCCGGATTGGTGCGGAGAAAACCTGGATGCTCTTTGGGATGCGCTGACGGGCATCATGTACACGCCCGCCGATATTTCTGTAACAAAAACAACCGCCTGGGAAGATATCCAGGAACACGCAAATACGATCGTCGCGGTTATGCAGGAAGCAGAGATGAAATACCGGGAAATTACCGTAAGAATCTTAGACTAATCGTTTAGTCAAGTCCGTTATGAACACTCGCACCAAAAAAGAACACCTCCTTGTGGGGTGTTCTTTTTTAGTATCTGTGCCGGGTCGAACAAATCAAATGCTGCGCGGGTCAGCGCCGCCGGCGAGCTTTTGTGAAAGCATAGAAAAACTTGCCTGACCCAATTTTAAACCAGCGGTTTTTATTGACAATCTCTCCCATATAAATTATTATAATGTATATACCACAGGCCCAACGGCCGGAAAGAGAGTGTGTGACCATGCCCAGATATATCCGTGATTTCAGATTTCAGGCACCTCCGGATCAGAGTTTTGCGGCGATCCACCAGTACCTGACTTCCACTGGCTTTCAGTACATCAATTTTGAAGGCGAGAATGTGTTTAAGAAAGGCACTGGCTGGCTGGTGGCGCCTCAGATTATCAAAGTGACCTATGGGCCTGACCGGGTTCGTCTGGAGGGCTGGATCAAGTATGCTGCCCTGCCCGGCGTGTATGTGGGCGAGCTGGGTTTTGGTGGCTTTGTGGGCTGCGCCGGCAAGGGACCCATGAAAAAGGCTTACCGCTATGTCGAGCAGCTGCTGGGTGGCGACTATACTGCCCTGTGCCCCGGTCGGGATACGGAACCCAGCCAGATGCCACCGCTGCATATTCCCCTCAATCAGCTCAACGGCGGCAGATAATTGCCAAAATACAAATATGATCGACCAGCTCCGAAGGGAGTTGGTCGATTTTTCTTGTTTTATGTTGCAAAATGTGTGCACGGGGAGAATACTATTGTACGTATTCCATAAAGATTATGGGATTTTTTATGAACTATGCGGATTTGACACGATAAGTAGCGATATAGTACAATGTAGGTAGCGATTTGTTTCCGTGTGAAGTACATCGTGAGAACGGCGCGCAGCGGTATCTGCCGGGTGTTGCGCTGAAAATAGGAGGAACTACTATGAAAGCGAAAAGATGGATCACCTTCATGTTGGTGTTCTGCCTGGTTCTGGGCAACATCGCTCCCGCTGCGAGCGCGGTGACCTTTGGACCGGAAGGCGGCGTTGGCGGCAACGGTTCCGGCTGGTTTGATGGCCTGCTGGAGTCTGCCGAGAAGCTGCTGGGCATCAACTTGAGAGACGACAAGTCCCATTTGCAGAACTTGGACGAGAATGTTTTGAGCCTGGTTGGTGGCAAGTGGATGGCTACCACCGCCGACGGCAAAACCTTCGAGCTGAAGGACTCTCAGCTGCCCAAGCACATCCAGGTGCTGCGCAAGGCTGCGGGCGAATATCAGCCTATGGATATGGTTACTGCTTTTGTGGTTCTCAAAGACGCACCTACCGCAGAAAGCTATAAGAGCATTACGGCGGTCCCGCAGGAAGAAACCGCCCACCTGCTGGCTAAGCAGGACGCACTGCTGTCGGCGATCCGCCAGCAGGTCGGCCAGGTGGATGTGGTCAATCAGTTTACCCATCTGACCAACGCCATTGTCATTCGCACCGCCTTTGGCAATCTGGAAAAGATCGCCGCTGTGTCCGGTGTGACCAATGTGTTCTTGAATCCTGTCTGGGAAGCTTGCTCCACCAAGGCAGAGGCGAAGCCCTTTACCATCAGCTCCGCTGATATGTCTTATGTGACTCAGGTTTGGCATGATCTGGGCTACACCGGCCAGGGTATGACTGTGGCCATTCTGGATACGGGTCTGGATGTGGACCATCCTGCCTTCGCGGCAGCTCCCGCGGGTGCTGTCTGGACAGTGGAAGCGCTGCAGCAGAAGCTGGATGAGCTGGATCTGAATATGGAAGCGCTCTACGAAGCGGCATATAAGACTACCCTCAGCGCAGGTCAGATTTACTATAACGAAAAGGTTCCCTTTACCTTTAACTACGCTACCAGTACCACCAACGTCACCCACAACGACGGTCTGGGCGACCATGGTACCCACGTTGCCGGTATCGCCGCAGCCAATGCTGTGGAAGGCTCCAATGTTTCCGGTATGGCCCCCGATGCCCAGATCTTCGCCATGAAGGTCTTCCATCCCCAGGGCGGCGCAGGTATGGACACCATCGTGGCCGCACTGGAGGACTGCATGAAGCTGGGCGTGGACGTGGTCAACATGTCCCTGGGCAGCGCCTGCGGTTTCTCCGAGTCCGGTGACGAGGAAGTGGACTCCGTTTTCCGGCGCATCTCCGAAAGCGATATGATCGTGGATGTTGCTGTCGGTAACGAAGGCAACAGCAGCACCATGACCAACTGGGGTCTGTATACCCTGCCCACCATCCATATCGACAACGGCTCCGTGGCATCTCCCTCTACCTATGCCAACGCTATGGGCGTTGCCAGTGTGGACAATGTTGTGATCGCTGCCGACTACTTCGCACTGGCAGACGGTTCTGAAATGTTCTATCAGTACTCCATCGAGTTCATGTATGGCGAGACACCTCTGACCATGATTGACCTGAAGGATCTGGGCGATCTGGATTACGTGGTCATCGAAGGCGTGGGCAAGCCTGAGGAATTTTATGACGAAAACGGCAAGAGCATCGTCGAAGGCAAGGTAGCGCTGATCAAGCGTGGCGATATCCAGTTCGGCGAAAAGGCCCTCAATGCCCAGGCTGCCGGTGCTGTGGCGGCCATCATTTGGAACACTGACGACAGCGATATCTTCAGCTTCGGCATGACCACCGCTGTGCAGCAGGCAGATGGATCGGAGATTATTCCCGATATCCCTGTGTGTCTGATCACCTTCTCCGATGGCCAGAAGATGGCCGACGCAGAAAAGAAAGTCATGAATGTCCCCGGCGACTACTCTTTCCGTGAGGACAAGCGTGGCGGCCAGATGAGCTCCTTCTCCTGCTGGGGCACCAGCGGCGACCTGCGTCTGGTTCCCGATCTGTCCGGCGTGGGCGGCAATGTCTATTCCACTCTGGACGGTGGCATTTACGGTCTGATGAGCGGTACTTCCATGGCCTGCCCCCAGGTGGCCGGTGTTACCGCGCTGGTACTGCAGTACCTGAAGGAGACCTTCCCCGAGGCATCCGAGTCCGAGATCCGTATGCTGGCTGACAGCTTGATGATGAGCACCGCCACCACCGTCACCGATGTGGATACCGGTCTGGAGGCATCTCCCCGTCAGCAGGGCGCTGGCCTTGTCAATGCCATGGGTGCTATCACAGCCCAGGCTTACCTGACCGTTGCCGGCAGCAACCGTCCCAAGGCGGAGCTGGGCGACAGCGAAGCAGGCGAATATACCTTCACCTTTACTGTCCATAACTATTCCGATACCGCAAAGACTTATGCCCTGCGCGCCAGCCTGCTGTGCGAGGACTTTGAGTTGAATGAAGCGTATCCTGATATGTATTTCCTGGCTGAGCAGGAGCACAAGCTGGATGAAAGTGGCGTCAGCTTCACCCGCGACACCGTCACTGTGGCTCCCGGTGCCAGCGAAGAGATCACGGTCACCATTAAGCTGACCGAGGCTGACAAGGAGTGGATCCGCACCTACTTCCCCAACGGCAACTATGTGGAAGGCTTTGTCTATCTGGAAGATGAGAACGAAGTGACCCTGAGCCTGCCTTTCCTGGGCTTCTTCCAGCGCTGGGACGCAGCCCCTCTGTACGACTCCGGTTTCTGGTATGAGGAAGGCATGTGGGAAGTTCCCGGTGCCACCCACACCGCAACCCAGTATTACCACCTGCTGTGGACCAGCCTGGGTGCAACCCCCAACGACTGGATGCTGGGCCTGAACCCCTATATGGAAGCTGTTGAGCTGGATGAAAACGGCGAGCTGATCGCCATTCGTCCCTACAGCCCCCAAAACAACGTTCTGTCCCCCAATGGTGACGGCGTGCTTGATCAGATCAGTGAACTCTATATCTCTCTGATGCGTAACTGCGCGGAGATGGATCTGGTCTATACCGATGCCGAGGGCAATGTCCTCCATCAGGAAAAGCTGTACAAGGACCATAAGACCATGTACATTTCCGGCTATGGCGCTGTGATTCCCATGGTCTACAGCTGGTACTATGAAGACCTGTACGATTTCGCTGGCCTTTCCGATGGCGATGTGGTTTATCTGTCCATTTCCGGCCGCATCGACTACCCCGGTGCCGAGACCGATGTGCTGTTCGACAAGCTGCCCATCTATATCGACACCACCGCGCCTGTGATGGATACCGACT
Source organism: Faecousia sp. (assembly GCA_045638225.1). Taxonomy (GTDB): domain Bacteria; phylum Bacillota; class Clostridia; order Oscillospirales; family Oscillospiraceae; genus Faecousia. Next base: position 64,999 of record JAZUAW010000098.1, on the reverse strand, counting down.
CCATCGTGGAATTGAGCACCGAAGAGGGCAATTTCATCCAGCTGACCTTTGCTGAGGCGCACCCTGCTGCCGCCATTCTGACCAACAGAAGCGGCTCCCAGATCTATCACTACTACGGCGAAGACCAGATGATCGACAACGGCGATGGCACCTACACCGTTACGCTGGATGTCACCGGTCTGGGCGAAGAGCTGACAGTGGTTCTGGGCGACTTCGGCTGCAACGAAGCCTACTACGATCTGTCCTACACCCTGACGGAAAACAATCCCTCTGTGGACAAGAATGCGCTGTATGCCTATCAGGTATTTGACGAAGTAATCTACGCTACCCATGGCTGGGACTACATGTTCGGTTGGACCACCATCGACAGGGAGACCGGTGAGATCAAGATGATCTCCAGCGATGCCTATGAGTACTATGCGCTGGTGGCTGCTGAGTATGTGGATGGCTATGTGTTCGCAGTGGATGCAGGCTATAACTTCGTTTACATGGTTCCCGGCCTGTGGAACCGTGTGGAGATCTGCAACCTGGGCGTCAATGTTATGGATATGGCCTGGGACGATGTGACCAACACCATGTATGTGTGCACCAAGACCGAGACCGGTCTGGATTACCCGGCGCATGACTATGGCCTGTATACGCTGGACATCATGACCGGCCGGCTGACGGAGATCGTCACTTCTGAATCCTATTACAATATACCCCATGCCATGACCTTTGTTGATGGCAAGCTCTACTGCGCCATCAGCAACCGCGCGGGCCTGTTTGAAGTGGATACCAAGACCGGCAAGGTCTCCAATGTGCAGGCCGACGGCAAGAACTTCATGCCCCTGAACTCTCAGAACAGCAATGCCCAACCTCAGTACAGCCAGTCCATGACCTATTCCGAGGCGGATGGCAAGATCTACTGGGCATTCTATGGCGAGGTTTCCGATCTGATCGTGATCGATCCCACGGATTGGAGCTACACCACCACCAATTTCGGCGCTGACAGAGAATACGTCGGTCTGCTGACCATGGAAGAGGATGATGACTACACCATTCCTGCCTCCAAGCAGGTTACCCGCGTGGTGATCAGCGATGAGGAGGTCCTGCTGCAGAAGGGTCAGAAGTACAGCCTGTCTGTGAATCTGCTGCCCTGGAATGCACCGGTCATCGCAGATGTGGTCTGGTCCAGCAGCAACGAAGAGGTTGCTACCGTTGACCAGAACGGCAATGTAGTGGCTGTAGGCGATGGCGTTGCCACCATCACCGCTTCCTATGGCAAGCTGAAGGCTACCTGTGAAGTGGTTTGCGTGGAGATCAAGGGCAATCTGTATGCTTACAACTTCTACTCCGGCGTCGGTTCCGGCGACTGGCTGGATATCGAGCTGAACTCCATGACCGCCGAAAGCCTGTACCCCTCTCCTGTGGATTTCATCGCCGCTGATTACAATGGCCACGATGGCTTCATCTACGGCTATGACTCCCTGGGGCAGGGCTATCGCTTCAATCCTGTCACCGGCGAGTGTGAGGCTTTGGGTACAGCCACCGGCGCACAGCTGTTGGATATGACCTATGACTACTCCAGCGGCACGATGTATGCCATGAGCTTCAGTGCTGCGGACAATGCTTCCATTATCTACTATGTGAACCTGCACACCGGCGCGTTGGTAGAGGCAGGCAAGGCCTATGAGGCATTCCTTACTTTGGCCAGCGACACCAATGGCAAGCTTTACGGCATTTCTTCCGGCGGCACCATGTACCGGCTGACCCGCGTCAAGGGCAATCTGGGTGGCGGCGGTATTGCACCGCTGGCCAACAACCAGGAAGAGGTTTACTCCTACGAACTCAGAGAAGTCATGAAGATGCCCGTTTCTGGTTTGCAGTATGCCCAGTCCATGTGCTATGACCACAACAATCAGGTCTTCCTGTGGGCGAACCCCGAAACCGGCACCATCTTCTGGATCAAGCCCGGCGAGTATACCCTGGCTATGGGCGAACCTACCGGTACCGGCCTCATTGAGTACACCGGCCTGTATGTGATCCCCGAGAATATGCCTGCGCTGCAGTATACCGCTGTGGAAAAAATGGTCGGCTCGGATATGTTGGTACTCACCGATTCCAAGAAGCTGCCCGCCGTCAACTGCCTCCCCCTGAATGCCACTAACCAGGCAGGTATTGTCTACACCTCTGCAGACGAGAGCATTGCCACTATTCAGGACGGCATGATCGTAGGTGTCAGCCTGGGCACCACCACCATTACCGCAACGTTGGTGGATGAGGCGCCCGACGGCACCAAGACCACCCACAGCTGCACATTCCAGGTCACCGTTAAGCAGTCTACCGATAATATCTACGGTTATCTGGTGCAGGATGTTACCAATTACAACTCCTATGCCTGGATCGAGATCGATGACGCCAACCCTGCCGCCTATGAACTGAAGAACTATGTCTACGACGGCACCACCGGCATTATGTACACCCTGTACTCTGCTGAATATGTGGACGGCATGATCTATGCCTACGGCTTCAATGATGAGGATTGGCAGGCAAACTTCCAGTTTATTACCATCAATCCCAAGTCCTGGTCCATCGTCAGTGTCAAGGATATGGGCGACGAGTTCCCCTTCGTCTATGACATGGCCTTTGACTACACCACCGGTACGCTGTATGCCGTGGCAGGTTCTACCACCGCATCCTCCCTGTACATCGTGAATATGGCCAGCGGCAGCCTCATCGAGTGCATGACCTATAAGCAGTTCTTCATGAGCCTGACCATTGACAGAGAGGGCACACTGTACGCCATGGAAAGCAGCAAGGATATCAGCGATCCTCAGGACTTCGAGCCCATCTACTCCAATGCCTTGCTGTATACTCTGGATGTGGAAGCCGGCACCACCACCCTGTTTATGGATACCGGTGTCAAGAGCAACCAGCTGTCCTCCATGGCCTATGACCATGATACCGGCTACATCTACTGGACCGGCTTCTACATGGGTAGCGGCGGCTACACCACCGGTCTGCATCTGATCGATCCCAGCGACAAAACCTGCCATAACCTGGGTACCATCGGTGGCCACAGCCAGGTCACCGGCCTGATGGTCCTGGCGGATAACTATCCCCAGGTGCCCAGCAATCTGCAGAATGTCATGATGATCCAGACCATGCTGGAGACTAATGTCGGCAAAACTGTGGCTACCGATCTGTTCATGGTGCCCGCCACTGCCGATGTTAAGGTGCAATGGTCCAGCAACGATCCCACCGTGGCAACGGTAGATGAAAACGGCATGATCACCGGTGTTTCCGCCGGCATCACCACCATCACGGCCACTGTGGAGGACAATGGCAAGGTCTTCCAGACAAGCTGTACTGTCCATGTCTACCTGCCGGAGGACGACTACTTCCTGGTCTACAACCGGGATGACAATGGCTTCTCTGCCATCGACCGCACCGATCCCAGCAAGGTGGTAAACCTCACCGAGGGTATGGATGAAGAGCTGCTGCGGGCCATGGAAATGGTCAACGGTGTCCTCTATGCCTATGACGAGGAAGGCAACTTCTGCATCATCAATGTGGACGATGGATACAGCCGCAAGACTCTGGGCGAACACGGTATCCCTGTGGATGCAGAGTATGACGAAGTAAAGAATTACGGCGACTACACCTACTACTATCATTATGTGCCCAACTTTGAGATCCGCGATATGGCTTGGGATCCGGTGAACAACCGGATGCTGGTGTTGGGCTGCAGTTCTGTGATCAAGTCCTACTACTATTATCAGACCTCCAAGAACTTCACCAGTGAGACCTATGTGGAGGAACTGGAATACGAGGGCGGCTGCCGAATCTATGAGGCAGATCTGAAGACCGGCGCGCTGACGGAGGTTTCCCGTATCTATGGCGAGAGCGGCAAGGATTACTCCGGTGTATACGCGCTGACCGTCACCGATCAGGGTCAGGTCTTTGTCTACTCTACCTATCTGGACTTTATCTGCAGTATGAATATGGAAACCGGCGTTGCCTCTCATCTGGCTACCTTCCAGAATCTGGGTTACTACGGTGATTCCGACTGCGCTCCCATGTCTATGACCTATGATCCCGTTACCAACCACATCTATGTGCTGTTCACCCAGAACGGCAACGCCTACTTCCTGTTCAAGTACAATCTGACTACCACCATGATCAGTAAGGTGGGCAGCATCGGCACCGAGTATGACGATTGCGCCGGCTTGATCATCAACCGCCATGCCCACAGCTATGTAGCGGTAGAAACCGTGGAAGGCAATTGTGTGGAACTGGGCTACACCGTCTACGAGTGTGGCTGCGGCAGCACATATACGCAGGAGCATTACGGTGACCACAGCTATGTGGATGGTGAATGCGAACACTGCGGACGTCCCGAAAAATTGGGCGACGCCAATGGTGATGGCCGCGTCAACAGCCGCGATGCCCGCCAGCTGCTGCTCTATCTGGCAGAACTGTGCGAAGAGGATGAGATCAATTTGGAGCTTGCGGACTTCAACGGCGACGGCCGCGTCAATGCCCGCGATGCCCGTGCGATCCTGATCTATCTTGCTGATCTTGATTGATCCGCAAACAAGATCATAAGTGCTTAACAAAAAAGCCACCGAGCTTCGGCTCGGTGGCTTTTTCCTGTTGCGGAGTTATTAGAGGGGCTGCGCTGCGGGATTTTTTAGAAGGAAACGCTTGTTTTTTGTGCAAAGTGGGGAGATTTTCCTTGCCATCCGCCTGCGGATATGTTAAAATGTGGATAAAGTATGAAGATTTTTCTGTGTCCGTATGCGGAAAACAAATGCGTATGTCTGCATAGGGAGAGGAAGGGGAAATTTGCCTTGGAATTCCTGTATATCTATCTTGTGATCATCAATATCGTGGCCTTTATCACCATGGCCATGGATAAGCGGCGGGCGCTGCGGCATCGCTGGCGCATTCCGGAGCGGGTATTGTTTCTGCTGGCCATCTTTGGCGGCAGCACCGGTGCGTTGCTGGGTATGTGGTTGCTGTGGCATAAGGTCCGCAAGAAGCTGTTTGCTGTGGGCCTTCCGATTCTGCTGATGGTACATATGCTGGTTTTGCTGGCCATCAAACTTGCGTAACCAACCGGAAAACTGTGAGAATAGGCGGGCGTACTATGAAACTGGAAATTGATCTGTGTAAATATTGCTTCCCCGACACCATAGAGAAGGGTCGGAAGTTGTATCAAATCAACGGCATATCGCAGCCCACTTGCCAACCGGGCGAGGATGGCGCATGGGTGTTGAAGGGCAAGGTGGTGGATGGATTTAATTTCGTCAACCACCCCTGGTTGAAGGTGGACATCACCGGCAAAAACTTGATGCGCTTTGGCTGTGATTGCCCTGAATCCCATCAGAGACCTGCCATGTGCGAGCATGTAGCCGCCCTGAGTTTTGGTTGGACGGAAGCTGTGCCGGTTTACATGCCGGAACAGGGCATTACCATGCCCAGCCAGCCGGTGGAGGAAGTGCCGCAGCCTGTGGTAGAGGAAACTGTCGCTGAAGAGCCGGCGCCCCAGCCGGAAGTGGCCGCGGAGTCGCCCCGCACCATGCAGATTCTGCTGGGCGAGGATGAGGAGGGAGCGCCGATTTGGTGGTGTCCCAATGATACAGACCGAGTGTTCCATACCAATGTGGGTATTCTGGGCACCATGGGCACCGGCAAGACTCAATTTGCCAAGTCCCTGCTGACCCAGCTGTATCTGCAGCAGAATAACAATTATGACGGACAGCCTCTGGGCATCTTGATTTTCGATTACAAGGGCGACTACAACGAGACCAAGCAGGACTTTGTGCAGGCCACCAAGGCCCGGGTCTTTAAGCCCTACCGCCTGCCCTACAACCCGCTGGCGCTGCATCCCGGCGTGGCTTTTAAGCCTTTGATGCCCATGCATACTGCCAACGAGTTCAAAGATACCATTTCCCAGATTTACGGTTTGGGCCCCAAGCAGCAGCATCTGTTGCTTAACTGCATCATCAAGGCCTATCAGAAGCAGGGTATCGACCCTGCCAACCCCGCTACATGGGGTCGCCGTGCGCCGACGGTAGATCAGGTCTATGAAATCTTGGCCCGGGAAACCGTGGGAAAACCTGCCGACAAGCTGACCACCGCTATGGAAAAGCTCCATCAGTTCTGCATTTTTGAAAACCGCCCGGAGCACGCTGTATCACTGGATACCCTGCTGGACGGCGTGGTGGTCATCGATATGGCAGGCTATGACAGCGATATCCAGAGTACTATCGTGGCCATTACGCTCAACCAATTTTACGCCCGTATGCAGGCCCAGGGCTCCAGCCGCACAGATGGAAAATACCGCCAGCTGCGCAAGTTCATCATGGTGGACGAGGCGGATACCTTTATGCGGGAAGATTTTCCCTCCCTGCGTCGGATTATGAAAGAGGGCCGCGAATTTGGCGTGGGCATGATTTTGTCCACCCAAAGTCTGGACCACTATACCGGCAGCGATGATAACTATTCCCGCTATGTGTTGACTTGGATCGTACACAATGTGGGTGATCTGAAACAGCGCGATGTGGAGTATCTGTTCAAGCTGCCGCCCAAGAGCCCGGATATTGCCCGGAATTACGGCATCATCAAGGGCCTGCAAAAGCATGAAAGCGTGGTCAAGCTGGGCAATGAAGATCCCATGCAGATGCGCAACAAGGCATTTTATCAGTTACTTCAAGACATGCATTTGTAAAGCTTAGAATGACAGAGGAGAAGCATATGAAGATCGGTATCGATTTTGGCAGTACATATTCCACGATATCCAAATACAACCGCATTACGGACAATGTGGAGGCCTTGACCGCCGCGGAGGGCGCGCCTGCCAGCATTCCTTCGGTGGTCAGTATTTCCAAGAAGGGCGTGATCACCTGCGGCCATGGCGCCAAGGAACAGGTAGGTAAAAAATCCGTTCGGGTGTATGAAGCCTTTAAAATGCTGCTGAATGAGCCCAATCAGGAGATGCTTAGCCGCAGAGGATACGACGAGCAATACACGCCCCGGCAGATCACCAAGATTTTCCTGGAATCTACTCTCCACGGCATCCTGCAGCGGGAAGGCCACAGCAGGATTGAAAATATTGTGGTCTGCATTCCCGAAATCTGGGGCAAAAAGGTGAATACGCTGGACGGCCGCGCTATTTTGCGTGATGTGCTGAAAAAGGAAATCGATATTCCGGTTGAGAATATTCAGGTCGTCACAGAGCCGGAGGCAGCCAGTGCCTTCATTGCCTACAACTACGAAAAAGAGACCAAAAAGAACTTCAACGGCCATCTGCTGCTGATCGACTACGGTGGAGGCACCTTGGACTTGACGCTGACCTGCGTGTCCTCCGCTGGACAGGGCGCTATGGAGATCGGCTACCGCGAGGGCGGTGGCGCCGGCGAAAACCATCCCAATCACCGGGGCAGCGGTGCTATCGGCAAGGCTGGCATCGCCTTTATGCAGGGCGTGGTGCTGCGGGCGCTGCAGGATCAGGATCTGGTGGAAGATGGCGATTCTGTCGACTATACCGATCCCGAGTTTGTGGCAGCGGTGAAAGATCTGGAAAGCCAGATGAAGAGCGCTGAGCGCATCAAGGACATTGAGGACGTATTTGGCGAATTTGGTTCTTATCGCAATGTCAAGAAAATTCTGGACGAAGATCCCCTTGACTTTATTTCTTTGGAGTATGACGGCGAGGAAGTGGCGGTGACTTACCAGCACCTGTACCTTGCTTACAGCCAGATTATTGCGCCGGTGCTGTCTGAAGAGATCGGCAAGATCAATAAGCTGGTGCAGCATCACATCGGCGAAGATCCCTGCCAGCCTGCGGCCGGCAACCGGGATGATTTCAAGATCGCGATGGTGGGTGGCTTCAGTGCCTTCTATCTGGTGAAAAAGCAGATTGCCGAGATCTACAATCTGGACCCCAATTCCACCATCGATCTGCGTGTGAAAAATGTTTCTGCTGACAAGCAGGAACAGGCTATTTCTCTGGGTGCCGCGCTGCTGGCCGCCGGCAAAGTGGTTCTGCAGAAAACGGCCCGCTATTCCATCGGTATTTACGCATCCGGTTCCGATGGACGCAAGCGGCTGTTCTACGGCATTCGGTACCACCAGGCGGTGGAGACCGGCAAGCCTTATTTCCTTTGCTTTGACGATAAAAATCCCGATGTGCCCGGCAACCGCGTTACCTATGGCGCTCTGCATGGCAACATCAAAACCTTTGCCATTGAGTTTACGGAGCGGAAAAACCATGGCGGTTTGATGAATTTGAAGCGGGAGATGCTGGAGCGTATGCAGCGCCTGCCCCAAGAGGGCTTCTGGAATCTGGGTTTCTCCATGGACGAGAGCGATGTGATCTCTTTCCATATTGTACCCCGTCCCATGCCGGGCATCCCTTCCAGTGTTGAGAGTATCGTGATCCCGCTGGATAGCTATTCGAAGATGTTTGACCTGACGGATGTAAAAGAGGTGGAAACATAAATGAAATTTAACCGCTTAAAGGCCTCTATTTCCAACAATGCGGACGAAAAGCCGTCGCTGTATATGGCACTCTGTGCCGTGGAGTCGCTATTTGAGGATCTGGAGGATAATTGCGGCGCAGAAGTCAGCCGTTGCCCGGTGGGTGATGAACGGCTGCCGTCCAAGCTGGTGTGGCTGTGCCGTGTGATCAATGAGATTTATCGGGACAACAGCGATGAGCTGCAGCGTAACCGGGGTCGTTTGGACGCGGCCATGGAAAAACTGCAAAATACCAAGAAAGAGCTGGAAGCCTCCTCTCAGGTGGCAGAGCGTTTGGCATCGCTGAAGGCAGAGTATGCCGCTTTGCAGCGCCAGCTCGAAAGCCAGGAGGAAGCCGCTGAGGAATGCGAATCCCTGGAGGAACAATGCCGGCGGGCAAAGCGCCAGTTGGAGAAGCTCAGTGCCTATGATGCCCAGGCCGGCCGGGAGGAACTGGTCCGGCTGCAGGCTCAAATCAGCGCACAGGAAACTTCCAAGGCCGACCTGTTGGGTCAACTGGAGCAGGCGAATGACTGCGTAGATGCTTTGCGGCAGGAAGTGGAAGTCTTGCAGGCCAAGGAGCAGGCTATGCGCAGCCAGTATATGGAACTGCGACAGCTTGGGCAGCAGACCCGGGAAGAAACCGCCCGGCTGCAGGCCGATGTGCAGGCAGCCCAGGATGAATTCGCGGATACCAAGGCTAAGGGCCAGCAATTGGTTGACCAGCGGGATGAGATCAAGGCGAAGATCGCGATTCTGCGGGAACAGATCGAAGCCTTCCGGGAGGACAATCTGGCGACCAAGTGCGTTGAACTGGACACGGTGGAAAAGGAGTTGCGGCAGCTACAGGCCCAGCGCGACAGCGCGGATGACGAATGCGGCCGCATGAAAGAACAGCGCAGCCAGCTGGTGATGGACATTGCCCGCAAAAAGGTAGAAAATGAATCTCTGCAGGAAAAATTGACGCTATCTCAGCAAAAGCGGGATGGTCTGGAGGCGGAAAAAGCCGCCCTCTCCACCGACCTTTCCAATTGCTTGCAGGCGCTGGAAACCCTGCAGGCGGATGTGGAGCAGTTGACCGAGAAGCGTCTGCCGGAAGCACAGGCTCTTTGCCAGCAGGAACAGCAGCGTCAAGAACAGCTGCAGCAGAGGTTGGAACAGGCCAATGCACAAAATGCTACGCTGCAGGAAGAAATTGAGAAACTCAATGCCCTTCTTCCCGGTTTGGAGGAAGAGGTTAAGAATAATAGGGTAGTCTATGATGCCCTGACCGCCAGCTGTGCTGCCAGCTCCAGCGAACTGGAGAGTCTGGAACGGCAGATTGCGGAGCTTCGCAACAATTCCGATGAGCAGAAGCTGGTGATCTATCGCAAGCAGCTGGAGGAAAACCAGCAGGAACTGGAAAATATCCAGAAAGATTGCCAGCGCATTAAGCAGGAAAATCAGCAGCTGGGCGAAAAGCTGGAACAAATGCAGAACGAACGGGCTCGCTTGCAGGAGCTGAAGAGCCGTCACGAGCAGGGCGTTCTGGTCTCGGAAAAGCAGCTGCATGAGCTGGAGTTCGTGGCAACAGACAAATATATGCAGGAAGTGTTGGAACTGGATGGCCGGACAAAACTGCTGGAAAGCGTCCGCGGCAAGCTGGCCGGTTCCATAGCCGATATGCGCAAGATTCTGGGCCAAGCACCTGTGGAGGAGGCCATCTCCCTGGAGGAGCAGATGAAAAACGATCTGCGGGCTCTGCGGCAGCGGATCGAAGATCTGCGCTGCGCCCTTGTGGAATGCGCCCAAAGTTTGAAAATGGAGGAACGGTAAATGAAATGCCTAGTTTGCGGAAAGGAATATGAAGCGGCGGAATGCCCCAGATGCCGTTTCCCGAATATTCAGATCGTTGGTGATCGGGAGCAAGCGCTGAAAGCCATGCTGCCCACCATCGAGCAATACAGACGGGAGTTTTTGAATGCCATCCAGATCAGTTTGGTCATCTACCACTGGAAGGATGAAAAGGGCCAGCTGGTGATGGATCGGCAGGAGAAGAAGCTGCTGGGCACCGCCAATGAACTGCGGAATGGCGAAAAGTGGCTGGGAGACAAATTTGCCCGTATCGCTGACCAGAAGCAGGTCACGGTGACGCTGAGCATCGCCATGGCTGGTGAAGAACAGCTGGTGCAGGCCAGCGTGCCCAATCTGCAAAAAGCAGAGCTGCAGCAATTTGGCGCCAAGGTGGATGATGCATGCAATCTGCGTCTGATGCTGTGTAACGAAACCGAAAAGCCCACCATTTCTCAGCCCGTTGCTTTGTTTGCCGTGTAACGGCGAGGCGACGAGAGAAAGGAGTGTGAGCCGTGTTTTCGTCCAAGGATCTGATATCCTTTGTTTTTGCCAATGAAAACGACACCTATTATGGGGAGGACCTGCTGAAGCGGGACTTAAATCAATATTTGTGGGATCGGCTCCACAGAAATTATGAAGCGGTTTATTTTCTCAATGCCCAGGGCAACAGTTTCCAGGTCAGCTCTTACGGCGACCTGCGCTGCAATACATACACGCCGGGCAAGAAAAAGCTGTTTGGCCTCTTGAGCGGCAATGCCGAGCAGACAGAACTGGGCGGCTGGATCCAGCGTCAGCTGCGCGCCAAGCCGGAAGGGGCAGCGGCCTTTGTTTGCCCGCTGGATGATTTTTGTGCTGTCTTGTCCGATCCCAAATGGTATCCTGTGCTGGAGGATATTGCGGAGGAGAAGAAGCGCACCGGTATTTTCGTGCTGACAGCTTCCACCACCGCCGAAAAGTCGGCAGACCTGCTGCTGACCAGCCCCGTATTCGAAAAATTGCGGGAGAGTACCATTACAGGATTGCGGGGCGGTGCGGTTATTGACCTGTACAGCACCCTGAAAAAACGCAAAATGGATGGTTGTGTGTTCCTGAACACCATGAGCTGGGAGCAGGTCCATGGCCTGCTGCTGCATGTGGTGATGGAGCATCCGGAGCGCTGTGCAAGTTGTGAACAGCTGGATGCCATGACGGAATATCTGTATGCCTATGTGCGGGATACTGACTTCGCCCGGACAGAGCATTTGATTGGAAATGGGCAGATGGCCGGCTATATGACCCGGGTGAGCCTGTATACATGGCTGAAAAATCAGCGCAACTGGAAAAAGTTTGAAGACCGGGTGGCGCTGTTTGATCCTGCCGGTAGAAACAGGGCCCAGCAGGAATGGTCGCCGGCTAATGTGGCGGTGCTGCGAGATCCCAACGGCTACGCCGGCAGATGCATGAAGATCGATCTGCCCGGTTGGCTCAGCGATGATGCCGCCCAACAGAGCCAGATGCTGCTGCGGGGCATTGGCGAGCAGGTATCCAGCCCCAAAAACCGAAAAGAGAATCCTCAGATTGTGACCATTGCAGAAAGCCTGTTGAACCGGCTGGATGCGGTGCGTTATGGGGACGGGGAGTCCTGCCTGTGGATCCTGGAGGCACTGAAATTCTGTGTCAGCCAGGTCTATTCCCCGGCGGAACAGCCCCGCACCAAGCGGGTGCTGGAGATTCTGCAGACCCGGATCGATGCCATCGACATCTTCGACCAGCATTTCGCCCGGAAGCGGGATCTGGCGGTGGCGGAAAATAGCTTCGGTGTGGGCAAGCTGCAGAATATGGCGCTGCAGCAGTTGAAAGCCAGCGTGGCGGAGCGGGAGAAAATGAAAGAGTCTCTCGTGGATCTGGTCCGGGCTGCGGAGTTGCAGCTGGAAATGGCGGGCAGCAAGGAGGATGTTTCCGGCCTTGTGGATAATATCCGAAGCCTCATTGACGATTTCAATGTGGAGCCTCAGACTATGGCCGTGCCGGATCTACAGCCCGTGCCCGAGATCATTTTGGAGCCGGAGCCGGAACCCCGGGTAGAGCCGGAACCTGAGGAGGAACCTGAAATCTTCCTGACAATGGACATGTGGGGTATCACCCCGCCTCCTCATTGAACATAGCAATATCCTGTAGCATTTATCGCGCATATCAAATATAGAATCACACAGCAAAGCTGTGCAGGGATGGAATCCCTGGAAAGGAGAAACATATGGCTAGACCTACTCTGAATAGCAAAAAGGCGGGTGCTTCCGGCAGTGTCCAGGCCAAGAATCCCCTGGCCGCATGGATCAACAACCGCAAGGAACGTCGCAGCCAGGCTGAGGATGAGGCATCCCGGTTGATCACTAATACCATCGCCGAGAATGAAAATATCATCGTCGATAAGCTCAGTTCCATTGACTTTATCCACAGCAGACTGCCCAAGTCTGTGCTGGAGGCCAAGGCAAACCCCAACCAGCCCTACGGCGATCTGGAATATGCGGCACAGGGCATTATTCATATGCTGCGCAGAAATCCCCAGACTGTCAAGATGGATATCCGCAAGTTTGACCAGAAGCTGCTGACCCTGGTTCTGCTGTTCAAGCAGACCGTAGAGCAGGGCGATGTGCGGGCTGCCTACGCTGCCAAGGGTGCCATTGTGCGTGCGGTTGCCGATATTCGCAGCCGCATTCCGCAGGAGCAGCCGGAACTGTCCACCCTCTTCGTGGAAGCTAACGCTAAATATCTGGATCAGTGGATCACCTTGGTCACGCTGGCCCAGGTGGCTGACCGCACCAAGCAGAATGTGGTATCCCAGACCGACCGGCTGAACAAGGCTAAGGCTGAGCTGGATGCACAGAACGAGGCACTGGAAAAGCACATTCGCGCTGACAGCGAAATGACGGTGGCCTTCTATCAACTGACCGAACGCACAAACGCTCAGGATCGCTCCAACTGGGGCGACGCAGAGAAGGAACTGCATAAGAAGCTGGTGGACCGCCGCATGGCCGAAGTGCTGCACAATCTCAATGAATCCATGGTCAGCCAGATGCAGATGGATCTTGCCGCCCGTGAAAATCAGGTGGAAATGCTCTACACCAAGGTGGCGTCCCTGCCTATTATCACGGATCCCGATCTGATGAACAAGTATCAGGAGAGTATCGAAGAGCTGTTTAGACAGATGGCTGAAAGCGATGTGCAGATCGACGAGACCCTCAAGAATCTGGACGATATCGAGGGTCGCATCCAGCAGATCGAAAAGGGTCCCGGCACTCAGCGCTGGAAGGAAGTGGCAGCTGAGGAAGCCAACCGTTTCCTGGAAGAGGTCAAGAAAAAACAGAAAGTGCAGTCCGGCGAAGCCGCGCTGCGCGCCAAGAAGATGCGCGAGGAGATGGGCATCCGCTCTGAGGAAGAGCTGGCTGAGCAGAAGCGCCAGGCAGAACTGGAGCTACAGCGCGCTGCTGACTTTGTAAGAGAGCAAATGATGGAGCAGGAACAGGAACTGCTGGTCAACTAATGCAATGTACATTGCCAATATGAAAGGAGATTCCCTATGGCGATTTCTGATACAATCCGTGATGTAAAGAACTCTCTTGAGGAGATCAAGAGAAAGTACAGATTCAAGAAGTCTCGCATGGTCCGAGAAGATGCTGTGGAGCTGCAGGTGACCTTGACTAAGTGCCGCGGCAAGCTGGAAATCTGCAAAAAAGACTTCAACCGCGTGATCAATATCCAGAGCAAGAATATCAACGAAGGCAAGAAGGTGGGCGCTGACACCATCATTCAGGAGCAGATCCTGTGGGACGCTGCCATCGGCTATATGCTGGTGCGGGATGCCATCTTTGCGCTGGAGACCATCACTTCTTATGACACCGTTTCCCATGCTTACGAGATGCTGGACGCCGCTATCAAGCAGGCTGCCGGCAAGAAAACTACCTTCACCAGCGGCATCAAGGTCAGCAATACCAAGGAGCGCAATGCCTACGGCTATGTTACCTCCACCGCCGCGCTGAAGGACAAGGAAGAGCAGCTCAACTGCTTCTTCGAGGAACTGAAGCAGCTGGGCGATATCGAGGCCCGTCTGGCCAATGCCCGTCAGCCCGGTGCCCTGCAGGCGGAGCAGCGTTTCGCCTATTCCGAGGGAAAAGAGCCTGTTCAGTCCGATGTGGATCAGTATATGAATCGGCTGAACTCTCTGGCTGATACGCCCTCTGCTCCGACAAACTTTGAACAGGGTCTGGGTGATATGATGGATATCCATCCGCCCAAGGATTCCCTGTAATAAGGAGGCGTGAATATGGCGTGGGATAACAGATATGATATCAGCGGCACCAGTTATACCAAGATGATGGACGAAAAGACCACCCGGTATACCAATCTGGTGCGCAAGGCTGAGCGGATCAACCGGGATCAGGGCGGTCAGCCCACCAAGGAAGAAGCCAGCTTCTACTATGAGGCCACGAAGGTCTGCGAAGAGATCATGAATATGAACCTGTCCCAGCGGGCGGTTTATGAGCAGTGGAAATACCGTAAGATGGATTGCGAGGATCGTGTCAGACAGATCACCAATATTCTGGCACCCAAGCCTGCCTATGTGCCTGAGCAGAAGCCTGCCATGGAGCGCAATACCCAGACCAATGCCGGCCAGAGCAAACAGGCTGCCGATCCCAAGGGCCCTGTTACCAGCAAGTCCGGCTTCACCACCAATTGCGCTACCAAGGAAGTGCCGGTGGAGATGATCGAAAAGTGGTTTAAGGATGTTTCCGGTAAGGATTTTGCCCATGTGGTGGGCAGAACCGAGCTGAAGCACCGTCTGATGAACGAGGCTGCAGGCTTCGGTTGGGACAAGGTGGACTCGGCACTGGATATCAATCCTGTGCAGTGCTACTTCCTCTATGGCCCTCCCGGCACCGGTAAGACTCATCTGATCAAGGCCTTCGCGGCGGAGCTGAAGAAGAAGGGCTTCAATTACATGCAGCTGACCGGCAGCGATATCCACAACAGCTATGTGGGCATGGCCGAAAAGATTGTGGCTACCGCCTTTGCTGTGGCTACGGAGCAGGAGCCCTGCCTGATCTTCATCGATGAGATCGATAATCTCTGCGTGGCAAGAGACGGCAAGGCCGAAGGCCATGAACAGCGGCTGACGGTTGCCTTTATGGAAGCTTACAACAAGTTCAAGGATTCCGGCAAGCGCCTGATCTTCATGGGTGCTACCAACCATCCCGGCAAGGTGGACGAGGCTATGCTGGACCGTGTCAGCCTTATCAAGGTGCCGCTGCCGGCTGAGGAAGACCGCATCGGCTATTTCGACAGAATGATCAGCGGCAGCGGTGTCAAGCTGGGTCTGGAGCCCGGTTTCACCACCACCGATATGGCGCAAACTACCGATAACCACAGCTACCGTGATCTGGACCGGCTGAAGACCTCCATGCTGACCAAGCTCAAGGGTTTGGCCATCGAGCAGTATCAGATTCTGGATGATGAGGGCAATGTGGATCAGCAGGCTACCGACTTGCGGGCCAGCCAGGCCATCATCAGTGGCGAGATCCTGCTGACCCGGCAGCTCTTTACCCAGACCCAGAAGGAGAATCCTCCCAGTGACAAGACCAAGAACCGTCTGGAACTGAAGGAATTTGAAGAGCGGGTGGCAGCGGCTGCCAACGGCTAATATATAACAGGGCGGCTTTTTGCCGCCCTTACGCCTAAAAGGCGAAAAGACACAGTAAGGAGTATGGGCTATGGAAAAACAGACGGAAAAATGGCTGGAATCTACGCTGGAGATGTCCCAGATCCAGTGGGGATATTGGTGCGACCGGGATTTGACTTGTCCAGAGAATTGGAAGGACGAATTTTCTGCCTTTTTGCAGAATCATCCGGCGCTTGGCGGCTGTGGTTTGTTGCTGACCGGTGCCGACAGCTACACCAAGCAGCTGGTGGCCATGCAGATGGTGGATCTCCTGCCGGAAGATTTTTCCTGTGTGTTTCTCCATGGCGGTGAGCTGGCAGAGGGCGGTATCGCTGAGGCAAAGGCAAAACTACAGTGTATATTTGATCATTTTTCCGAAGAAGCTAGCAGCCTGTGTCTTCTGCTGGAAGGGATGGAAGACCTATCTTGTAGAAGGGAGCTCCTGCACTATTTGGGACAAAAGCTGTGCAAATGCCGCTATGAGGAGCAGGCCAGCCAACTGTTTTTGATTCTGCAGGACGATCAGGATGCCCAGATCCCAGCCCTTCTCCGCAGCCATTTGCAGCTGTGCCGTCTGCAAATGCCCAATGTGCAGCAGCGCGAAGCCTATTTGGAACACCATGCAAAAATGGTGAAGAAGTATGTGTCTCTGCAAGTGTTTGCTGAGACTACCGCAGGCGTGGGCTATGCCCAGCTGCAGGATATGATCCAGCTGGTGGAGATGCGCTTGGACATGCTGGATGGTCGTGGCTTGTCGGTGCAGGAGTTGCGGGATTTGCTGGCGACTCAACTGCCGGCAAAGACGGCAGATCCTATGATGCAAGATCTTTGCGACTCGGTGAAGGAACTGGTGGAGCAAATGAAAAAAATGCCTGCCGCAGTTCCGGTTTCGGTGCAGACACCGGTGGTCAACCAGGACAACGTGCAGACGCCGATTCCTGCTACGGAAGGCCATGCGACCCGGGAGTCTATTGAGAATGCGCCGCCCATCCAAACGGCCACGGCGCTGTTTGGTGAGGAAAAAGTCGAAGAAATGCGTAAGCTTGCAATGGCGATCATGCAGCAACAAGCATAAATCAAAAACGTCCGGAACGATGGTTCCGGACGCTTTTTGTACATTAGGATTTGGGTTGTTGCGTCTTTGACACAGCGGGGATCTGGAGCCGCGCCGGCTCCACAGGGGTTAGGAAAAAGAGAGACTCTGCCGTGTGGTCAAATCCGCAGGCTGTGCAGATGGGGCCGTGAAGAGCACTGCCGCAACGCAGACAGGTAGTCAAGGTTTGGGCGACCATCGGCTGGGTCGGGACAGCGGGCGGTGTGTATAGCGGCGCCTGCCTGGCAGCTTTTTTTGCGGCCCGCTTTTTGTCATACCGCTTGGCAAACAGATGCAGGCAAAAGATGATGAGTGCTACACCGGCGGCCACGCCGAGCCGCCCCTCGCTGGGAATCGAATTGCCGGAAAGCGGAATGATGCATCCTATTGTCACAAAAAAGGTGACGATGTTTGCCAACCAGTGGGGACGAAACAGGAAAAATCGCAGCACAAACGCGCCAATCATGAGAAAGCTGAGGAGAGGATAAAGAATCGTTTGCATGTTATTCCCTCCCTTATGTCAGATCCAGGGGCACAGGCATGGAGCGCGCCAGCTGCCCACCGGAGCCCAGGAATAAGGTCAGCTGGAAGGACGCGTCCAGTGTAACACCAATGCGCCAAAAATCGCTGCACTTGATGGCGGGGACGGTGCATTTGACAGTCTTGCGCTGGCCCTTATATTTGTAACTGATGCTGATATTCAGCGGTTCGCCTGCTGCCGGCAGGGTCTGGGCGAATTTTTCCGGGACCCAGTAGGTGGTGTTAAAGAAATTGCGGGCATCGCCCAGATGGATAAATTGTTTATGCTGCTGTTCCAGACGGGAAGTTTCCGGTATCCAGGCATAGCGGTAGGCGATAATGGTAAACTCGGTCAGCAAATCCAGTGCCGGGGATACATGGGCGCTGGCTTTGCTGTTTTGTGTGTAAACCTTGCGCAAGCCGGAGGCTGCCGGTGTGGACGAGGGGAGTGTTTGCAGGGTAGGAAACAGCTCATAATGGGTGCTGCGATCAAAGCCGCACCGGGTGCAAAAACTGGCTTCGCTTTTCTGGGCGCATACGGGACAGGTCCACATAGGATTACCTCCTGGTGACAAAATCATAGACGGTGTTATTTTTTGCTGACGGTGTTGTTAAGCTTAAAACCGCAATCTACGCAGTATAGCCGTGTGGGGTAGTTGCTGGCACCGCAGGCGGGGCAGCAGTTGTGCAAAACGAAAGGCACCGCGGGCACGGCTGTGGGGGGGAGCTTGTTTTTCTGGCTATGCTGCGGAAATATGGTAGCTTCTGTCTGATTGAGGATCTTTTGGACGGTGTTCACCACATGGTTGTCCCAGCCTTGCTTGCGGATGTCTACATAATGCTGCGGAGTAAATGTGCCTGCTTCTGCCTGATTGAGGACCGTTTGGACGGCGTTCAGCACATGGTTATCCCAGCCTTGCTTGCGCAGCATGTCGATGGCTTTGGCGGCTGAAGGGCGCAGCTGCGCTTTCCAATGGGAAATGGTGTGGGCATCCTCTGGAAGGAGCTGCATGGTGGGATGGTGCTCGTAGTCGCGGCTGCTGTCAAAGCCGCAGTGGGGACAGGGATTTGTGGCAGTCGATTTGCCGCAAACAGCACAGGAGGGGGCTGCTGTGTGAGAATTCACGGCAGGGTGTTGAGGCTTGGCGGTTTGATTGTTTATCACCACAACAGGCGTGCCGCAGTTGGAGCAGAATTTCACACCAGCAGGGATAGCGCATCCGCATTTTGTGCAATGTTTCGATGCTTGCTTTGGATAATTCGACATAAAAATCCTCTCCTCGGGCATATCCACGGTGTCAAAAGATGGTAACTTATCTAATATTGTACCACGGGCAGGGCAGGTTCGCAATACATTTTGTTCACATTTTGGTTAAAACCTGTGGTTTCCCCCATATGTTGAGGGAAGAAATCGGGCAACGTTACACAAATGATCATTATGCCGTTGCATATATGGCGAAATATGGTATCATAGTATTATCGACGTCACAATCGGTTGCGGGGTCTGCGCATCCGCTTTGGGAAAGGAACAGCATTATGACGAAACACGAATATCTGCGGCAGATCGAGGCGGTGATCGCCGCGGGCCCTTATGACGCCACATGGTCATCCCTGACCCAGCACAAGACCCCTGAATGGTATCGCCGGGGGAAATTGGGCATTTTCGTTCACTGGGGCATCTATGCGGTGCCGGCTTTTGGCAATGAGTGGTACTCCCGGAATATGTATAACGTCGGCAGAGCGGAATTTGCCCACCATCAGGCCACCTACGGCCACCAGAAGGACTTCGGCTACAAGGATTTTATCCCCATGTTCCGGGGCGAGAAATTCGATGCCGGTGCGTGGGTCAGCCTCTTCAAAGAGGCAGGTGCCCGGTATGTGATGCCGGTGGCGGAGCATCACGATGGCTTTGCCATGTATGATACGGAGTTTAATCGCTGGAACGCGGTGCAAATGGGGCCCAAAGTGGATGCCATGGGCCAAATCAAACAGGCTTGTGAAAGCATGGGCCTGCAGTTCTGCGCCTCCACCCACCGGGCAGAGCACTACTACTTTATGAATCTGGGACGCACCTTTGACAGCGATGTGAACGATGAAGCCTACGCCGATTTCTATGGCCCAGCGGTCTATCGCCCGGATTTGGGGGCGGAAAACATGAGCGACACCACGGAAACGCCCTCCACCCAAGGCCCCACCGAGGAATGGCTGGAGGATTGGATGGTGCGCACCTGCGAATTTATCGACAGATATCAGCCCAAAGTGGTATATTTTGACTGGTGGATCCAGAATTATAGCTTCAAGCCCTACTTAAAGAAAATCGCCGCTTACTATTACAACCGGGCTGCCCAATGGGGCGCAGAGGTCAGCATCAATTACAAGCGGGAGGCCTTCGCTCCCGGCGCTGCCACCTTCGATGTGGAACGGGGGGCACTGACAGGCATTTCTCCTGTGCCGTGGCAGACCTGCACCGCTATTGGTAAGAACTCTTGGGGATATACTACGGGAAATGAGTTCAAAAATTCCCGGCAGATCATCTGCGATCTCATTGATATTGTCAGCAAAAACGGTATGATGCTTCTGAATGTGGGCCCCCGGGCTGACGGCAGCATCACCGAGGAGGAAACCGGTGTGCTCCGGGATCTGGGTGCATGGCTGAAAGTCAACGGCGAGGGTATTTATGACACCACGCCCTGGAAGTGGTTCGGCGAGGGCGCGGTGAATGCCGAGGATGGGTTCTTCATGGATAGCGAGGAAAAAGCCTTCACTGCCGAAGATTTTCGATTTACCTACAAGAACGGTTGTGTTTACGCCTTCCAGATGCGTCCCAATGGCAAAGATTTGACTATGCGCACCATGGCTGCCCGTGGACGCTACGATTTTGGTATCGAGAAGGTGGAGCTGCTGGGCTATGATAAGCCGCTGACTTTTACCCGGGATGAGGATGGGCTACATGTGGCGCTGCCACAGGGTGTTGACTGCGATGTGCCTATCGGCCTGCGGATCACGCTGCTGTAAATAAAAACAGGAAGCCTTGACGGCTTCCTGTTTTTTATGCGAATACTTCTATGGCAGCGATGGTGCGGAAGGCGTCTTCGCAGATATGTTCTCTGCCGTAGACATCCAGAAAACGATTCCGGTATTGGTCGGTTTTTAAATTGAATTGCAGCGACCACATGCCCCAAAACAGGTCCACATGCTTGTCGCCCACACCGCCGGCATCCAAATCGATGAAAGCGGAGAAGTTCCAGTTGTCCAGCATGATGTTGGGCAGGCAATAATCACCGTGGAGCAGTGTATCGTTGCGCAAAAAACCGGCGTTTTTCTCGATCTCTGCCCAAGCGGCTTCCGGCGTGTCATAGCCCCAGTTGTCGGGGAACAGGGAGGTGTCGTAGAGCTTGTTCTCGTGATTATGCCGGGCGGCGGCCAGATGTTGGGCGGTGCGGTTGGGTACGGGACAGCCGGTAAAATCGGTATCGTGGAGCATCCGCAAAAGCTGAGCGGTGGTGTCGCAGAGCCTGGTGGGGTCGGCAATATATTGGGGGTGGATGCAATCCTCGCCGGGAATCCGCAGGGTCAGCATCCAGTCGGCGTCCAGACTCTCGTAGGCCAAAACCTCCGGGCCCAGCCCCTTGCAATGGAAAAAGCTGTTCATGGCGGCTTCCTTGGCCAGGGTGCCTTTAGCGGCGGTTTTCAGATAAAAGCCGGGGCCTTTGTCAAGAAAATACACCTGGGCAGCAGAGGAGCAGCTGCTGTCAAAGAGGGCAGCGTCCTGCAAATAGGGATGAAATTGGGAGGGAATGGTGGAAAAATCCACAGAAATGGGTGTGCGCTTCATGCCATCAGCTCCTTTGCGACAATTGTATCATACCCGCGCCCAAAAGGAAAGCCGGAAACATAAAATGCTGTTTATCGTTGTGTTGAACAACCCAAAGGTATGTCATTGCGAGGAGCCGCCCAAAGGCGGCGACGTGGCAATCTCCCGGTATTAACGGCTGTTATGTGGCAACATATCGATAGGTTGTACCAGGAGATTGCCACGGCCTTCGGCCTCGCAATGACAGTTCTATCGGAACGATAAACGAAAATTTGAAGCTTTCAA
This sequence comes from Faecousia sp., assembly GCA_045638225.1. Taxonomy (GTDB): domain Bacteria; phylum Bacillota; class Clostridia; order Oscillospirales; family Oscillospiraceae; genus Faecousia. Next base: position 43,255 of record JAZUAW010000098.1, on the reverse strand, counting down.
CAAGCAAACACGTCCGGGAGCGTGGCTCCCGGACGGTGGTTATTCGCTTGCTTCGTCGGAATAGAACACCTGCAGATCGTCCAGCCGCAGGCAGGCCAGATTGCCCTGGGGGGCAAATTCATCCTCGGGTTGGTCAGGATAGCCACTGCCGCAGTCAATATCGATATAGCCGTCGCCAAAATAGACCCGCAGGGGATCGTGGTACTGAAAATACTTGCTGGGGGTGTGGCCAAAGACCAGGGTGAAATCTGCCTTGGGCACTTCGCCTGGGTTCCAGCGCTTCCATACGGAGAAATGGGTGGGGGTGCGGTTTTTGTCGCCATGGGCTTCATAATATTCCACCGGTGCGGCGTGTACCAGTTTGTAGTCCTTGCCGTTTACAGAAACATGATACTCCAGTGGCAAGGACTTTAAATAGGCAATCACTTCGGCACGCAGGGTCTTGCGGATGCGCTTCCAGTAGCGGTGGGTCACATCGCCGCCGTTGCGATACCAGTGGAACAGCCACTCCTCCAGCTTTCCGGTGTCTCCCGGTTCGTAGGGGTCTTCCAGAGCCCGCAGCATCATATGTTCGTGATTGCCAAGCAGCACATGGGCATTGGGCATGGCCATCAGCTTGCGCAAAATGCGAACACCGTCGCCATGACGATCCACCACGTCGCCCAGCACATACAGTGTGTCCTCCGGCTGCAGATGGATCTGCTGCATAATGGAGTTAAAGCGGCGCATATTGCCGTGAATATCCGACATGACGTAGATCATAGCCTTGCCCTCCTTCCCGGAAAATACTGTGTCTATATAGTATAGCACATTTGGTCGAAAAAGCAAGTTTACATTGGGGAAAAATTATGATATAATCACAAAAAATCTAAGGACGGAAGATAGTATGGAAAATAAGACCATCACCCAAGTTGTGGCGGCGCTGATCTGGGACGGAGATCGGTTTATGATCTGCCAGCGGCCTGCCCACAAGGCCCGGGGGCTGCTGTGGGAATTTGTTGGTGGCAAGGTAGAGCCCGGTGAAACCAAGGAGGCTGCCCTCGTCCGGGAATGCCGGGAGGAACTGGCTATTGAGCTGCGGGTAGGGGATGTGTTTATGGAAGTGGAGCATGTGTACCCGGATATTACCATTCGGCTGACCCTGTTTCATGCCACCATCGCCTCAGGCCAGCCCCAAAAGATCGAGCACAATGACATTCGCTGGATCTTGCCTCGGGAGATACCGGAGTATGATTTTTGTCCTGCGGATGTGGAAATTTTAAAAAAGATCATGGGAGAATAGGATGGAGCTGATCAGAAAACCGCTGGCGCAGGCACCGGATCAACAGGCGCTGCGGCGGCTGTATCATACTGCGTTTCCGAAATATGAGCAGATGCCATGGTGGCTTCTGCGCCTGCTGTCGCTGGGGCGAGATGTGGGGGTGGATGGCTATTATGCGGGGGAGTGCCTGTGCGGCTTTACCTTTTCTGTCGCCACGGAGCAGGTGTTGTTCATCCTGTTTTTGGCTGTTCACGAGGATCGCCGTGGGCAGGGCTTTGGTAGCGCCATCCTTACGAAACTAAAAGAGGACTACCCCGGCCGCGCCATCGTGCTGAATGTGGAGCTTCTGGATCCGGAAGCAGACAACTACCAACAGCGTCTGCGCAGAATGCGCTTCTATGGGAAAAACGGCTTTTTTGACACCGGCTACGATGTGGACGAAGTGGGTGGCACCTTCCGGGTGCTATCTACCACGCAGCAGTTGGATCAAAAAGCATATTTGGGCGCATTTGCCAAACTGTCCTTTGGCTTTTGGAAGCCATATATCCGAAAGGGGAAAGACTATGGTCAAGGAACTGATGCATGATCCCATTTTTTTGGCGAAAAAGGGGGAGCCTGCTACGGCGGAAGATCTGGAAACGGCACGGGATCTGATGGATACTTTGCAGGCATACAAGCTCACTTGCGTGGGCATGGCAGCCAATATGATCGGTGTGGCCAAGCGGATCATTGCGGTTTGTGATGAAGGGGCATATCTTTTGATGCTCAATCCGGTGATTTTGAAGGCATCGGGAGAATATGGGGCACAGGAAAGCTGCCTGAGCTTGTTGGGCGGTCCCCGGCCGGCCAAGCGCTATCAAAAAATCAAGGTGCAGTATCAAAATGAGCAGATGCAGACCCGGATCAAGACCTTTGAAGGTTGGACCGCCCAGATCATCCAGCATGAGATCGATCACTGCAATGGCGTGCTGATTTAAAGGGAGGAATACCAATGGCACTGATCAAAGGCTGTCAGGAAGGGAAGGGGACGCCCCGTTTACGGGAAGTCAAATGCCCCAAATGCGGCGAATATGTGGAGGTATTTGTGATCATGGGTGGCGCCATCGGCAAAACCGGTACGCTGGCATCGGATGAAGCTTGCGTCTGCGGCCATGCCCTGCCTGCCGGCAGCTATGAAACGGAGTACGAGGGATAGGTATGTACAGCGATTTGTTTTGCAAAGTATATAATGTATTCGGCTGGAACTACTATCCGGAGATCTTCGGCCAGCAGCTGCTACAATGGCTGCGGGAAAAGGGAATCCAGCCCCAAAATTGTCTGGACTTGGGCTGTGGAACAGGCATTTTATGTCAGATGCTCCATGGCAGTGGTATCCGGGCCACCGGCATGGATCTGTCCGAAGGCATGATCGAGATCGCCCGACAGGGAAATCCTGAGATTGAATATGAAGTGCCCAACATGGTCACCTACCGCCCCGAAAAGCAGTTCGATCTGGTGACCTGCACCGGCGATGCCATCAATCACATTGGGGATCTAGCCGATGTACAGACGATTTTTGAGAACGTCTTTGCTTATACTGCCCCCGGGGGCTATTTTATCTTTGATATCCTCAATGAAAATGAGGTTTCCGACAGCGAGCCCTTTGAGATGGATTTTGACGAAACTACCCGGGTGTGGTTTCAGATGACCCGGCCGGGGGAGGGGCAGGTCAATCTGAAAATTCGGGTATACGAAAGTGGCAGGCTGGCCTTCGAGGAAAATATCCGGGAAACCGTCCATGACCCGGCGTTGATCTGCCGGATGTTGGAGCAATGTGGATTTACCGTACTGCGCTGCGCCGACAGCCTGCTGGAGAACGGCAGCCATGGAACGACCTGGTTTGTTATTGCCGGAAAAGGGGAATAAAGACCATGGGAAAGATCCAACTTTCTGAACACTTTACCTACAGCAAGCTGCTGCGTTTTACCTTCCCGTCTGTGGTGATGATGGTGTTTACCTCCATTTACGGCGTGGTAGACGGTATTTTTGTTTCCAATTTTGTGGGAAAGCAGGCCTTTGCGGCTATTAATCTCATCATGCCCTATCTGATGATGTTCGGCACCTTCGGCATTATGGTGGGCACCGGCGGTACGGCATTGGTGTCCATGACCTTAGGCACCGGCGATGGACGCAGAGCCAATCAGATATTTTCCCAGCTGGTGTATGCCACCATCGGCGGTGGCATTCTGATGACGGTGGTAGGCATTCTGTTTCTGCGGCCGGTGGCGGTGCTTCTGGGCGCTGAGGGAAGTACGGTGGGGCTGTGCGTGCGTTACGGCCAATGTGTGCTGCTGGCACTGCCGGCTTTTTTGCTGCAGAACGCTTTCCAAAGCTTTTGTGTAGCGGCGGAAAGACCCAATTTGGGCCTATGGCTGACGGTGGCGGCGGGTGTGACCAATATCGTGCTGGATTGGGCCTTTGTGGGCTTGCTGGGCGGCGGTCTGGTGGGAGCGGCATTGGCCACTGCCATCAGCCAATGCGTGGGCGGTCTGATCCCGCTGGTATATTTTTTTCGGAAAAACGGTTCCCCTCTGCGGCTGACCAAGGCGAAGATCGAATTGCGGGTGCTGTTTCGCACCTGCACCAATGGCTCGTCGGAGATGATGAGCAATCTGGCTCTGAGCATCGTCAGCATGCTGTATAATCTGCAGCTGATGGCCTATGCCGGGGAAGACGGCGTGGCAGCCTATGGCGTGATCATGTATGTCAGCTTTATTTTTATCGCCGTATTTTTGGGCTATTCCATCGGCGCCGCACCGCTGATCGGCTATCATTACGGCGCGGATAACCGACAAGAGCTGAGAAATTTGTTTTACAAGAGTCTGACCATCATTGGTGTTTTGTCGGTGGCCATGACGGTCATTGCGGTGGCGTTGGCAGGGCCGCTGTCGGCCATTTTTGTGGGTTATGATCCGGTGTTGTTTGCTATGACCAAGCGGGCCTTTGCGATCTATTCTCTGTCGTTCCTTGCCAGCGGGTTCAGCATTTACGGCTCGTCCCATTTTACAGCTCTGAACAACGGCCTGATTTCGGCGGCCATCTCCTTTTTGCGGGCACTGGTGTTCCAATCGGCGGCAGTGCTGCTGTTGCCCCTTGTTTGGGAGCTGGATGGCATTTGGTTCTCTATTTTGGTGGCAGAGGTGATCTCTGCGATACTGACTGTGGGCTGCTTTATTGCTTTCCGCCGCCGCTATCATTATGCATAAAAGAGCACGCATTTATCGTCAATATTTACACCCGAAAGCATTGCTTTCGGGTGTTTTTAACAAAAAAGAGACGAAGACAGCTAAATAACCTATGTAAGATTGACACCCATCTGCCTGTGTCGTATAATGAATGCATTCCTGCATGTACCAAAGCAGGGTGCGCCCCGGAAGGGCAAGGAGGACAATATGCGAAGAATGAGAAAAATGTACATTTTGTTGGCGCTGTGTCTGGTGCTGGCAATGCTGCCTGCCGCTTCGGCGTATGCGGCGGACGAAGGCAGCCTGTGGCTGCGCCAAATGCCGACAAATGATGGTGTGACGATTGCGGTGTGCGCAGACACTGCCGTTGCCAGCGGTGTGATCACCATTACATATCACAGCGATGTGCTGACGCTTCAGGAAGTGACTATGGAAGATGCCCATGTGCTGGTTCATGCCGTCAATGACCAGAAGGCAGGTCAGGTCCGCATCAGTTGGATCGGCACCGGTGCTGCTGTGGATGGCGGCTATGTGCTGCTGCGACTGCGCTTTACCGGCGAGCATGATCTGAGTGCTGTCATGACCGGCTCCGCCTACACGACTGAGGGCGATGCTGTGCCGGTCAGCATCCTGAATCTGACCGATATTACCGCTGCTATCATGCAGGCGGAAACATTGCAGGCCGAAGATTATACCTCCGACAGTTTTGCGGCTGTGCAGGCAAGTCTGCAAGCAGCCCGGGAACTGCTGTCTCCGGAAACTGTGACCCAGGCCCAGCTGAATACCGCTGCGCAGCAGCTGACAGCCGCCATGGAAAACTTGGAGGAGTATGTGCCGGAGCCGCCTCCCACAGAACCCACTGAGCCCGCGCCTACGGATCCCGCGCCCACCCAGCCCAAGCCTACCCAGCCGGGCAGTGAGCCTGCCGAGACCGATCCCACCCAGCCTTCCACCCAGGCGCCCACGATCGCGCCCAAGCGGGATAACAGCTGGATGCTGATCGCATTGGGTGCACTGCTCGCTGTGGCTGCTGTGGCCGCGGTTGTGATCCTGAAGAAAAGGGGGAACAAATAAATGAATATGAAGCGTAGTTTATCCGTTCTTCTTTGCCTGTGCATGCTGCTGACGGTCCTGTCGCCCAGTGCCACCGCGGTCAGCACCTGGTGGAAACAAAGTGGCTCCAACCGACAGAATGTGCTGTTTGAACTGCTGGACGGCAAACAGTTTGATCTGAATCTGTTTGGCAATAAATGGAACGACGAAATGAAGGTCGAGAAGATCGCAGATGACCAGGAGGTCCGGATCTTCATCGTGATGGATAGTCCCTCTATTGTGGAGACCGACAGCAAGGCGCTCTACAATGAAAAGACACAGGCTGCCATGGATGCGCTGGCTGCGGAACAGGCCAAGGTGCTTGCTGCCATCGAGCAGGAAGTGCTGGGCGGCGAAACGCTGCAGGTGCGCTATGACTATCAGTGGCTGCTCAATGGTGTTGCTGTGCAGGTGCCCTATGGCATGGTCAGCAAGATCCGGCAGGTGGCTGGTGTCAAGCAGGTATTGCTGCAGCCCCAGTATGAACCCTGCAAGGCAGAGCGCCAGAACAGCAATCTGTTTACGACCACTACCGGCCCCATGATCGGCCGTGATCCCGTTTGGGCCGACGGCTATACCGGCCGTGGCATCAAGATCGCTGTCATTGACACCGGTTTGGACGATGACCATCCCAATTTCCAGGCTCTGCCGGAAGAGAAGCTGGGAGCTGACAGCTACGACATTTCTCACATCGAAGCCTTGATGGATCAGCTTAATGCCACCAGCCGCTTCAATGAGAAAGCCAATAAAAATCACACCGAATTGCTGACGGTCAATGGCTTGTACCGCAGCAGCAAGGTGGTTTTTGGCTTCAACTATGTTGACAACAATTTGAATATTTCCCACGATTTTGATACCATGGGTGACCATGGTACCCACGTGTCCGGCATTGCCGCCGCCAACAAGGTGGATGGCAGCGATGTGGTGGGCGTTGCCCCCGATGCCCAGCTGCTGATCATGAAGGTCTACGGCGAAGATCACGGTGGCTATGCTGAGGATATTCTGGCGGCCCTGGAAGACGCGCTGCTGCTGGGCGTGGACGTGGTGAACATGAGCCTTGGCACCAATGCCGGCTTTACCACCAATGTGCCCGAGGTCAATGCCATCTACAATCGGGTGTCCGAGACTAACACCGTGCTGTCTGTCGCTGCCGGTAACAACTATACCTCCGGTTTTGGCAACACTTGGGGCACGGATCAGAACCAGACCATGTACCCTGACAACGCTGTCATCAGCCAGCCCGGTGTTTACGCCAATGTACTTAGTGTGGCCAGTATTGAAAACAGCCACATCCAGCGCCGCTATATTGCCGCCGGTGAGCGGAAGATGGCCTTTGTGGACACCGCTTTGAGCTATGGGTTGCCTTCTATTGACACGCTGGAAGAAAGCTACGGCCTTGTGCTGGTGCCCAATTACGGCGATGTGGCGGATTTTGAGGGCCTTGACCTGACCGGTAAGATCGCGCTGGTGCAGCGTGGTGGCATCGCCTTTATGGACAAGTGCCAGAATGCCACTGATGCCGGCGCCGTGGCCTGTATTGTTTATAACAATACCGATGGCGAATTTGGTATGGATCTGACCGATTGCAAGGCCACCATTCCCTGTATTTCCATCATGCTGGAAGATGGCGAATATCTGATCGAGCAGTTGGAAAAGAACCCCGACTTTACCATGTCCTTCCCCAAGGATCTGACGCCCATCCCCAGCGAGTTTGCTGGCCAGATGAGCGACTTCTCCTCCTGGGGTGTGGCGCCTGACCTGTCTTTGGAGCCGGATATCACCGCCCCCGGCGGCAATATCTACTCCACCATTAACAATGGCGAGTATGGCCTGATGAGCGGTACTTCCATGGCCGCCCCCAATATGTCCGGTATGGTTGCACTGGTGATGCAGTACATCCGGGAAAATAATATCAAGACCGACATTCCCGTCCGTCAGCTGGCCCAGAATCTGCTGGTCAGCACGGCTTCCCCTGTGGTATTTGGGGAAACCGGCCTGTACTATAGCCCCCGTCAGCAGGGTAGCGGTCTGGGTAATGCGCTGCATGCCATCACCACCCATGCTTATCTGACTGTGGAGGGTATGGATACCCCCAAGGCAGAGCTGGGCGATGACCCGGACAAGACCGGCAAGTACAGCTTCAGCTACCAGATCCACAACTTTGGCGACGAGATTCTCTATTACTATCTGGATACCGTGGCACAGACTGAAGGCGTGACCACCCATGAGCAGTATCCTGACCGCTTCTTCATGTCCGGTCAGCCGGAATATCTGGACGCAAAGACTTCCGAAAGTTCCAAGAATCTGGTTATTACCCATGATATCAGCCAGAACGGTCTGATCAACGGCTATGATGTGTATCTGCTCTATCTGCAGGCCCAGACCCAGAATTTCAAAGAAAACGAACTGTTCCGCTCCGATATGACCGGCGATGGCGCTGTGGACATGGACGATGTGCAGGATTATCTGAACGCACTGGTAGGCCTGGAGTCCGAAGGCGATCTGGATGAAAAGGTTCTGAAGGTCAAGCCCGGCAATACCGCCACCGTGAAGGTGAGCGTCACGCTGAAAAAGGCTGACAAGGAATTCCTGGACACCTATTACCCCAATGGCGGTTATGTGGAAGGCTTCACCTTCCTGGAAGCTGTGAACGGCACCGATCTGAGCCTGCCCTATCTGGGCTTCTACGGCGACTGGGATGAAGCCCCCATTCTCGATGACGGCTTCTACTGGGAGATGATGGATGCCACAGCCGAGGAAGAAGGCACCGAGGAAGAAAATCCCGATGCAGAGCAGACACCTCCTCTGGTGGTGGGCAATCAGTACGCCAACGTGCTGTGGACCGAGTTCTACAATATGCACGCTACTTTCTATCCCGGCCTGAATCCCTATGTGACAGAGCCCTTTGATGTGAGCCACATTTCCCTTTCTCCCAACGGTGACGGCTATGTGGACACCATCGACGATATCTATGTTTCCCTGTTGCGCAATGCCCGGTATCTGACCTTCCGCTATGTGGATGCGGATACGGGTGAAGTTTACTATGACCAGACAGCAGATTTTGCTGCCAAGAGCGTCTATGCCGCGGCCTACGGCCAGATCCTGCCTGCCATCTATTCCTGGATGGAAGGCGAGATCCTGATGTATGACTTCACAGACAAGAACGGCCAGCCCCTGGCTAACAATACCCATCTGATGCTGCAGGTGGAGGCAGTTGGCGACTATGAGGGCGCTACCGCCGATATGTGGGAAGTTCCCGTTACCATCGACCTGGAGACGCCGGAGCTTCTGGAAGCGGTCAAGACCGTGGACGAGGAAGGCAGAACCTGGCTGGAACTGAAATTCCGGGATAACCTGTCCGTGTCCGCTATCGGCCTGCTCAACAGCAATGGCAACGAGACCTATTACATGGAGGGCACGGTGGACGAAGCACCCGATGCAAACGGCTACCGCAACTACTCTGCCCGCTTCGATATTTCCGATATTTCCGGCAAGTTGATGATCGTGCTGGGCGACTATGCCCTCAACGAAGCCTACTATGGCCTGAACGTGGCCGGTGCCGGCACGCCTTATGGCGAGCTGGTGGGCTATCAGTACAATTTCGCAGCCGAGACTACCGGCTGGGTATCTTTCAGCGAGGGTGTCAGCAGCAACGAAGTGCAGATCACCATGGATGAGATGAATTTTGAGGCTGCCGAATTTGTGGGCGGTTATGTCTTTGCACAGACAGATAGCGGTGCGCTGTACGGCTTCCGCTATGAAGACCTGCTGGCAGACCGGGTGGATGTCAATGAGATCTTCATCGCCCAGCTGGAACGAACCTACCATGATATGGCCTATGACTATGTCACCGGCCAGCTTTACGGCCTGGTTGCTTACAATGATCCCGACGGTTATCCCACCACGGAGATTTACACCATCAACCTGTGGGGTGAATATGTGGACGAGGAGACCGGCGAGACGGTGGAGGCCTACGCTGAGCGCTGGTTCCACGGCCGAGGCGGCCTGTATGGCCTGGGTATCACCGCAGACAATACCGGCACCATCTACCTGCTGGGCAGCAATGACAAGGGTACAACCGAACTGTGGTCCTCCTATGAGAGCAGCTATGGCACCCTGTTTAAGAAAGCTATGTCTGTGGACGCACCGCTGGACTACGCACAGTCCATGACCTTCGACCATAACACCGGCACTCTTTACTGGGCTCAGTTCTATCCCACCAGTATCGACACCTTCCTGACCGAGCTTTACAAGATCGACCCGGCAGCAGGAACCTACGAAAGCGTGGGCACCCTTTCCGGCGAGACCTGTGGTCTGTTCGCACCTCTGAAGCCGGAGACCTTGGCTTCCAATGAGATCTACAGAAATGTTCCTGCGATGGATCCTGAGACTGTGGGTACACCGGTACTGCGCAAGCAGACGGTCAATATGAATGTGGGCGCCATGGAAAAACTGCTGTACGACTTTGATCCTTGGTATACCAACTATACCGATGTGATTTGGTCCTCCAGTGACGAGTCCGTGGTGAGCGTTTCCCAGGATGGTCTCATCACCGCCCTGTCCAGAGGTACGGCGACCATCACCGCGACCAATGCGGCGGACGCGGCCTGCTTCGACACACTGACTGTTACCGTCACAGAGCTGACGCTGGAGATCGAAGGTGTCGTCTCTTCCATGGGCAGTGGCGTGGGTAATGCCGGAGGCACCAGACTGTACAAGTACCTGATGGAAAACAGCATCCCCTCCATGATCGTCGGAAATCTCATCACAGCGCCCGAGGATATGAATTTTGGCCTGGACATTGCTACCTCTGTCTATGCCCGGGGCTATATCTGGGCCTGCGAGTACGGCAACACCGGTATAGTCTACAAAATCGACCCCGCCACCGGCGAAGTGGTGGACTATCTGATGCCTGTCGACGGCGATATGCTCTTCGGCATGACCTACAGCGAAAAGCAGGATACCTTCACCGCTATGATGAATATGTACCTGTTCGTGGACCTGAAGCTGACCGATGAGGAGCAGCAGGAAATGCTGGATTCTTATGATCCGAGCACCAATTCCTTCAATTATCACCGCATCAATATGCTGCCTTACCTGCGGATGGCACAGGGCAATTTCGTTACCGGCGAATATGGTCAGGGCGCCAGCTCTGAGATCGTCATGTGCGGTTTGACCACCATTACCGATGGCTATCACTATGTGGATACCAAACTGGACTTCCTGGGCAATGAAGCTATGGACGATGTCAATTACAACGCCACTCAGACGCTGGTGGTGATGGACAATGTGGGTAGACTCTGGTACATTGATGAGATCTGCGGCCTGACTAAGACGGAAACCGCCTGGTCTACCTCCTACACCTCCGCAACCGACGAGTTTACCAATATCACCAGCTATGTGGGCAGCCAGCGCAGCGGTATCATCGAACTGGACAATGGCGATGGCACTTACAACATTTTCTACATCCGTTCCATCGAGGAGACCCCGCTGACCGACCTGTACCGTCAGGATGCTATGACTCGTATTACCTACCACTTCTCCGATATTGAGTTCGGCGGTTATACTGCAGACGGCGCACCCATCTTTGCCATGTCCCTGTATGATTACTGGAACAACGGCACCACCAATGAGCTGTACCTGTACGTTCCTCAGGTAAGCCAGTACAATGAGGCCACCGGTGAAATGGTGACCGTGGGCGAGGAAAAGTTCTACCATCTGGGCAACACCGGCAAGTATAACATCATCGCCTCCATCCACAGCTTCCGCGTGATAAGCGGTCTGGATAATTGATCAACCAAGCAAAACGGGTGGCCACCCGGCCACCCACCCTTCCCAAATCTAAGGAGGATCGTTTATGAAGAAGTTTTTGAGCCTGCTGCTGGCCCTGAGCCTGCTGCTGAGCCTGTCGGCAGTTGCGCTGGCAGCCACTGAGGGACAGTTGACCGATGGCGATAATGTCATTGAGCTGCCCTTTGACTCCCGTGAGCCTTCTGTGTATACTTACACCGCTACCCAGACCGGCACGCTGTATCTCTGCGCCACCGAGTTTTACTGCGCCAGTGGCGATAAGGAGTATTTTGATAACAGCGAGCACATGGACGAGTGGGAGATGTACACCGAGCTGACCGTCAATGGTCAGCTGCTCGATGGCAAGTATAGCGGCGCGGTGGAAGTGGTGGAGGGTGAAACCTATACCATCTCCTGGACCCATGGCCCAGATGTGATTGATAAAAAATGGTATAACCTGGGTTGGCGCGCTGTCCTCAACCTGAGCTATACCGACGAATGGGTTCCCAAGGCCGGTTCTGAGACCATGCCTGTGGAGCTGCGCACCGAGCAGTGCCCCACGGACAGTATCGAAGTCCCTGCCGGTGGCACGGTGTGGTACCTGCTGTACGATTTCGGCGGTGCGGAGTTTATCGTCACCGGCGAAAACGCCTATGTGGCCATGACGGCCTGGAATCAGGAGACCATGCAGCAGGAGAATCTGTACTTTGAAGCTGTGGATGGCGTGGTCACTGTGCCTGTGAGCAGCTATTATGCCTTGCTGCAGATCGGCAACAGCGGCACGGAAAATGCAGTGTTCGGGCTGCGTTACCAGTATCCTCTGGGTACAGAGCAGAATCCTGATACCCTTAAGCTGGGCGAAAATGTAGCTACCGTCGAAGAGAACAACTATGATGGCTACACCTATCAGTGGACGGCTCAGTGCAACGGCGTACTGACGCTGACCCTGCCGGAGTCAAACTGGATGGCAATGCTGACCAATCTGACCGAAGGCAGCAATCCCCAGTGGTTCGATTCCACCGGCGAGAGCGTGATCACACTGGAAGTTTCTGCCGGCGATCAGATTCTGTTCAACATCAATTATATTAACGAAAAGACCTATGCCTTCCCTGGCGGCGATGTGGCCTTTACTGTGTCTGTTGCCTATGATCACAGCTATGTTGATGGCAAATGCCAGCATTGCGGCGCAGAGGAATTGACGGTGGAGCTGGGCGATGTGAATGGCGATGGCCGCTTCAATGCTCGCGATGCCCGTGCGCTGCTGCAGTATCTAGCCGGCTTGAGCAGCGAAGATCCGGTGCTGGCCGCTGCGGATTTCAATGGCGATGGCCGTGTTAATGCGCGCGACGCCCGCGCGATCCTGCAGAGATTGGCAGGCCTTGCATAAAGCGTAATAACAAAAGCCACCGGGTTAAACCGGTGCCTTTTTGTGTTTCTGTAGCGTCCTGGAGCCGCTTTGGGAGGGGATCAGGCGAGAAGAACATCGCTGATGAGCATGATGCAGAAGCCTGCCAGCAGGGCGTAGGTGACGCCGCTGGAGCTGTTTTCTTTGTGGGTCATGGGAATCATCTCGTCGCTGACCACATAGATCATGGTGCCGCCTGCAGAGGCCAGGGCAAAGGGCAGGATAAAGGATGCCACCTGCAGGGCAAAGTAACCCAGCAAGGTGCCCAGCACTTCCACCACCCCTGTGAACATGGCGCACAGGAAGGTCTTTTTGGGGCTGACACCGGCAGAGAGCATAGGGGCGATGATCACCATGCCTTCCGGGATGTTCTGCAGGGCGATGCCGCCTGCAATCATCAAGGCGTGGCCGTTGTTACCGGCACCGAAGCTGACACCTGCGGCGATGCCCTCCGGCAGATTGTGGATGGCGATGGCGGTGACAAACAGCAGCACCTTGCTCAGGTGGGAGCCGGGATGGGGCTCGATATCCGCGCCTACCATCCGGTGCAGGTGGGGCACCAGCTTGTCAATCAGATTCAGACACAATGCGCCGGCAAAAATACCGGCAACGGTGATCACGATGCCAAATTTGCCACCCAGCTCAACCGAGGGGATCACCAGACCCAATACCGCTGCGGCAAGCATGACGCCAGCGGCGAAACTGAGCACCATATCAGCGGATTTTTTTGAGAAATTCTTAAAGATAAAGCCCAGCAGCGAGCCAAATACCGTGGCGCCGCCAACGCCGAGGGCTGTCAGTAAAACCATTTGCATACCATAACCTCCTTATGGCTACAGTATATGCCAAGAGACGGTTTTTGGCAAGTAAAAATTGGGGCCACGGCGTTTGCCGTGGCCCCAATGCTTAGCGGGGATTTACTTGATGAACATACCGGTCAGGCGGACATTGGAACCGATGGTAGCGATCTCATCCACAAAGCCAACGCCCAGAGCGATGGAGCACAGAACAGAAGCGGAGTATTCATCCGTGTAGTCTGCGTCGCCGATGTAAGGTGTGCGCATATCCCGGATGGTGTAGACTGCACCGGTCAGCGGGTCTTCGATCAGGGAACGGCCGCCGTTGAAGTCACCCCAGTAATCGGGGCAGATGGCGACGCCTGTCAGGTTGCCGGTGTCCAGATCCACCTTGGTGACCATGCCGGTGACGTAACCGTTGATGGTGTAGAGGCTGCCGTCACGCCAGATCAGGTTGGTGGGTCGCAGGCTCATACCGTCCGCCAGTTCGTCAGCTACGATAACGCGGAGGATCTCGCCGGTCTGCATATCCAGCTCAACGATCTTGTAGGAGTAGCTGTCGCGCCAATCGGAGATGTGGTAGGCCATCATCACGCCATACATGGTGGTGGTCTCGCCATCAGTGGAGTAGGTCATGTCGATCATTCGGTAGAGGTTGCCATCCACATAGTAGACCTGTCCGTTGTGGCTCTGATCCATAGCTTCCAGACTGACTGTCAGACCGTGGATACCGTTGCCCAGCTTGGTGCGCTGGAAGGTTTCGGTGTCGATGGTGTAGAAGTAGCCGTCTGCATCGTAAGCGTAGAGCACGCCATTGATGTACTGGGCGGAGGCGATGGGGCTCAGGCCCTCGGCGTCTGCCCAAGTTTCCAAGATCTTGCCGTCGAAACCGAAGCGGATCCAAGATCTGCTGATCTCGTCGTAGCCATAGAAGAAGCGTTCGTTCTCGGTGACGGTGATCAGAATCGTATCGGAGTTGCCCTTGGCATCGGTGGCGGTGATATATACCTCACCGGGAGCGACACCGGTGACTACGCCGTTGGCATCCACAGTGGCGATGGTTTCATCGCTGGAGGTCCAGATCAGAGTCTGGTCCACGGTGGCCACGGAGACGGGCAGCACCACAGCGTCGATGGGCAGGGAATGGCCAACAGCCACAGTGTTCTTATCCTGTAGCACAACGCCGGTGGGATCTGTGGTTTCGGGTGCTTCGATCTTGTACATGGGCACGGAGAACAGAGCGCTGATGACGCAATCGGTATTGCCGATGGAGGTCAGCGTGCCCTCCTCGGGGTTCACATCGTAGATGTGACCGGCCACGGCCCAGTAGATGGTGTCGTTGTTGAAGTCGTAGGTCATGCTGGACAGGTAATTGGTTGCATTGCCGGCCAGACCGGTGTCGGTCAGCTTGGCGGTGTGCTTATCCATGGCATACAGAGTGCCCTGACTGTCGGTGACATACAGCTGGCCGTTGTCGTCGCAGGCCATGGTCACCAGCTCAGCATTCAGATCGTTGTCTGCCAGGAAGGTCATTTCCATGGTGTCCAGATCTACCTGGTACAGGCCGCCGGCTACGGTTTCGCTGGCTGCCAGTGCATACATGGTGCCGGTGGTGTAGTCGAAGGCCATAGCCCGAACCAGAACATCCATTTCACGCACGATATTGTAAGTGAAGTTGGAGGGGTTCATGGTGAAGGCATAGTAGCCGCCCAGATTGTGCATGCCCACTGCGTATACCAGACCATCATAGTAAGCGGCTGCGTAGACGGTCAGATCGTATACATTGTTGTGCATCCATTCGTAGTTGGCCACATTGGCGATGGGCATTCTTGCCCAGGATTCCAGCGGAATCTGCTGGCTGATGTTGGACTGCATATAGCCGAAGAGGTAGCCGGGGTTCTGGGTGACTTCAATGGTGGTGGAGGCGGTGAGGCCGGAGGTCAGCTCGGTGACCACCAGGGTGGTCTGACCGATGGTCAAGCCAGTGACATGGCCAGCTTCGTCTACCTGTGCGATGGTCTCATCGGCGATGGTGTACTGGTAAATGCCTTCAGCATTCCAAGGATTCAGGGAGGGGATCACTCTGATACGCTCGCCCTGCGCCACGGTGTAGATGTCTTCCAGTGTCATAGCGCTGGGGGTGACGCCTTCTACTTCGGGCTCATAGAGCATGGGGCTTGCCAGTGCCAGCACAGCGCCTGCGGCACCGCGGATCTGGCCAAGCGCGATGACGCTGACTTGACGCATGTCGGAAACATCGATCCAGTACAGCTGATCGCCGTTTGCGTACAGCAGACCGCTGTTGAACTCGGACCAAACCATGGCGTCGCCATCAGAGTCGCTGGTCAGGAAGCCGGTGTAGGTGGTGATGTTGGTCATCAGGTCGTTTTCGCTCAGTCTGAAGCGGACCAGGGTGTTCTTGCCGTTCTTGTTGGTGCCACTGACATAGAAGTTGCCTTCGTAGTCGATGGCCAGTGCGCCGGAGCAGGTGGCATACTGTCTGGTACGATCGGAGTAGGGGTAGATGGCGTCCAGTGTGCTGACGACCAGAGTAGCAGCGGTGGACATGTTCACACGGATCAGCTGATAGCTGATGGTCATGTTCCAATCCTCATCCACGCTCTCGCGGCAGTTCAGACCGTACAGGAAGCCGTCGCTGTAGTTGAAGGCCAATGCGGTGACCTTGCCATCGAAGCTGCCCAGCAGTTCGCCGTGGAGGGTGTTGGCGGCCAGCTTATAGATGTTGGTGGTGTAGATGGTGTTGTAGTCCATGTCCATGCGTTCTACCACGGTGCTGACATACAGGTAGCCATCCCGGTAAGCGGAGGCGGTAACAGTGCCTTCCAGCTCCATAGCGTCGGCGACCTGGTTGGCCTCGCCGGGGCGGCCGGCATCCAGCAGCAGCCAGTAGTCGCCGGAGTGACCGAACAGCGTGCCGCTGACATCGGAAACGCTGACGGTGCAAATGGCGGTGAGGTCGCCGCAAGTTGCGGTGATGGTGGTGCTGCCGAGGCCGGTGGCCACTACAATGCCGTATTCGTTGACGGTAGCAACGGAGGGATCGGCGCTGGTGTAGGTCACAGTGCCTACGGTGGCGTTGTAGGGTTCTGCCTTGACAGAAACAGTGGCGTTCTGGCCCAACTTCAGATACAGAGCCTCATGGCGCATGGTGATGGAGGTCAGATCGGCATCGGGGATCACATCGGTGCCGGAATCCCAAGGCTTGAACAGACCGACCATTTCGGCATTGTCCGCAGTCTGGGTCATGCCAACGATTTCGCCGGTTTCCTTGTCCATCTCGATGAAGTAGGAGATGCCCACATAGCCCTGATAGGCGGCCCAATACAGCGTGTCGGTCTCGTGATCGACGGTCATGGACTGGGTGTAGGCGGCGGGGAAGTACTTGGCTTCGCCGGCGGTGAGGCACTTTGCCATGTAGCTGCCGTAGCCAAACTGCGTTGTGGTCTCAGCGGGGGTCTTGTCGATGGTGTAGAGCTTGCCGTTTTCGTAGTTGATAGTGTACAGCGTGCCGGAATTGTCGCAGGCCAGGGTCAGAGCCAGCAGCTCTTCGCCTTCCTCTGCGAAGATCTTACCCAGGACGGTCACTTCACCGCTGGCCAGATCCAGGCTCAGCAGAATGTTGACTTCGCCTTCGGGGAAGTAGTCGTTGGCCTGTGCGTTGGCCAGCATGTACATGGTGTTCGTGGTATAGTCATAGGCCATATCCAGTGCCACCATCTGCAGCGGGAAGTAGGTATCTTCGCTGCCCGGCCATTCGTAAACGATCTGGTACATGGCGCGGGGGGAACCCAGGTCAATGCGGTCCCAGCTGCCGGCCTTCATGACGAACATGGTGTTGTAGCCAGATTCGCCTGCCTGGGCACCGAATACATAGCCGTCCACATATTCTGCGGCGTATACGGTAGCCTCCTGAGATTCGGCCTGTGCGGTGTGCATCAGCATGTTGTCTGCATTAAAGAAGGAATACCAGCCGTTGAGGGCGTCGGTGGCATACAGGCTGCCGTCGACGGTGGGGGTGCTGTAGCGGCGGAATGCGAAGAATTCGTCTTCTGCCAGACCCTCGTTGCCCACATTGTTCAGTTCGTAATGGGTTTCGTTGCAACCGTAGTCGCCCAGGACGAGCTTGAAGGAAGAATCGTAATTGGTAATATCCAGGGTGACGGTAGCATTTTCACCGTCCACGCCTGCTTCCTTGGTGTTGACGGGCACATAGTCGTAGATGCCGCCGCCGACGGTGGTGGTGACCACTGCGGCGATGTCATAGTTGTCTGTTACCTCGAAGGTCACATAGTTGCGGCCGTTCTCGGTGTAGTAGCGCAGGGTGTCCAGATTCATGGTGGGAGCCTGCAGGTCGATGACCACAGGAATTTCCATGACACCGTCGGCCCAGGCGTAGTCGGGCAGGGGATTGCCGTTTTCGTCCACATCCACATTGTCCAGCTCGCCGTCATCCAGGTAACCACGGATGGTCAGGGTCAGGTGCTGCAGATCCTCGACTTCCAGATTGCCGTTTTCATCGTAGAAGGTGTAGGGCTGCAGGCCACCCTGGCTGTAAATGAGGGGTGCGCACATGCCGTAAGCCGGCACAAAGTAGCTCTTTCTGGCGTAGGCGTAGTAATCATAGAACATCTGCTCACCGGTGGCATCATCGGTCCAGGTGAAGTCCAGAAGTTCTGCCGAACGCATCAGAGAGATGTACATTTCGGGGATGTAATCGTAGTAGCCGTCGCCGTTGGGGGACAGAACGTTGTGCTCGGGATTGTAGGGGTCATTCTTCATGGGCATGTAGGGGTTCATGCCCAATCCGCCGTAGTCGCTGCTGTTGCCCAGAGTGGCGAAAATTACATGCAGGTAGCGGTTGTATTCCACGATATCCTGGTCTTCGTAGTACCAGCCGATGTCGAAGACGGGGGCCTCGTTCCAGCCACCGTAGAAGCCCATGAAGGGCAGACTCAGATCCACGCCGTCCTCGGTTTGGGCGTAGGCCCGGACAAAGCCGTCCACATAAATGCCGTTTTCATAGTGAGCATCCATGTAGGCCATGTCTTCCTCAGACAGCTGCACGGTGACATTGATGGTAACAGAGCCGTTTGCGGGCACGGTTACTACAGTCTGGGGCTCAAAGCCTGCCAGCAGCATCAGGTACAGCGCCTGGGCATCCATGGTGTTGGCAGTGCCGTCGCCGTTTACATCCAGATCAGCGGTGGTGGTAGCCAGACCGCTGAACACATCCAGCATAAACTGTACGTCGTCCATGTCGGTGCGGCCGTCCAGATTCATGTCATACTGGGTGTAGAGCTTGGTATCGAGCACTTCAAAGGTGACGTCGCCGGTCAGGTTGCGGCCGGTCTCGCTCATGTACTTCTTGCCGTCCTGCTCCAGAACCTGGTCGGTCAGCAGGTTGCCATCCAGGGTGTAGACCTGCGGCTTGCCGGTCAGATTGTGCATATCGAAGGAGAAGGTGAAATAGCCGGTGCGCTGGGGATCATCGCCCAAAGAAGCCTTGGGAGTCAGCTCGCCGGTGGCGGTCTGATAGCTGGTCAAATAGACAGGAGAGGTGATAGCGCTGTAGACATTGGCAGAGCCAGAACCCTGCTGTCTGGGGGAGTAGAGAACGCCGTTTGCGTCAATCAGCGGCACGGCGGTACACATGACCAGGGATTCGGCGATGGTGTGATAGGCCGCGTCGTCCAGATCAGGGTACACATCGTGCAGATACTGCAGCACCAGGGCACTCATGCCGGTGATGTGTGGGGCGGCCATGGAGGTGCCGCTCATAGTGGCGTATTCACCGTCGCTGATGCAGGAGTAGATGTTGCCGCCGGGGGCGGTGACGTCGGGCATCAGCTGCAAGTCGGGAGTGACACCCCAGGAGGAGAAATCACTCATTGCGTTTGCATACCAGTAGGGCACGGGGATCTGGGCATTTACGGGCATGATCTGAATGGTGCCCACGCCGTCTACAGCCTGCGCCAGCATTCTCTCACCGTCTTTCTTGGTGATGAATACGTTGGGCAGGAAACCGCCGTCATACATGTTCAGATAGATGCCGTCGGTGTTGTCATAAACCACCAGGGCTACTGCGCCAGCCAGGTATGCATTTTCCTGCTTGACCAGGAAGGTCACATCATCGCCACCGCCGCGGGAAACCACCGCGACCTTGCCGGTCAGATCCAGACCCTCGTAGTCTTCGGCACGGCCGTAGCCGGGGATTACTACATATTCATAGGTGCCTTCCAGTTCGTGGAAGGTGTAGTTGGCATCCCAGAAGGGGATCTTTTCCTCGCCGGCTGCAAAGTAGCTCAGCATCACGTGGGTGTTTTCCACGGAGGCAACAACAGTGGAGCCCAGGTAGGTGGCGGGGGAGCTGACCAGACCGTTATCGGGGTCGGTCGTGTAGTTCAGATTGGTGCCCTGGGCATTGCCGGTAGCTGCAGTGGTGGAGTTACCGGAGGAAACCACCAGCACCATGTCATTTTCCAAGATGCGTCCGAATACGGAGTTGATCAGCGCGGACTCATCGGTAAAGCCTGCGCTGGAGCCAAGGCTCATGTTGATGGCATCTACGCCCAGCAGGACACAGTCTTCGATGGCAGCCATGATGTCATCGGTGTAGGCACCGCCGTTCTGGCCGAACAGCTTCATCACGATGATCTGGGCATCGGGAGCAACGCCCACCACATCGCTGGTGTCGATCTTGTTAGCTGCAGCAGTGCCGGCAACGTGGGAGCCGTGGGGGCCCTGCTGGTCATAGTCGTGAGTGATTTCCAGGTTATTATCTGCGTAGTTGAAGCCGTAGGGGACCTTCTCGTTGCGGTACAGGTCTTCGGCCTCCAGCGGGATGGCACTGGTCTCGGAGAAGAGGGTGTAGGCGTTCAGCTCGGTCAGCACAGCCGCGATGTCTTCCGCGGTCATGCGGGGATTGGCGGGAGCGTCGACGAAGGAGGGGTGGTCAATATCCAGACCGGTGTCCAGAATGGCAATGGTCATGCCCTGGCCGGTGTAGCCCAGCTCATGCCAGGTCTGGGCAGAGCCGAAGGAGGTGGAGGTGGCGTACATATTGGGAGAAGCGGCTTCCTCGGAGGCGGCTTCCGGTGCATGGTATTGGCTGCAGATGCAGGCGCTCTTAACATTGTCCAGCGCCCGGATCTGGGCCAGAATGCCGTAAGGCACGCTCATGGCGATGCCGTTGAGGGCAGCGGTGTAGTTGTACTTGACCGTGGTGCTGCCCAGCTTGGATTCAGCAGCCAGCGCAGCGATCTGCTGGGCTACGTAGTTCTGGGCGGTCTCCAGCTTGGCTCTGTCATTGGCGACCTGGGCGCCGCCTGCACTGATCTGGTTCTGGGTGTAGCCCTGGTCCAGCAGGCAGTCGCCTTCCAGCTCTACCAGAATGCGGACCACATCGGTGGGCGCATACATATTGGCGGAGGTGTCCATATTCTGGTCCTGCTTCAGGTTAAGCAGCTGGTCGAACACCTGCTTGATGGTGCCGGCGAAGGTTTTGTCGTCGCCTTCAACCGTCAGTGTGTTGGAATTGAAAATATTCTTCAGATTTTCCAGGAAGGACTGCTTACCGCCCTTCTCGCCCTTGACGATGGCAAGGCCATTGACGGGAACCATGGAAAGCAGCATAGCGGTTACGATCAGCACGGACAGGAAGCGGCTGACCTGCTTGCCTCTGCCGCTGCGGATCATGGCTACCATGACAGCGATGGCGGCACCCAGAGATGCCAGCATCACGGCGGCCCACAGGAAAATGTTGGAATCATCGCCGGTGTCGGAACCGGTGTCGATCTTCTTCAGGGCGTCCATGGCATCTTCCAATGCCTTCAGAGCGGTATCCACTTCTGCCTGTGTGGCAGTTTCTTTTGCCAGCACAGCCTTGGCTTCGGCCAGCGCCTTGTCTACCGCGGCGTAGCTGTCGGCGGTGTAGATGGTTTTGTCCAGCTCGGAAGCCTTCTTGACAGCAGCTTCCAGTTTGGCAGAGTCCACTTCCGGAACCTTTTCTTCCAGACCAGCGATGGCGTCATACAGGGCCTTAACGGCGGCGTTGACGTCTTCCTGGGTGCTGTCGGCGTTGGTCAGAACGGACATAGCATTGTTCAAAGCGGCGGTCACAGCAGCGTAGCTTTCCTGGGTGTACAGGCTGGCATCTACGGCTTCAGCTGCGGCGATGGCCTTTTCCAGTTCAGCGGTGTCCACGGGGAGCTCGAAGGGCACGGTGACGCTGGTTGCAGCCACTGCTACCGCTTCGGTGTCAGTAAAGCAATCAGCAACTGCGGTGTAGGTCAGGTCCTGCACAGTGCCTTCTGCAACTTCCAGCTGCACAGACATCATCAGGGCCTTTTCGGCGGCCAGTTCACTGCCGACCCAAGTCAGCGTAATACTGCCGGGGGTCTCAGCGTTGACACTGTGCATGGCGCAGGTGTCGGAGACGGTGATCTCCGCTACGGTCAGCACGGTGGCATCAAAAGTAACGGTGATGCTGCCGTTGGTGATGCCGTCACCTTGCAGATAGACATCCACGGTCACGGAGCCCTTGCCGTTGCCGACAATCAGCTCCAGCCCGCCGGTCTTGTCACCTTCGGCGGCGGAGACGCTCATTGCCATGGAACATACCATGATCAGCGCCAAAACGAGTGCTAAGATTTTTGTTTTCATGGGGGGACCTCTCTTTCCTCGGTCGGGATATATGATATCAAGCCGGCAGGGACACGGAGCCCCTGCCGGCAAACATCCAAAAGAGCTGGCAAAAGAAAACTCGATTTTGAGAATATGCACAATATATGAGCCGATGATACCATATTATATAGCAAATACGCCTAAAAGTCAATGAAAAGGCAAGGGCGTTTCTGATAAAATTTGGGAGGCAGGCAGAGGGGAGATGGGAACTAAGCTTAATAATTTCGTAATAACTTCATAAGAAATTCATACTTTTCTCGTGAAAAAACTGGAAAAAACATGGAAGTTCCGGAAGAAATTTACATAAAAACCTTGATTTTTGCTTTAGGCTGTGCTATAATTTCCGCGAATGCGGTATGTGAACCGTGCTTTGCCACGCCCTTTTTAGGCGGGTAATATCTAACATTTTACACCAAAACGAAAGGACAATGCTTTCATGCACAAGAAGATCCTGCGGATCGCCTCTGCGTTGCTGGCCGTGCTGCTGTTTGCCACGTTGCTCCCTAACACGGCATCATCTGTAGCAACAACGGAAGCAGAGCGAATTTCCGCATTGGTGGAGTCTACATATAAACAGGCACTGAAAAAGACGGGCAGAAGCTCCTTCCATGGCTGGTGTGGCGCCGCTGTGGACTGGCAGATGCGTGTGCTTGGCATTACCACCAAGGTGGTGGGTACCGACGGCAACGATAAGTATGACTATTTCAAGAAGATGGATTATACTTCCGGCGGCTACAAGGTCAAAGCGTATTCCGCTTCCAAGTATAATTTGGAAGCCGCGCTGAATGTGCTTACCAACCAGGGCACCGAAAATGCCTACAACATTATGATCGGTTTCCAGAAGACCAACACTTCTGCCGGCCGCAAGTATGGTCACGCGGTGTTTATCTATGCCATCGTTGACGGTATCGTATATTTTGCTGAAAGCTTCGGTTTGAAGATCGGCGGCAAGTACTATGCTGAGGGCGAGTGTGCTACCGCCACCATTGCCCAGTTTGCCAAGTCCTATAATTCCTGGTGCCAATATGAAGGCCTGATCCATTTCGGCCTGAAGACCTATCAGGAAGAATGTACATTCCTCGAGTCCTATCTGTATGCAAATACCACCACCGCTACCACGCTCTACAGCGCGCCCTGCACGCCGGATGTGGATGATCGCTCCCAAACTGTGCGTCAGCTCCAGGAGGGTGAGCGCCTGAGTGTGATTGGTATGTACAGAAACACCCTGGGCGAATATTGGTACCAGGTGGAGGATGCGCAGATCGGTTATGTCCGGGCGGATGACACCAAGGTGCAGACCATGCGCTATGACGATGTATCCGTTGCCAGCGTTAAGGCGCCCACTGTACTGACCGAAGGCAGCAGCTTCAACATCAAGGGTACTGTCACCGGCCAGTATGTATCCATTGCCTCTGTGCGTGCCCAGGTCTATCAGGTCACGGAAGCCGGTATGGCCCATGTGATGACTGCCAATGCGCCGGTTTCTTTGAATGACTACACCCTGTATAAATCCAAAGTGGCCAAGCGGCTGACTTTTAAGCTGCTGGATATTGGCAGCTACCATTATGAGCTGGCAGTGGTAGTGAGCAATCACTACTATGCCGATGGCGCGCTGCAGACCGAGTGGCAGACTATCAAGCTGTGGAAGTCCGATTTCCAGGTAGTGGCCAAGAAGGGCGAAACAGCCAGTGTTACCTTCGATGCCGCTGGCGGTGTTTCGGAGCTGAACGCAGCGGAGATGACGCTGGGTCAGCCTCTGTCTGCATTGCCTGCCGCTCAGCGAGAGGGCTATGTATTTACCGGTTGGTATACTGCTGACGGCGAAAAGGTGGACGAGGAGTACGTGCTGGAGGGGAAAATGACCCTCTATGCTCGCTGGATCGCAGCCGGCGACGTGACCGGTTGGTATGAAGAAAATGACCGTACTTATTATGTAGAGAATGGCATCCGGCCTATGGGCTTCTTCCAGGTCGACGGCATTACCTATTATCAGGGCAACGATGGATTCCTGGCTACGGGCTGGGTTGCCATCGACGGTGAGTACTACTATTTCAACGCCAATGGTTCCATGGTCACCGCATGGCTGGTCATGCCGGAGGGCACCTATTATATTGGTGCGGACGGCACGATGGCCATCGGCTGGGCGAACATTGACGGGCTGACCTATTATTTCGATAAAAACGGCCATATGGTCACAGGAAAGCAGATCATTGACGGAGAAGAGTACAATTTCACAGATGAAGGTATTCTGCTGAAAAGGAATGATAATGCCGATACTTCCGGTATTATTTCCGGTGTGCTCCCCAGCGACAGATAAACAGATACTCCCCCGCGGCTTTTGGGCTGCGGGGGAGTTTTTGTGTTCTTCTGGTTCAAACTTTCGTTTATCGAGCAGTTGCAGCGGAGCGATAAACAGCAATTTGTTATTCGTAGGTTTCTTCCAGGCGTTTGGCGCTGCGGGTGCGGCCGGTGGGGGTGGCGCCAAATTGTTTACTATAGGCTCGAGTGAAAGAACTGTAGGTGGCAAAGCCGCATCGGAAGGCGGCTTCCGTGGTGCGCATACCGCCGGTGATCAGTTCCCGGGCCTGCATAAGCCGCTGCTGGGTCAAATAATGGTAGATGCTCTGGCCGGTCTCTGCCCGGAACAGCCGCATCAAGTGATATTTACTCAGATAGCATTGTTCCGCCAGCTGATCCACGGACAGATCCTCGGCAATGTGCTGGCGGATGTAGTCCATCAACTTGGTGATGCGTCCATCTTTTGGGGAAAGGGGTTCGGGCTGATGCTCCTCCTTGCTTTGCTCCCTGCCGATCTCCACCAATAGCCGCAGCAGGGCAGCCTCACTGAGGATCACATGGCCGTATTCTGCGCCGGAAAGCTCCTGCTCCAGTGCGGAAGCCATTGCCAGCAACCGTTGCGGCCTGGCGCAGCGCAGAATATGGCCGCCCTTCCCACTAAAAACAGCGGCAAGATCGCAATCTTCGGTAGAGCGTTGCCGCAGAAAATCCGGGTCGATATAGATGATAATCCGTTCGTATGGGGCGTCGGGGGAAAACTCCGGGCGATGGACGGCTCGGCTGCCCACCAATACAATGTCGCCGGGTTGCAGGGCATAGCGCTGGCCCTCCACGCTGTAACCGCCGGTGCCGGATACCAGAAGCAGCAGCTTGCAGAATTCGTGGTAGTGGTATTCCGCTTTCACACCCTGGGCACCCTGCAGGTGGAACAGGCGAAAATCCTCCAGCAGATAACCTTTCTTCTCGTAATTTTCGTTAGACATAAAGCATCCTCCTGAATGGGACATGCCAAATAGCACGATTTGCAATAAGTATAGCATAAAATGCGTTTATTTTGCAAGAGGTGCTGTGTATAATGTAAGAGAAAATTACCGGGAGGTAAGTGTTATGAAAAACTTTCTGAAAAATTATGGCTTCATCATCTTCATGCTGATCGGCATCGTGGCTGGTTGCATCACCGGTGCGTTCTGGCCCGGTGCAACCGTGCTGGAGCCTCTGGGCAATCTGTTCGTCAACATGATGTTCTGCATCGTGGTGCCCATGGTGTTCTGCTCCATCGCTTCCGCCATTGCCAACATGGATAATGCCAAGCGGGCAGGCAAGCTGATGGGCGTGACCCTGGCATCCTTCTTCGTTACCGCTGCCGTCGCTGCCATTATTATGTACATCGTCTGCCGCATCTTCCCCCTGGTTTCCAGCAGCTACGAGGCTGTGGAAGGCGATGTGGGCGAGGCTATGGGCCTGGGCGAGATGATCGTTGCCTTCTTCACTAAGCCTGACTTCAATGAACTGCTCAGCCGCAGAGCCATCCTGCCTCTGATCGTGTTCGCTGTTCTCTTTGGCTTCGGCGTGCAGATGTCCGGCGGCAAGGAAACCATCGTTGCCAAGTTCCTGGCCAGCGCCACCGATGCGCTGATGAACATGGTGAAGCTGGTTTCTTACTACGCACCCATCGGTTTCTTCGGCTTCTTCGCTTGCCTGGTGGCAACCTACGGCCCCCAGCTCATCGGCGACTACTCCAAGACCCTGGCGATCTACTATGTGCTGAGCTTTGTTTACATGTTTGCCATGTTCCCTGTCTATGCCCGTTTCGGCGGTGGCAAGGGCGGTGCCAAGGTTATGTTCCAGCACCTGTTTAAGCCCGCTGCTGTGTCCTTCGGCACCTGCTCCAGCGTTGCTACCATCCCCACCAACATGGAAGCCGCTGAAAAGACCGGCATCACCAAGGAAGTTTCCAATGTGGTTCTGCCCATGGGCGCTACCATGCATATGGATGGCTCTGCTATGAGCGCCATCATCAAGGTTGCCTTCCTGTTCGGCGTATTTGGTAAGGACTTTGGCACCGGCGAGGCTATCCTGGCGATTCTGGTTGCTGTGTTCTCCTCTGTTGCCATGTCCGGCATTCCCGGCGGCGGCGGTACCGGCGAACTGGTGCTGTGCACCATTTTCTTCCCCGAGCAGCTGGCCATTGCTTACCCCATCGCCTTGGCGCTGGGCAACCTGGTGGATCCTCCCGCTACTATGGTTAATGCCGCCGGCGACTATGTGGTGAGCTTCATTGTTGAGCGTTTTGTCAACGGCAAGGATTGGCTCCAGAAGCAGCTGAAGGTTAAGAAATAATGGAATTTTTCTTGCATCCCACGGCGAAAGCCGTGGGATGTTTTTTGTCGGATGAAAATGAGAAATTTCTGCAAAATTTATGTTAACAGGGTAGCGTTGCGCAGGGGATTGTGTTATAATGTATCCAAGTATACCATACGGGAGTATTGCTATGATTGAATTGCTGGCCCCTGCGGGCTCTATGGAGGCTTTGTACGCTGCTGTGCAGAATGGTGCAAATGCCGTATATCTTGGCTGCGGCACATTCAATGCCCGCCAGAGTGCAAAAAACTTCACGCCTCAGACCCTTACTGAGGCCATTAAATACTGCCATATTCGTGGCGTTCAGGTACATTTGACCCTCAATACCCTGGTTTCCGACCGGGAAACGGAGGAGTGCACGGAGCTCATTCGCCATGCTGCCGCCAGCGGCGTGGATGCCTTTATCGTCCAGGATCTGGGCGTGGTGCAGATGTGCCGCCGGATCGCGCCGAAAGTGCCAATCCATGGCTCCACCCAGATGACCATTCACAGTCTGCCGGGTGTGCTGTTCTGCGCAGCCATGGGTCTGAGCCGGGTGGTTCTGAGTCGGGAGCTGAGCCGGGAGGAGATTCGCAATATTTGCCGCAACAGCCCCATCGAGATCGAGGTCTTTGCCCACGGCGCTCTGTGCATGAGCTATTCGGGCCAATGTTATCTCTCCAGCGCCATCGGTGGCCGAAGCGGAAACCGGGGACGCTGTGCCCAGCCCTGCCGCCAGTGCTATGGCTACAGTCGCCGGGAAAACCGGTATCCGCTGAGCCTGAAGGACAACTGTCTGGTGGCTTATCTGCGGGAACTGGATCAGATGGGCGTGGCTTCCATTAAGTTGGAGGGCCGCATGAAGCGGCCGGAATATGTGGCGGCTGTCACAGATGTATACCGCAAGGCCTTGGATACCGGCAGCGTCAGCAAGCCCATGATGGACGCGCTGCTGACGGCGTTTAACCGGCAGGGCTTCACTGACGGTTACTATACCGGCAATCTGGGCAAGGGAATGTTTGGCATCCGGGAGGAAAAGGCAGAGGATCCCACTTGGCTGCGTTTGGCCCGCCAGAGCTATGAGGCGGTAGAAAATCAGCTGGTGGATGTGAAATTTCATGCGGTGATCTGCCCGGAATACAGCAGCCTCACCGTTACTGATCCGTCCGGACGCAGCTGCACGGTCAATGGCCCTGTACCCCAGCAGGCCCGTACCCAGTTGCTGACCCATGAAACTTTGGCGGAACGTTTGGCAAAGACCGGCGGCACGCCCTATCACTGCGGTGTGGTGACCAGCGAAATCACGCCGGGCCTGACCCTGTCTGCCGCGGCCATCAATGCTCTGCGGCGGGACGCGCTGAACCAACTGACAGCCCTGCGAGGCAGACGAGATACCGCTATGCTGCTGCGGCTGCGGAAAATGCCCCATTTCACCGGCAATCGGGAACGGCCTGATTTTACGGTGTCTGTCACCACGCGGGAGCAGATCACAGCCAAAATGCTGAAGCTGAACCCTGCGGTGCTGTATGTGCCGCTGCATATTTTGGCGGCTGACCCGGACTTTACCCAGCAGCTGGCCCGTCGTGTGACGGTGGCAGCATCCTTGCCCCGAATTGTCCACGATGGCGAAATGAACGCCATCCGGGAGGCACTGCGGGTGGTGCGCGCCCAAGGTGTCCGGCAGGTACTGGTGGGCAATCTTGGCCTGCTGATCCCGGCCAGGGAGGCGGGTATGGAAATCCGGGGCGATTTCGGTTTGAATATTTATAACTCCCTGTCTATGCAGACATTGCGTGATCTGGAACTGCGTTCTGCTACGCTGAGCTTTGAAATGACCCTGCCCCAGGTGCGGGATATCAGCAAGGCGGTTCCCTGCGAGTTGTTGGCCTATGGCCGGTTGCCGCTGATGGTCACGGAAAATTGCCTCTTTAAGGGCAAGACCGGCGAATGCGCTTGCCATATGGGTACAACAAAGCTGATGGATAAGACCGGCGCGGAGTTCCCGGTGATCCGGGACGGCAATTCCTGCCGCAGCGTGCTGCTCAACGGAAAGAAGCTCAATTGGCTGGATCGGCAGAATGATCTGGCCCGGCTGGGTCTGTGGGCCATGCGGCTGCATTTTACTACGGAAAATGCCAAGGAAGTGGATCATGTGGTGGGTTCCTGCATCACCCATACTCCCTTTGACCCCGGCGCTTGCACCAGAGGTTTGTACCTGCGGGGATTGGAGTAAAATTCAGATAAATTGGGATTTATCGTACACCCCGTAGGGCGCGGCATCCTTGACGCGCCGGTCAATTTGCGGGGCAAATTGACATCGCCAACGCCGATTATCCCATTGATTTCCTTCGGAAATTGGAAAAATGAAACATTTTTCCGCGGCGCGTCAGGGATGCCGCGCCCTACGAATGGTGGAAATCGGAACGATAAACGATAATTTGAAAGGATAAATTATGAACCTGATCTTAGCGTCCCAGTCGCCGCGGCGGCGGGAACTTTTGGGCCTGTTTGGCATTCCGTTTACCGTGCGGGTGGCGGATATTGATGAGACAATGGACCCCAATCTGCCGGCGGCGGAAGCCGTGGCTGCCATAAGCCGCAAAAAGGCGCTGGCAGTGCCAAGAGAGGCAGAAGATGTGCTCATTGCCGCTGATACCATTGTGGTAGTGGGCGGAAAAATTCTGGGCAAGCCCCATTCTAAGGAGGAAGCTGTCCAGATGCTGGGGATGCTGTCGGGCCGGGATCATCAGGTGATGACCGGCGTGACGGTGCTCTGTGGCGACAAGGAAACTGTTTTTACGGAAGGGACGGATCTGCACTTCCGGGAACTGTCCGATAGGGAAATCCGCCGTTATGTGGAAAGTGGTGAACCTATGGACAAGGCTGGCGCGTACGGCATTCAAGGCGGCGCGGCCCTGTTCTGCGAGAGAATGACGGGGGATTATTATAATGTGATGGGTCTGCCGGTGTGCCGTCTGGGCCAGGTGCTGAAAGCGTTGGCGCCGCAGATCATGGGAGAATTTCTATGAGACACTTTTTTAGCACCCGGGTCCGGGTGGTGATGATCGTATCGCTGCTGATTGCGGCGCTTTTGGGCGTGGTCAGCGGTCTGACGGGAAAAAATATTCCCAGCACCATCGTGCAGACGTTGCTGGCACCCCTGCGCAGCGGCGCCAACGCGGTGATGAATCAGGCAGAGCAGATCTACGATTATATTTTCCGCTATGAACAGCTGGAGGCGGAAAATGCCGCGCTGCGGCAGCAACTGGCCCAGATTCAGGAGGAAGCGTTGGAAGCAGATGCCCTGCGCCGGGAAAATGAGCGGCTAAAGGCTCTGGCGGAGCTGCTGGAAAACAACGAGGACTTCCAGGTGGTGGATGCCTACATCATCGCCCGCAGCTCCTCCAATGAATGGGTCAGCACCCTGACCATTAATCGGGGCAGTAATGCCGGTATTCAGGAGGGCATGTGCGCCATTACGGAAAACGGCAATGTGGTGGGCCTTGTGATGGAAGTGGGGCCCAATTACGCGGTGATCCGCACGGTTCTGGACTCGGCGCTGGGCATCAGCGCTACCATTGCCGAAAGCGGCTATGACGGCATCGTGTCCGGCGGCTACACCAGCGGACACAAGGATCTGATGCGCATGGACTATCTGGCCAGCGCCGCCGTGATCCGAAACAATGACTTGGTAGTGACCTCCGGTTCGACGGTGTATCCCAGAAATCTGGTGCTGGGTTATGTGGTGGACGCTGGTTTTGAAGATTCGGGCGTGGCCAAATATGCCTATATTCGGCCTGCGGCTGACATTGCGGAATTGGAGCAGATTTTTATCATCACGGATTACGAAGCCAATTAAGTGAGGTAGGTTGTGGCAAGAGATTACGAGTTTCGACCGGATCCGGAAGGTTCCGGCAATTTTGAAAAACTGCTGCTGAGCCAGCGGCAGCGTTTCGGCCTGCTGCGCTGGACGCTGTTTGGCTTGCTGTGCCTGCTGGCGCTGCTGGTGCAGGATGTGATGGTGTTCCGGCTGGATATTTTCGGTGCGGGTACGGATCTGGTGCCCTGCGTGATTTTGATGATTACGGCGCTACAGGGCGCAGAATCCGGCAGCATCTTCTCTTTGGTGGCATCGGTACTGTACTTTTTTTCCGGCAGTGCCCAGGGCCCCTATGTAGTGCCGCTGGTGACGGTGATCGCCGTTTTTGCGGCCATATTCCGGCAGGCCTGCTTGCGCAAGGGCTTTTTCTCCATTCTGCTGAGCACCGCGCTGGGCATGGTGTGCTATGAGCTGGCGTTGCACGGCATTGGTCTGTTTCTGAAACACACGGTTTCTCAGTGGACGCTGGCTGCGCTGCTGACAGCGGTGATCAGCTTGGCTGCGGTGCCTGTTGCTTATCCCATTGCCCGTGCCATTGGCAAGATCGGAGGCGAAACATGGAAAGAATAACCCGTTTGCGCGCGGTGATTTTGTTGCTGGCTGTGGCTCTGGTGCTGGGCTTTTTTGCTTTTCAGCTCTACAGAAAACAGGTGCCGGATTTCGAAGATAAGATCAACAATATCACCACCTACACCACTCGCACCCGTGTCCGGGCGGCCCGTGGCGATATTGTGGACACCAACGGCAATGTATTGGTGACCAATCGTGCCAGCTATGATCTGGTATTCAATCACTATGTGATTTTGGGTTGCGGCAATCCCAACGAGCGTTTGCTGGAACTGGCGCTGCTGTGCCGGGAAATGGGCATTGAATATGACGACCATTTCCCCATTACAAACACGTGGCCCTTCGAATATACCCTCAGCGACTATTCCGCGGCTTGGCAGGCCTATTTTCAGGCGTTTCTGGTCAACCGTGGCGACTTGGATTCGGACATTACCGCGCCGCTGCTGATGCAGGCGCTGCGGGAAAGCTATGGCATTCCCAAGGAGTGGTCTGATGAGGATGCCCGGTTGGTGGTGGGTCTGCGCTATGAGCTGACCCTGCGCAACGGCATTACCAATCTGCCCAACTATGTGTTTTTGGAGGATGCTGCCGAAGAACAACTGGCAGCGATCCTGGAGCTGGGTGTGCCGGGCCTGAATGTGGAAACCACTATGGTCCGCACTTATAAGACCACCTACGCGGCCCATGTGCTGGGCTATATCGGCGCTATGAGCGCCGATCAGTGGGCGCAGTATAAGCCCCTGGGCTACGCTATGGATGCGCTGGTGGGTCAAAGCGGTTTTGAGCTGGCCTTTGAGGAATATCTGCACGGCACCGATGGTGTCCGTGTAGATGTGGTCACCAAAGATGGCACGGTGGTGCAGTCTTACTACGAGGAAGAGCCCAAGGCTGGCAAGAATGTGGAGGTCTCTATTGATCTGATGATGCAGATCGTGGCGGAGGACGCACTGGCCAATATGATGGCAGACCTGCGTGACCCGGTATCCAACACCGGCGATGGCAAGGATTGTGAAGGCGCCGCTGTGGTGGCCATCGATACGCGCACTGGTCAGGTGCTGGTGTGCGCCAGCTATCCGACCTATGATCCCAGCAAACTGTTTGAAAATTGGAATGAGATCGTCAATGCGGATTATGATCCGCTGGTCAACCGGGCGCTGAACAATAAATATCCTCCCGGCTCTACTTTTAAGCCGGCTATGGTCATTGCGGGCATCGATTCGGGCTATATTACCCCCGATGAGATGATTGCTGACCGGGGCGTGTACGATAAGTACAGCGGATTCCGGCCGGCTTGCATGTATTTTACCAACTATGGTAATTATCACACCAACGTGGACGCGGCGCATGCTCTGAAGGTTTCCTGCAACTACTATTTCTATGAGTTAGCAGATCGCATGGGTAATATGAACAAAATCGATGCGGTGGCCAAGGCACTGGGTCTTGGTGAGTATACCGGTGTGGAGCTGTATGAGAGTAAGGGCCAGCGTGCCAATCCCGAAACCAAGAAAAAACTGTTTGCCGGTACCGATTCGGCCGGTTGGTATGCGGCGGATCAGGTCATGGCGGGTATTGGTCAGTCGTTCCATCGCTATACACCTATGCAGCTGGCTAGCTATGCCATGGGTCTTGGTAACCGGGGTCTGCGGTATAAGGCTACCTTCCTGGATCGGGTACTGTCGTCGGATTATCACAGAGTGGTCCATGAGAATAAGGCTCAGGTGCTTAGCACGCTGACCATTTCTCAGACGGCTTATGAGACCTATCTCGATGGTATGACCCGTGTGACCCATATGAGTGGCGGTACGGCCTATTCCGTGTTTAAGAATTATCCCATTCAGGTGGCAGCCAAGACCGGTACGGCGGAAGATAATCCGGCCGCATCGGACAATGCGTCGTTTATCTGCTTCGCACCGGCCAATGATCCCCACATCGCCATTGCGGTCTACGGTGAAAAAACCGGCGGCGGTGGCGGACGGCTGGCGGATGTAGCCAAGCAAATTTTGGATATGTATTTCGGTTATAGTACCGGCGATGTGGATTCTAACGAAAATCAGGTTGGCTAAAACAAAAACAGGCTGCGTAAGCGGCCTGTTTTTTGCATAAATTGGGATTTGTCGCTTCGCTGCAATAACCACCGCAGGGCGGGGGCATGCCTCCACCCTACGGTGGAATTGCTTGCTAAACGAAAATTTGAAACTCTTTACATTTGCCGCAAAAGTTGGTATAATACCTGTGTATGAAGTTTTTTAGGAGCGAATGTGATGCTGGATAAATTGCAGGCGGTGTATGGCCGCTATGAGGAGCTCTGTGCCAAGTCTGAGCAGCCGGATTTTTATAGCGATCCGAAAAAAGCTGCCGCCCTGCTGCGGGAGAAAAACGACTTGGAGCCCATTATAGAATGTTATATGGCCTATCGCAGCGTCCAGCGGGATATGATGGATGCCCAGGAGTTGATGGCGGACCCGGAAATGAAAGCGCTGTGTCAGGAAACTTATGCGGAAGCGAAAGAAAAAATGGAGCGACTGCAAGATCAGCTGCGTATCCTGCTGCTTCCCAAAGATCCCAATGATGAAAAAAGTGTCATCGTGGAGATCCGAGGCGGCGTGGGTGGTGAGGAAAGCGCTCTGTTCGCGCACAGCCTGTTCCGGATGTATTCCATGTATGCCGCCCGCATGGGTTGGAGCATTGAACTGATGAACTACAGCGACACGGAGCTGGGCGGTGTAAAGGAAGCGGACTTTGTGGTCAACGGTCGGGGAGCTTACAGCCGCTTAAAATATGAATCCGGCGTGCACCGGGTCCAGAGAGTGCCGGAAACCGAGTCCGGCGGCCGTGTCCACACCTCCACGGCTACGGTGGCTGTGCTGCCGGAGATGGAGGAAGTGGATGTGCAAATCGACCCTGCGGACATCGAAATGCAGGTTTATCGGGCCTCGGGCGCCGGCGGTCAGCACGTTAACAAGACATCTTCCGCTGTGCGCCTGATTCACAAGCCCAGCGGCATTGTCGTGGCTTGTCAGGAGGAACGCAGCCAGCTGCAGAATCGGGAAAAATGCATGCGGATGCTGGCATCCAAACTCTATGAGATCGAGCAGACCCGTGTCCAATCGGAAAATGATGGTCTGCGCCGCAGCCAGGTGGGCACCGGTATGCGCAATGAGCGAATCCGCACCTACAATTTCCCCCAGGGACGGGTGACCGATCACCGCATCGGCCTGACCCTTTATAAGATCGATGCCATCATGGATGGGCATATCGATGAGCTGATCGATGCGCTTGCTACTGCTGACCAGGCAGAAAAGTTGAAGAATGCCCAATAAATTGGGATTTAACATGCTGTATAGCGCCGCAGGCGCATACTTTCCCTCCGGGGGAAGGTATGACGACTTCACCGCAACAGAGAGATAACCGAAAATTTGAATTTCGAGGAAATTTTATGATATACACAACCAATTCTCCTGCTCAGACGGAAGCGGTGGGGGAGGCCTTGGCCAAGGTAATAAAGCCCGGCACGGTAATCGCCTATCGGGGCGACTTGGGTGCAGGGAAAACCGCCTTTACCCGGGGCTTGGCTCGTGGGCTGGGCTATATGGAGCCGGTCACCAGCCCTACCTATACCATTGTCAATGAATACCTGGGTGGCAGGCTGCCTTTGTTCCACTTTGATATGTACCGCCTTCGTTCTGCCGAGGACCTGTGGGACATCGGCTGGGAAGATTATCTGGACCGGGGCGGTGTGTGCGCCGTGGAATGGAGCGAGAATGTGGAAGAAGCGCTGGATAGCTTCATTTTGGTCAACATTGAAAAAATCGGCGAGGAAAGTCGTCGCATCACCATAGAAGGAGGGGAGTGCCTTGCTGATCTTAGCCTTTGAAACCTCTGCCAAGGCGGCCTCCGTTGCCTTGTTTCAGGACGGAAAGCTGCTGGGGGAAAGCTATCAGAATACAGGCTTGACCCAAAGCCAGACCCTGATGGTTATGGCGGAGGATATGCTAAAGCAATGTGGCTTTGAGGCCAATGCTGTGACCCATGTGGCGGTGGCGGCAGGCCCTGGCAGCTTTACCGGTGTGCGCATCGGCGTGGCGGCGGCGAAGGGTCTGGCGTGGGGCTTGCAGGTGCCCTGCCATGGTGTGTCGACGCTGAAGAGTATGGCGCTGGGGCTGGGTGCTTACCAGGGGACGGTGTGCGCTGTGATGGATGCCCGTCGCAGTCAGGTTTACAATGCTGTGTTTGCGGCAGAGAAGGGTTGCCTGGAGCGGATTGCCGAGGACAGAGCCATTGCACTCTGTGATCTGGCAGAGGAGCTGAAGACTATGCCGCAACCTATTTTTTTGGTGGGAGATGGCAGCGAACTGACCTACAGGACTTTGAAAGACGCCGTTCCCGGTTTAGTACTGCCCATGGAGAGCCATATGCATCAGCGTGCCGTGGGTGTGGGTCTGGCGGCG
Source organism: Faecousia sp. (assembly GCA_045638225.1). Lineage (GTDB taxonomy): Bacteria > Bacillota > Clostridia > Oscillospirales > Oscillospiraceae > Faecousia. The sequence continues at coordinate 7,450 of JAZUAW010000098.1, read as the reverse complement.
ATGGAGGCCATCGAAGCAGGAGAACCGGGCGACGCGGAAGCCATGCAGCCCAATTACCTGCGCCTGAGTCAGGCAGAACGGGAAAAACTAGAGAAAATGAACAAAGAATAAAAGGAGAAACATTATGGCAGTACATGTATTTGATCATCCTCTGATTCAGCATAAGCTGGCGATCCTGCGTGACAAGAACACCGGCACCAAGGAATTCCGTGCCCTCATCAATGAGATCGCAGGCCTGATGTGCTACGAGGCCACCCGCAACCTGCCCACTGTGGAAGTGGAAGTGGAGACCCCCATCATGACCGCAAAGTGCCGTATGCTGGCGGGCAAGAAGCTGGCTATTGTGCCCATTGTGCGTGCAGGTCTGGGTATGGTGGATGCTATGGTGGATCTGATCCCCTCCGCCAAGATCGGTCACATTGGCCTGTGCCGTGACCCCGAGACCCATATGCCGGTAGAATATTACTGCAAGCTGCCGGAAGATATCGAGAACCGCCAGGTCTACGTTGTGGACCCCATGCTGGCTACCGGCGGCAGCGCAGTGGCGGCCATCGACTTTTTGAAGGCCCGTGGCTGCAAGCAGATCATTATGATGAACATCATTGGTTGCCCCGAGGGCATTAAGACCGTGCAGGAAGCCCATCCCGATGTGGATATTTATCTGGCTGCCTGCGATGAATGCCTGAACGATCATGCCTACATTGTGCCCGGTCTGGGCGATGCCGGCGACCGCATTTTTGGCACGAAATAAAGACTAAGAGCGCGTTGCGAAAGCAACGCGCTCTTGTTCATTTATGGAAATGGGCTTTCATTTCCTTTTCGACGGTTTCCAGTTCGGCAAGCAGTTCCCGGGCGCTGACACGGAGTACGCCGCTGCGCACAGAGCTTAGCTGCACCAGACCGTCAGAGGTGGCGACTCTTACATTGTAATTGGTGCCGATCTGGGCCAGCAGACCTTCGATATAGGCATCGCCGGTCTGATTTTCCTTGGTGTAGACCACCTGAATGCCGGCAAATTCGCCTTTTTCGCCGGGGTTGCCCTTGACCTTATAGCCGTCAAAGACCACTACAAGGCGGATCTTTTTATAGGCAGCGTAACTGGATAGACGGTCACAAAGCTGCCGCCGGGCAGCCTCCAGATCGGTTTGTGCCGTGTTGGCCAAGGTATCCCAGGCAAAGATCAGATTATAGCCGTCGCAGATCAGATACTGCTGCTTGGGCGGGCGGATGGTCAAAAGTTCAGTAGCGGGGCGGTTGCTGGGCTGGTACTGGGGTCGCTTGATGGGGCCAAATTCCCGCTCCATGATTTTTTCCAGCTCCATATCGTCATAGCGCAGATTGCGGGTGACGATTTGGGGCGCTTTTTCTTCTTTCAGGCCGCTTTCCAGATGCATATGGGCCTTGACTTGGTCCCACTTGACCGTAAAGCCTGCGCCATGAGCGCAGAATACGGAATCGGGGGTGTTCTCCAGATCTGCCTCCGGGTCATAACCGGCGGCCCCAATGACGGCATCGGCATTATGGCAGGGCAGATATCCGTGGAGGGAGACTTGCAGCTGACCACGGCCCTGGGTGTAGGCGGCCAGCACTTGGGCGTAGTCGCCCAGTTCAGAGGCAGGCAGCAGGCCTTTCAGTACGGACAGTTCATCGGTGGTTTCCGGTGGGTCAAATTCGCCGCCCATGGCTCTTATCTCGGTGATGGCACGGCCAATGGATTCGGTGGGGGCGGTGATGGTGAAGCTGTACCAAGGCTCCAAAAGCTGGGATTTGGCCTGCATCAGACCCTGACGTATGGCACGGTAGGTGGCTTGTCTGAAGTCACCGCCTTCGGTATGCTTTAAGTGGGCTTTGCCCACCAGTAGGGTCAGCTTCATATCGGTGATGGGGGCACCGGTCAGCACGCCACGATGGGTCTTTTCTGCCATGTGGGTGAGGATCAGCCGCTGCCAGTTTAAATCCAGCACATCGGTGGAGCAAGTGGTGTCAAATTGCAAGCCGGCACCCCGGGGCAGAGGCTCCAAGAGAATGTGGGCCTCGGCATAGTGGCGCAGAGGCTCGAAATGGCCCACGCCCTCGACGGTATTCTCGATGGTCTCCAAGTAGCAGATTTTGGGGTTGGACAGGGTGATCTCTACGCCGAAACGGCTGGCAACCAGATTTTTCAGCACCTCCAGCTGCACTTTACCCATGACCTGCACAGAGATCTGCTTGGTTTCGCTATCCCAAACCAGCCGCAACTGGGGGTCTTCCTCCTCCAGAAGCCGCAATTTCGGCATAAGCAGGGCAGGATCGCCAGGGCATTCCACCCGGTAGGTCATGACGCTTTGCAGCACTGGCTTAGGGGCGGAGGGCTCTGTGCCCAGACCCTGACCGGCATAGGTTTTGCTGAGACCGGTCACCGCGCACAGTGTGCCTGCGGCAGCTTCCTCCAAGAGGGTGAATTTTTCGCCGGAATAGAGTCGGAGCTGCTGCACCTTTTCTTCGCCGATGGGGTTGCGGACGCGCAGTGTGCCACCGGTGACTTTCAGCCAAGTGAGCCGGGCGCCTTGCTCGTCACGGGAAATTTTATAGACTTTTGCGGAAAAATCCGGGCCGTAAGCTTGATAGGGGGCGGAACGGTCCAGTATTTGCAAAAATTCTTCCATGCCGGTTAGTTTCAGCGCCGAGCCAAAGCAGCAGGGGAACAGCTTTTGGGCGGCGACAAGGGCGCGGATATGGCTGTCGGATACTTCGCCGCCGGCAAGGTAGTTTTCCAGCAGGGCTTCGTCACAGAGAGCGGCGTTCTCCCGGAAGTCCTCTGCCGTCACATCCAGACAGGCGGGGCTAAGGCGGGCCTGCAGTTGGGCAAGCAGTTTTGTTTTCTCTGTGCCGGGAAGATCCATCTTATTGATAAAGAGGAAGGTGGGTACGTGGTAGGCCTGCAGCAGCTTCCACAGAGTCAATGTGTGGGCCTGTACACCGTCGGTGCCGCTCACTACCAGCACGGCGCAATCGAGAATGGGCAGGGTGCGCTCCATTTCGGCGGAAAAATCCACATGGCCGGGGGTGTCCACCAAGGTGAAGCGGTGGTTTTCTGTTTCGAGCAGGGCCTGCTTGGAGAAAATGGTGATGCCACGCTGGCGCTCCAAAGAGTGGGTGTCCAGAAAGGCGTTACCGTGATCCACCCGACCAAAGCTGCGGCGGGCACCGGAAACATAGAGCAAAGCCTCGGAAAGGGTGGTCTTTCCCGAGTCCACATGGGCCAGCAGACCGATGCTGCAAGGCACTTTATTTCCTTGTTGCGGCATGAAAACGCCCCCTTTCGTCAATTTGCTTTTCATTATACCACGCCAATGGACGTTCGTCGATAGTTTTTTTGAAAACTTGGAAGCCGCATAGGCAAAAGGAAACCTCCGGAACTTGCGGTTCCGGAGGCGTTTTTATTAGCAGAGCTTTGCACCGGCGGGGATGGCGTCGGAGACCATCAGCAGGTTCAGCTTCTCTTCGCCATTGTCAGTGTGCACAGCGGAGATCAGCATGCCGCAGGACTCGCGGCCCATCATCTTGCGGGGAGGCAGGTTGGTGATGGCCACCAGAGTCTTGCCGATCAGCTCCTCAGGCTTGTAGAACTTGGCGATGCCGGAGAGGATCTGGCGGGGATTGCCGCTGCCATCGTCCAGGGTAAACTGCAGCAGCTTGTCGGACTTTTTGACATTCTGGCAATCCAGCACCTTTACGGCACGGAAATCAGACTTGCAGAAGGTATCGAAATCCACGGTCTCTTCGCCGTAGGGCTCAATTTCGATGGGGGACTTGGGCTTGGACAGTTCTTCCAATTCTTTCAGCTCCTTTTCCATATCGATGCGGGGGAACAGGGGGGTGCCCACGGTGGTGTTCCAGCTGCACTGGTTGCAGAGGCAGAAGTGCAGGGCATCCCAAGTGCGGCTTTCAGCCTTTGCATTCAGCAGATCCAGAATCTTTTCGCAGGATGCGGGCATGAAGGGGGTCAGCATGATAGCAGCGATGCGGATGGCCTCGCACAGGTTCTTCATGACCTGCAGCAGGCGAGGCTTGGTTTCCTCGGACTTAGCCAGAATCCAGGGGGTGGTTTCATCGATATACTTGTTGGCGCGGTCCAGCAGGCGGAAGACTTCGCTGAGGGCATTGGAGAACTGGAAGCCGTCCATATGCTTCTGATAAGCGGCAACCACTTCATCGGACAGGGCCTTCAGGTCGCTATCCAGCTCGGACATTTCGCCGCCGGTGGGCAGGACACTGCCGAAGTACTTCTGGTTCATGGCTACAGTGCGGGAGACCAGATTGCCCAGGGTGTTGGCCAGATCCACGTTGATGGTATTGATCAACAGCTCATTGGTGAAGTTGCCGTCGGAACCGAAGGGGAAGGTGCGCAGCAGGAAGAAACGCAGGGCATCCACGCCAAAGCGCTCGGCCAGGATATAGGGATCCACCACATTGCCACGGGACTTACTCATCTTCTCGCCGTTGAAGTTCAGCCAGCCGTGGCCGTAGACCTTCTTGGGCAGGGGCAGATCCAGACTCATCAGCATGGCAGGCCAGATAATAGAATGGAAACGGACGATTTCCTTGCCCACAAAGTGAACATCAGCGGGCCAGAATTCCTCCAGACCGGTCTTGGCATCGTTCTGGAAGCCCAGAGCGGTCATGTAGTTAAAGAGGGCATCGATCCAAACGTAGACCACGTGGCCTTCGTCGAAGTCCACCGGCACGCCCCAGGTAAAGCTGGTGCGGCTGACGCAGAGGTCATTGAGGCCGGGCTTGATGAAGTTGTTGACCATTTCGTGGACGCGGCTGCGAGGCTGCAGGAAATCGGTGTTTTCCAGCAGGTCCCGGACGCGGTCAGCGTACTTGGAAAGACGGAAGAAGTAGGCTTCTTCCTTGGCATCCTGGACTTCACGGCCGCAGTCGGGGCACTTGCCGTCGACGAGCTGGCTGTCGGTCCAGAAGGACTCGCAGGGCTTGCAGTACTTGCCGGCGTATTCACCCTTATAGATGTCGCCACGCTCGTACATCATCTTGAAGATCTTCTGGATGGCCTCCACATGGTAGTCATCGGTGGTGCGGATGAAACGGTCGTGGGAGATGTTCATCAGCTTCCACAGGTCCAGCACGCCCTTCTCGCCCAGAACGGTGTTATCGACGAACTGCTGGGGGGTGACGCCGGCTTCCTTGGCCTTGTCCTCGATCTTCTGACCATGCTCGTCGGTGCCGGTGAGGAAGCACACATTGTAGCCCTGCAGGCGCTTATAGCGGGCCATGGTATCGGTGGCTACGGTGCAGTAGGCGTGGCCGATGTGCAGGTTGGAAGAGGGATAGTAAATGGGGGTGGTAATGTAATAATTACCCTTGCATGCATTGCACATATTGATAAATCCTCCTATAGGATAAATTGCGATATACCAAATTATTATAGCCCTAATTGGGGATGTTTGTCAATCAAAAAACAGAAATCAGAGGAGAAAACAGGCATATTGATATTTCGTATTCTGCCAATATGTCATTCTGAGCGGAGCGGCCGCAGACTGTGGAGACAAAGAGTCCGCCTTTTCGGGCGTAGAGGGGGGCGATCTTTCGACGGGCTTCGCTCGCTGGGGATGACAGGGTGGGTAGAAGAGCGAAAGAATAAACGGAAATTTGAAAATATTTTTTCTCGGTTGCACGTTTGCGTGCAACTTTTGTGCTTTTAGGGGGTACGGGTGAAAAGGAGGGAGGAAATGGAACAGGAGAAGGAAGAGAAAACCTTGCGCCAGCGGATTCAGGCCGGTGAGATTCGCCGGGAGGATGTGACACGGCGGTTGGCGGAGCTGGCCTTCGGCAAGGCCAACGACTGTGTGCGGCTGGCGCTGGAGGATGACCCGAAGCTGAGTCGGCTGGATCTTTCGCTGCTAAGCGAGATCAAGCGCAATGAAAAGGGCACGGTGGAAATTAAGCTGATCGACCGGCTGAAGGCATTGGAGCAGTTGGCGCTGGTGGCGGGGGACGATAAAGGTGGCGCGGAAGCCTTTTTGCGGGCTTTGCGGGAAAGCGGTGAGGAATCATGAGCTATGCAGGCTTTTCCCCAAAGCAGCGCAGGGTGCTGACATGGTGGATGCCCGGTGCTTCGGATGCAAAGTATGAGGCCATCGTCTGTGATGGGGCGGTGCGATCGGGGAAGACCATGGCCATGGGTTTGTCCTTTTTTCTGTGGGCCAGCGCTTGCTTTGATGGGCAACGGTTTGGCATCTGCGGTAAGACCATCGGCTCGCTACGGCGCAATGTGCTATCGGAGATCTTGCCGAAATTGGAGGCCATGGGGGCAGTTTGGAAGGAAAAACGGACCGAAAATCTGATCACGCTGCGGTTTTTGGGTCACGAAAATCAGTTTTACACCTTCGGCGGCCGGGATGAGAGCTCGGCAAGTCTTATTCAGGGCATCACCTTTGCGGGGGTGCTTTTGGATGAGGTGGCACTGATGCCCCGCAGCTTTGTGGAGCAGGCTTGCGCAAGATGCTCCGTGGCGGGCAGCCGCCTGTGGTTTAACTGCAATCCTGCCGGGCCGGAGCATTGGTTTTACAAAAACTGGATTCTGGAAGCGGAGCGCCGGAACTGTCTGCGGCTGCATTTTACCATGGAGGACAATCCCTCGCTGACAGAGGCGATCCGGCAGCGGTATGAAAAACTGTACAGCGGCGTGTTTTATCGGCGGTTCGTGTTGGGACAATGGGTGCAGGCGGAGGGTCGGGTATACGACTTTTTTGAGCCGGATATGGTGCGCCTGCCGCCCAAAGAGCCGTTGGAGCGTTACTACATTTCCTGTGATTATGGTACGGTCAATCCAACATCCATGGGGCTGTGGGGGCTGCGGGGCGGCATTTGGTATCGGATCAAGGAATTTTATTTTGATTCCCGGGTGAAAAAACGGCAGATGACTGATGCGGAATATGCTGATGCACTGGAAAATCTGGCGGGGGAGAGGGCCATTACAGCGGTGATTGTAGACCCTTCCGCTGCCAGCTTTATGGAGGTGCTGCGGCGGCGGGGACATCGGGTGCAGAAGGCCAACAATGATGTGCTGGCCGGTATTCGGCTGACGGCGGATCACTTAAAAAAGGGTAGTGTGGTGATCTGTCAGGGCTGCGCCGATTGCCTGCGGGAAATGGACAGCTACGTATGGGATTTGCAGGCTGGTGGGGATCGGGTAAAAAAGGAAAACGATCACGCTATGGATGATATGCGGTATTTTGTCTCCACGGTACTGGGGGAACAAAAAGGCGGGTTCGCTGTGTGCAGCGTGGAAAGGAAGCAATAGGAAGATAAATTGTTGTTTACAAAAGAGGTGTCATTGCGAGGAGCCGAAGGCGACGTGGCAATCCCCTAAGGTTACCGGGCGCTTTTTGTCACATTTCCCGTCTAACCGGGGGATTCCCACGCCACTGCGCCCGCAGGCGCGTTT